>JAYQIQ010000001.1:0-390534 GCA_038141705.1 Candidatus Eutrophomonas brisbanensis
CCGGGAAATGAAACAGTCGACCTTATAAGAAATTCGGGCGGGCAAGCGGAGTACGTGAAAGTTGATGTGAGCGATCAGTCCTCGACTGATGAGATGGCTAAATTTGCGAAGGAATGGGCTGGAAGTGTCGATGGCCTGATAAATAACGCAGCTTACTTTAGAGAGGTTAAGTTAACGCCATTTGAAGAAATTGACATCGCAGTTTGGGATCGAATCTTTGATGTAAACGTTAAGGGAATTTGGCAATGTTGTAAGTCTGTGATGCCTCATATGCGCTCTGGTAATGGAGGAAGCATTATTAACATTTCATCAGTCGTGGCTGTTGCTGGTCAGCCGGGATATCTTCACTACGTCGCAACGAAAGGCGCGGTTTTGTCGATGACCAAAGGCCTTGCCAAGGAGTGTGGGTCTGCCAATGTACGCGTTAATGCGATCGCTCCAGGTTTTGTTATTACTGACGCGACAAAGAATCGGCCCATTGAGTGGCAGCAGAGCTTTTTAAAAGCGCGTGCGATATCTCGTGAGCAGCGCCCAGAGGATTTGGTAGGGACCGCTGTTTATCTGCTGTCAGATCTAGCAGCTTTTGTTTCTGGCCAAACCATTGTTGTGGATGGTGGGCAACATCATGTACTAACTGTATGAATGCCACAGAGAATACTTCTATGGCATTCATACGTTGCGTCAATTACGCAAATTGCTCTTCCTCGGTGGAGCCGGAGATAGCTGTCACTGACGATTTTCCTGCTTGGACTACTTGCATAACATCATCAAAGTAGCTTGTTCCAACTTCATGCTGATGACGTGTTGCTGTATATCCTTTATTTTCAGAAGAAAACTCAGCTTCTTGGAGCTTGACATAGGCAGACATGTTATCTCTAGCATACCCATGCGCTAACTCAAACATCGAGTGATTAAGAGCATGGAAGCCAGCAAGTGTTATGAATTGGAACTTATAACCCATTGCCCCAAGCTCTCGTTGGAATTTGGCGATCGTTGAGTCGTCTAGATTCTTTTTCCAGTTGAAGGAGGGAGAGCAGTTGTAAGCGAGCAGCTGGTCTGGATATTCTTTGTGAATTGCATCAGCAAATTTTTTGGCAAATTCAAGATCTGGTGTGCCTGTCTCGCACCAAATTAAATCTGCGTAAGGAGCGTATGCCAATCCTCTTGAGATTGCCTGCTGAATGCCGTTCATTACTCGGAAGAATCCTCTGACGTTCTTTCTCCTGTGCAGAAAGGTTTGTCGTTGTCGTCTATATCTGAGGTCAGGAGGTTTGCGGCTTCCGAATCAGTTCTTGCTAAAAGAACGGTCGGAACCCCCATTGTGTCAGCGGCAAGGCGGGCGGCAATAAGCTTCTGAACAGCCTCCTGTGTTGGGACTAAAACTTTACCCCCCATGTGACCACATTTCTTTGCCGACGCCAGTTGGTCTTCAAAGTGAACGCCAGATGCGCCTGCTTCAATCATCGCCTTCATGAGTTCAAATGCATTTAGCACTCCACCAAACCCTGCTTCTGCATCGGCAACTATAGGGGTTAACCAGTCAATTTCATTACCACCTTCAGAATGTTGAATCTGATCGGCTCTCAAGAGCGCACAGTTAATTTTTTTAACAATCGAGGGGACGCTATTCACGGGGTAGAGTGATTGATCTGGGTACATCTCACCTGATAAATTCGCATCAGCAGCCACTTGCCATCCAGAGAGATAAATCGCTTTTAAACCTGCTCGTACCTGTTGCATAGCTTGATTCCCGGTGAGGGCGCCTAGTGAATTAACGAATGGCTCTTCATTGACTCGTTTCCATAGTTTTTCAGAACCGATTTTTGCTAAGGTGTGCTCGATATTTATCGAACCTCTTAAACGAACTACGTCTTCAGCGGTGTACGGGCGAGTAACATTTTTCCAACGTGGGTTTTCTGCCCAGTCCTGCTCTAATTGTTTAATTTGTGTCTCTCTAGTCATACCCCATCTCCATTTTTATAGGTTGGTAGGTCGGGATTTATCGTAATGCTTGTTTGTCCCTTGACTAAGAAGTTAAAGAAAAAAATACGGCGATGCAAAATATTTTCTTATTAAAAATATTATATAAATAAAACAATATGTTATATATTTTATTTTGGTAATATTTTGTAATATAAAACAATTTTTAAAAAAATATGTTAGAACGCAACATATTTTGTTTGTTTTTATTGTTGCGATATTTAATTTCTGCGAAGGAGGGAGAGGCTTCAGTGAGGTATGATGTGGGGTTTTGGAAGTTTTCCCTCGGAGGGATAGAGGGAATGTCTCAGAACTAGCGAGGAAAAAGTTAAAAATGGCATCAAAAAATTCGAATGTTGATATCGTCTACACCATCGTAGATGAAGCTCCGGAGTTGGCGAGCGCATCGCTTCTCCCAATCATTAAAAAGTTTTGCTCGTTAGCAGGAATTTCAGTTGGAACAATGGATATATCATTGGCTGGGCGAATCATAGCGGCTTTCCCAGAAGGATCGGATGATACCGACGACCTTGCAGCTCTAGATCGAATCGTGAAAACAAGAGAAGCAAATGTAATTAAGCTGCCAAATATTTCGGCATCCGTCCCTCAGCTGGTTGCGGCAATAAAAGAATTGCAAGCGCAAGGGCGTTCAATACCAGATTATCCTGAGGAGCCAAAGGATGAAATTCAAAAAGAAATAAGAAAAAAATATGACGCTATTAAGGGATCCGCAGTCAATCCAGTGCTGAGAGAGGGCAATTCAGACAGAAGGGCTGCTAAGGCTGTTAAACAGTATGCAAAAAACAATCCTCACTCCATGGGGGAGTGGAGCGCATCTTCAAAAACGCATGTTGCCTCGATGAGCGGCAGTGATTTCTACGCAAATGAAAAATCGAGAACGATATCTGCAGACGAGGTAGGACCCGCGTCGATTGAGTTTGTGTCCGATGATGGCGGAACATTTCCTCTTAAGAAAAATATCGATTTGCAAGAGGGGGCAGTTGTTGATGCAAGTTTCCTAAGTGTGCGATCGCTTAGAGAGTTTTTGAAACAGCAAATAGAGGATGCAAAAAAGGAAAACATTCTCTTCTCGGTTCATCTAAAAGCTACCATGATGAAGGTATCCGATCCTATTATTTTCGGGCACGTTGTTTCAGTATTCTTTGATGAAGTTTTTAGTAAGCACTCCGAAATACTCGATTTGGTTGGAGCAGACCCCAATGCAGGTTTAGGGGACATGCTCTCTCGTCTCAAAGATCACCAAGAAGTCCTTGATGACGTAGCAGGCGCGATGATTAACGGCCCAAAACTCTACATGGTAGATAGTAACCGGGGAATAACGAATTTACATGTTCCCTCCGACGTTATTATTGACGCATCAATGCCGGCTGTTATTCGAGCTGGCGGGATCGGTTGGGGGCCAGATGGAGACGAGCAAGATGTCAAGTGCGTCATTCCTGATAATTGCTATGCTCCAATTTATGATGAGACGATAAAGTTTTTTAAAGAACATGGTGCGCTTGATCCGAGAACTGCTGGTGCGGTGGCGAACGTAGGTTTAATGGCCCAGAAAGCGGAGGAATATGGGTCTCATCCTACGACCTTTGAGGCAAAATCAAATGGCCGGATTCGGTACGTTTCTCAAAACGGAGTTGTGTTATTCGAGCATCGTGTCGAAAAGGGGGATATTTGGCGATCTTCGTTGACAAAAAAAGCGCCAATCGAGGATTGGATAAACCTAGGGATCGAGAGGCAGGCCCTTACCGGGTCTGAGGCAATCTTCTGGTTGGACGCGAACCGTGCTCATGACGCGGAGCTAATCAAAACGGTAGAGCGTGTACTCGAACAAAAAAGTATCGAATAAATTCAAAATATTAGCTCCGAGACAAGCTACGCGAGCCACGTTAGAAACGATAACAAAAGGCGAAGACAGTATCGCGATTACTGGTAATGTTTTGCGTGATTACCTCACCGATCTTTTCCCGATACTTGAGCTTGGAACTTCCGCCAAAATGCTCTCGATTGTCAAACTAATGCAAGGTGGTGGTTTGTTTGAGACTGGGGCTGGAGGTTCTGCGCCCCAAGCATGTTCAGCAGTTCACGAAGGAGAACCACTTGAGATGGGACTCGCTCGGTGAGTTCTGCGCGCTTGGGGAGAGTTTGAATTTTCTAGCGAATCAAAATGGAAATGCGAAAGCAGCTGTTCTCGGTGAAGCTGCTGAGCAGGCCACGCAAGCTATTCTGGATTTTGATAGATCCCCTTCACGTAAAGTGGGAGAGGCTGACAACCGAGAGAGCCATTTTTATTTCGCGCAGTATTGGGCAAAGGCTCTTGCGGAACAGACTAAGGACGTGGAGTTGGCCAAGTCTTTTCAACCCATAGCATCGGCCCTATTAGAAAATGAGCAAAAGATCGTAGAGGATCTTAGAAAATGCCAAGGCTCTGAGGTTGATATCGGTGGATACTACCGCCCGAACGCTGAAAAAGTCTCTGGCGCTATGCGCCCTAGTGCGACATTTAACGCTATTATCGACTGATTGGTTTTTTTGCCTCCTCTGTTTAGTTATTAATCGAGAACAAAAATGAAATTCAAACAAGTTGTTTTAGCAAGTCGGCCTGATGGGGCAGCGAGCGTTGGTAATTTCTCAGTTGTTGATGCGGAGATTCAAGCGTTAGCTGAAAATGAGGTTTTGATAAAAGTCTCTCACTTTTCTCTCGACCCGTACATGCGCGGAAGAATGGACGATAGCAAAAGCTATGCTGCTCCAGTTCCGATCGGTGGGGTGATGGAGGAGAGGGAGTAGGAACTGTCGTTGAGAGTCGTGATCCACGGTTTAATGTCGGGGATATCGTGAAGGGTCGTACGGGGTGGACGCAATATTCCATTTTAGATGGCGACTCATTATTAAATATTAGTGGAACGCATGCTAAACCTACCACCGCCCTTGGTGTCCTCGGTATGCCGGGCTTTACCGGTTGGTTCGGGCTTAATCATTTTGGGCGTCCAAAAAATGGTGAAACCCTAGTGGTAGGGGCGGCATCTGGGCCTGTTGGTTCAATGGTTGGGCAACTCGCCGGACAATACGGCCTAAAAGCTATTGGTATCGCTGGATCTGACGAAAAGTGTGCTTTGGTAAAGGATGAGTTCGAATTTAGTGAATGTTTGAATCATCGTAGTTTTTCATCCGCGAAGGATTTGAGATCGAGTCTGAATAGTGTGGCTACTGATGGAGTTGATATTTACTTCGAAAACGTTGGTGGCCTCGTGCTGAACTCAGTTTTACCTCTGATGAATGACTTTGGGCGAATACCCGTTTGTGGCACGATTGCCTGGTACGATCAAAAGCAAAGCGAAGATAATATGGATTTGTCAAAAGTGTGGCGATCTATCTTGGTGAAAAGATTGTCAATTAACGGCTTCATAATTCTTAATCATTGGGATTTATATCCAAAATTTTTAAGTGAAGTTGGGCCGTTAGTAAATAACGAGAAAATAAAGTACGTCGAAGATATTGTTGATGGAATAGAGAACGCACCTTCTGCGTTTCTCGGGTTGCTCGAGGGAAAGAATCTCGGAAAGTTGCTTGTAAGCGTTAACTGATTACCTGGCTCTGTGTCCGAATTAAATTCAACAGAAGCTTTTATGAGAGCTTCCATCGAGGAGGCAAAACTCGCCGCAAAAAATAATGAGGTGCCAGTAGGTGCTGTGCTGGTGCATCATAATAAGATTATCGCTCGATCTGGAAATTCTCCTATTGAGGATATAGATCCTACTGCGCATGCGGAAATCAAAGTGCTTAGAGATGGAGCGAAACATCTTGGAAATTACCGATTAGTCGAGTGTGATTTGTATGTCACCCTTGAGCCCTGTGCGATGTGTGCAGGTGCAATCGCTTCAGCTCGAATAGCTAACCTGGTTTTTGGGGCGTTTGACCCGAAAACAGGTGCTGCGGGATCGATTTTGAACATCTTTGATGTCTCGCAAATCAACCATCATACTGTCGTAAAGGGTGGCTTCATGGATCATGAATGCGCCTCATTATTGAAGGATTTCTTTCGAGAGCGCAGATAGATGTTGTGCATTGGGGTAAATATAAAAGATCAGACACTTGGCGTTACCGACAGTGTCAATGGAGTGTGTATAAAAAGTTATCTCGTTTCAACATCGAAGTATGGTGTCGGGCAGGAGATGGGCAGCTATAAAACACCCATTGGCAAGCATTATATTCGCGCAAAAATTGGAGATGGGGCACCGAGTAATGCTGTATTTGTAGGGCGGAGAAGAACTGGAGAAATATTTAATAGCAACTTGAGAGACCAATTTCCCCAAAGGGACTGGATTTTAACGAGGATCATGTGGCTTTCTGGTTGTGAGTTAGGGGTCAATCGGTTAGGTCAAGTGGACACTATGCGACGTTTTATATACATACATGGTGCGCCAGACGATGTGGAAATGGGTATTCCGGGGTCGATTGGTTGCATCAGGATGCGAAACGCTGATTTGGTAGAACTATTTGATCTTGTCGATGTGGGTACCAGCGTAAATATTGATAACGGGGAAGGTTAGGTTTGATGATGAGACTAGAGGGTAAGGTATGTATCGTGACTGGCTCCGCGAAGGGAATTGGAAGAGCTACAGCTGAAAAATTTCTGAACGAAGGAGCCAAGGTTCTAGTTTGTGACGTCGACGAGAATGCGATAGATGTTTGTATTTCGTCATTTGAGAAATTCGGTAATGCTGCTTTGGGATGTCATGTAGATGTCACGAATAGAGATTCGGTCGCGAAGATGGTTGAGCTTGCGAGAATCACATTCGGCGCGATAGATGTGTTGGTAAATAATGCGGGTATTGTTCGCGATGCGCGAATGATGAACATGAGCGAAGATCAATTTGACTCTGTGATTAATGTTAATTTGAAAGGAACCTATAACTGTGCTCAGGCAGTCTTACCCACGATGCTTGAGCAAAAATCCGGTTCGATAATTAACGTGTCTTCAATAGTGGGGATATACGGAAATTTTGGTCAAACCAACTATGCCGCCAGTAAATTTGGCGTGATTGGTATGGCGAAGACCTGGGCGAGGGAGTTCGCAAGGGCGGGCATACGTGCTAACGCAGTTTGTCCGGGTATGGTCGAAACCGATATTCTGAAAGATATTCCCCCGAAGGTGATGGACTCAATAATTTCACGAATTCCTGCTGGTCGTCTCGGCAAGCCAGAGGAAGTGGCGAATGTTTATGCTTTCCTTGCTTCAGATGAATCGAAGTACGTAAACGGAGCAGTTATTGAGGTTGGTGGTGGCGCTACCCTTTAATCCAAAAGACCCAATTACGTATACGTTGATTGGCCATTTCCATTAAATACTAGTTGGAGGGGTTGCTTGAGTGTGTAACCCTTTTTGGTGTGATCCACAACGACAGTCGTAAATATTCCACCTCGCACATAGAATTTTGCCGTGAGACGCATGTACTTCGGTTTTGTGCAATTTGAAAGCGTATCGAGTATTTCATTGGTCACAGCCTCGTGGAACGCGCCTCTATCTCTAAAAGACCACATGTAGAGTTTTAAACTTTTCAATTCCACGCACGTTTTATCGGGAATGTAGTCCAGATGGAGTGTAGCAAAGTCGGGTTGCCCAGTTTTTGGGCAAAGACACGTAAATTCAGGGATTTGCATCCTGATCCAAAAATCTCTTTTTGGATTTGGGTTTGGAAATGTTTCCAAGGAATTTTTAGTCTTTTTAGGCATGTTTTATGAATGCTGAAGCGTCGATGATGGTATGCTCTTGGTTGCTGGTAGAACGGTAGATTTCTACGTTAAAGTACAGAATTATAACGAGATTGAGTAGGTATAGCTTTGCGCCTCACGCACATAAAATTAGCCGGTTTTAAATCCTTTGTAGATCCAACGCACATACCAGTTCCAGGAAAGCTCGTTGGGGTTGTAGGACCTAACGGCTGTGGTAAGTCAAACGTGATTGACGCGGTCCGATGGGTATTGGGCGAAACATCGGCGAAGCAGCTGCGAGGCGACAATATGCAGGACGTGATCTTCGCCGGAACGACTGACCGCAAGCCGGTTTCCCGAGCCAGTGTGGAGTTAGTTTTTGATAATAGCTTGGGGAGATTAACGGGGCCTTGGTCTGAATACTCAGAGATTTCTGTTAAGCGTATTTTAGAGAGAGAAGGTGCTTCGAGCTATTACATCAATAACCAGCATGTGAGACGGCGGGATGTTGCCGACATATTTCTTGGCACGGGTTTAGGGGGAAGAGGCTACGCGATTATTGAGCAGGGGATGATTTCGCGAATTATCGAAGCAAAGCCAGAAGATATGAGAGCTTTTCTCGAGGAGGCAGCCGGCGTTTCAAAATACAGGGAGCGGCGTAGAGAAACCGAATTGAGATTAAAGGATACAAGGGAAAATCTCTCCAGGGTTGAAGACATCAGAGGGGAGCTTGATAAGCAGCTGCGACATTTAGAAAATCAGGCGAAAAAGGCGGAAAAATTTAACGAATTGCAGGCTGAGTTGAAGCATACGCAGGAGAAGGTCTGGGTCTTTAAGAAGCGGGATGCCGATAATCTGCGTGAATCGGTAAAAGTGGACTTGGAAGCTGCTAAAAATGAGATAGAAAAGCAAGTCGCCAAGCTGAGGGCCGCTGAGTTAGATATAGAAAAGATCAAAGAAGAGCGAAACGTAGCGATCGAGGTAGTCAACGAAGCACAGGGCGGCGTTTACGAGGCGAATTCGGAGGTAGCAAAACTAGAGCAGGCAATTGAATACCTTCGAGAAAACCGACGGCGTACGCAAACTCAACTACAACAAATCAAAAAAGAGCGTGAACGGCTTAAGGAGTCTCTCTATCTTTTGGAGAAAGATGTTTGGGGTGCAAGGGCTGATAAGTTGGATGCTGATTCAGCTAATAAGGATGCATTCAACGCACTCGACGCGCACCGCGGTCAACTTCCAGAATTGGAAACTGCCTTCAATGAACTCAGAGCGACCTCAGCCCAGAAGGAGCAAGAACTCTCCCAAGCAAAAAGACAGGTTGAAGTTACTGCTTCAAGTAAAACGCATATTAACGATTCTTTGGCTCAGTTAGAGAGTAGAAAAAGCAAGCTAATAGCAGAAAAAGACGCACTAATATCACCGGATTCGGCGAGCCTGATTGCTATGCGCCAGTCACTTGATGTTCTAGATAGTGAGCTGATGCAGGACAATCAAAGCTTATTAGATGCCGAGCAAGAACTTGAGCGTCAAGAAGAGCATCGTGGATCTCTAGCGGCCAAGCTGGATCAATTCAGGATTGAACATGCGCGTGTAGAAGCGAAGTCTCGAGCGTTAGAAGAGCTTCAGGACAGAGCCTCTGATTCCGAAAAGCTTGATTCCTGGTTGGAACGAATCGGGGTAAGTGGTGAGAAACAATTATGGCAGGCCATCAGAGTTGAGGATGGCTGGGGAGACGCGGTAGAGGCGATTCTTGGCGATTGGTTGGTCAGCGTGGGGCTGGATAACATGAATCTTGTTTTAAAGCCAGACGAGCCGCTACCTACGAAAGCGTCATTCAGGAAACGTACATTTCCCGAGCGCGAGGACAATATTTCCCCGGCAGCAAGCGATCTCGCACCATTAATTAGTGTTATTTCAGTAGAAGATGAATCGGTACGTCATTTTTTAGAGAATGCGTTAGGAAACGTATTTTTATCCACCAGCGAGGCGCTAACGATTGAGCATTCTTCTTTGATTAAACCTGGCATGCGAATAGTAAATCGAAAAGGGGATGTTCTTAGTTTCGAAGGATTGGTTCTTTTTGCCCCAGACGATAAACATGGAATGCTCGCTCGTCAGCAGGAATTGGAAAGACTCCATAAGGAGGCGTTGAGTCTCGATCAGGATATTGAACAGATCTCTACTAAGATAGCGAGCAATCACGCATTGATATCTCAGTTGCGAGAAAACCTTGTTGCCTCTAGGAAGCATGTATCTTCAAAAAAAGAGAAACTTCATGAAGAGCGGGTTAATTATCTTCGTTTAAATGATTTGAATGAAAGAACAGCGGAACGACTTGCGTCTATTGATGAAGAGTTAGCAGAAATCGGCGTATTTGAAAAACACGAGAAGAATAAAAGCGAGACTGTTGAGGCTGAATTACAAGAAGCTTCTGTCGGGTTACAAAAACTAGACAGTGATAATGCTGCACATTCAAAATTACTACAACAAAAAGAGGCTGAGTTACTCTCCCTCCGCGATCGTGTGGCCTCACTAGCCTTGGCTCATCAAGAGAAAGCTTTTCATGCAAAATCTATTGGAACAAAAATAGAAGAATTGAATAAAGAACTTAGTGGCGTTTATAGAAATTTTGTTAGGCTTGACTCTGATTCAGAGAATCTCAACAATGAGCTGTCGACAAACGAAGAAGCGGAACAGGTGAAGAGTTTAGAAATAGCTCTAACCAAGAAAGCGGCGGCTGAAGATGTCTTGCGAAAACAAAGAGACGCTCTTGCTGCGACAGACCAAAAGTTAAGCGGCGCTGAAAACGTGCGATCAGCTGCTAATTCGGAACTTCAACCAATAAAGGATCGGGAGAGTGATCTACGCTTGAAGGAGCAGGAGTATCGAATCGCTGCAGACAATATCGAACAGCTTCTCCGTGAGTCAGAGGCGAATATCGAGGAGATCCTGCGTGAGCTAGATGATTTATTCGATGTTGATGTGGCAAGCGAAAGCGTAGGGCGATTGACGAAGAGCATACAGTCGCTTGGCGCGGTAAACATGGCAGCATTAGAGGAGTTAAGTGGTGCGTCCGAGCGGAAAAATTATTTGGACTCGCAGGCGGAGGATTTAATTGAGGCGGTCGCGACACTCGAGTCTGCAATCAAGCAAATGGACAAGGAAACGCGCGAGCGTTTGCAGGAGACGTTCGACAAGGTTAACGTTAAGTTCTCAGAGATGTTCCCCGCCCTCTTTTTGGAGGAGGAGAGGCCAAGCTAGAATTAACAGGGGAAGAAATTCTTGATGCTGGAATTAATGTTACAGCCCGCCCACCTGGGAAGAGGAATTCTTCGATTCAACTGTTGTCTGGTGGAGAGAAAGCTCTTACCGCCTTGTCGTTGGTGTTTGCGCTATTTCAACTAAACCCCGCTCCATTCTGTCTTCTCGATGAGGTTGATGCTCCTTTGGATGACAACAATACCACTAGATACTGTGAACTTGTTAAAAAATGTCGACTGCTACTCAATTCCTCTTTATTACCCATAATAAAATTACAATGGAATTGGCAGAGCAATTGGTTGGCGTGACTATGCAGGAAAAAGGCGTCTCAAGAGTCGTTGCCGTCGATATAGATGAGGCGGTCCGGCTGAAGGAATTAGCAGCCTAGAGTTGATTGATGCTAAAAAACGTTGATTGGAAAGACGATGAGTGATCTTCAAAAAATGTTACTTGTTATTGGCGCTGCAATCATTCTCTCGGTGCTCGCTTTTAATTGGTTTCAGGAGAGGCGTCATAAAAAACATATCGAAAAGAAAATTGCCCAAAATACGAATGACCCGCTCATGCAGGAGATTAGCGAAGCTTTTGAAATTAACGAAGATGTGCGAATTCAAGATTCGAGCGAGCAAGAAATCGATTTAACGAATTTTGATTCAAACACACAAGCTGATTTGGAGCCAGCAAGCGATCTTTCTTCGGATTTCATCGGTGAATCTGACTTAGAGGCGCCGATAGATCTTGATTTTTTGGACGACAAGATCTCGTTCTCAATGGATTTAGTAAGCCAGGAGGGGATATGCGTCAGTTCAACAGGAAAGCTACAAGAAGTCATAGCGGCGATCCCGAAGAGAGTTCAGATCCTTGGTGGCAATCGAAAGCAAAAAGAGTTCACGATAGTATCTAACCCCGACTCTGTTTTTGAACGTTTAAGAATTCGTATACAGCTAACGGACAGAAATGGACCGTTAGACTAGCGACCAAATTCAGCAAATTGTTTCAGATGTGTACGCGGAAAGTGTTCCCACCGGCGCAATCTGCTCGCAAGTTGATATCGTGCTTGAGTCTCAAAGGGCAATTGACATCAAAAAATTCTCGGATGAGGTCGATTTGTTATTTGGGTTGACGATAGAGCGCGCGCGCGGACAAGCGTTGCCCGGTGAACATATCCTGGGATTAGCGAAAACGCTTGGAATGTCACTGAAAAGAAATGGTGTTTTTACTCTACGGGATAGTGACGGCTCAGAGTTATTTACCCTTGAGAATCGGGATAGTTCGCCGTTTGTCGAATCGGAAATGTCTCAGCAGGCGATTTCCGGAATCACGTTCTTACTTGATGTAACAACGGTCAAAGAGGGCATTAAAACTTTTAATAAGATGGCCGGCGTGGCTAAGCAATTCGCAGATGCGTTAAATGCATCTATTTGTGATGACAATAGCGAGATAGTTACTGACTCAGGATTTGATGTGATACGGGCTCAGTTGACGAAAATTTACAATACAATGGAAGAATTGGAAATTCCCTCCGGATCAATCGTTGCCAGACAATTGTTCTCTTAATCGTGGCGTTGAAAAAAGCCGAACAGCGTATTAATGAGCTTCGTGCTCAGATAGAAGAAGCCAACCGGCATTATTACGAGCTGGACGACCCTATACTGTTGGACTCCGAGTACGATCGACTATTTCGCGAGCTTAACGCCTTAGAGGAGGAATTCCCTAATCTCAAAAGTGATCTTTCCCCGTCGAATCTTGTGGGTGGGAAAGCTTTACAAGCGTTCGCGGCTGTCACGCATCGGACTCCTATGCTTTCGCTCAACAACGCCCTGAATGAGGAGGCGACTAGATCATTCGATACGAAAATGAAGGAACTCTTATCTGAGGATAAAGAGCTAACGTACTACGCAGAACCAAAATTCGATGGACTCGCGGTAAGTCTTATTTACCGTGATGGTAATTTTATTCTCGCAGCGACACGGGGAGACGGCACCACCGGCGAGAATATTACCGAGAATGCTAGAACGATTAAGTCTATTCCTACGACCCTTAAAACTAATCTCAGCGGAGAGTTAGAGGTGCGTGGAGAGGTATTGATGCTCAAAGAAGATTTCATTTCCTTGAATAAGGCGCAAGAAAAAGTGGGTGCAAAATTATTCGCAAATCCACGAAATGCAGCTGCAGGCTCCCTCCGGCAGTTAGACTTCAAAATAACAGCCGGGCGGCGATTGACATTTTTCCCCTATGGAATATTTTTGCCGGAGAATTTGCAGTCGACTATCACCACTCAGTCAGATATTGCTCAACTACTTATGGATTTAGGATTTGCCGTCGCTGAGGATAGATCAACAGTAGTTGGGTTTGAGGGTATAAAACAGTTTTATGATGAGTTATCCCAAAAGCGATCGGGACTTCCTTTTGAGATAGATGGGATAGTTTTCAAACTCAATGAGCTCCAGCAACAGTCGCAGGTTGGCTACGTTTCAAGAGCGCCTCGGTATGCGATTGCCTATAAATTTCCGCCTGAAGAGGAGTTAACGCGAGTTCTCAGTATCGACGTTCAGGTTGGAAGAACAGGGTCGTTAACACCTGTTGCGAGACTTGAGCCAGTTAGAGTCGGTGGGGTTATTGTGACCAATGCGACGTTACATAATTTGGATGAGATAGCGAGGAAGGATATTCAAATAGGCGACTATTGTGTGGTTCGCAGGGCTGGAGATGTAATTCCTGAGGTCGTTAGATCCATTAAGGAGCGTCGACGAAATACAAAACTCTTCGAAATGCCATCGGTTTGCCCTATTTGCTCTGCAACGGTTATCAAGGAAGAGGGAGAGGCTGTCTATCGTTGCTCCGGGGGGCAGCGATGTTTGGCTCAAAGGTCTCAAGCGATATGGCATTACTGCTCTAGAAAAGCCATGAATATCGATGGCATGGGAGACAAGCTTATCGATCAATTGATTTCAGTTGGATTAGTTAACGATATTGGAGATCTTTATTCCTTAGAAATTTCTGATCTTTCCGATTTGGATCGAATGGGAAAAAATCCGCCGAAAATATTATTCGATCAATCAATGGAAGTAAAAAAACTTCTTTGCCAAGATTTTTGTATGGACTTGGCATTCGAAACGTAGGCGAACAAACTGCTAAAGATTTAGCGAATCATTTTAATTCACTGGATGAGCTAATCGACGCGACTGAGGAGGATCTTTTGGAAGTTCCAGATGTCGGCCCAATCGTTGCAAAAAATATAACGGAGTATTTTTCGGATACTTTTAATAGAGATATTGTGCGTAATCTCATCAAGGCTGGTGTTCATTGGGAGCAAGCACGCAAATCGGAAAATGAGGCCTTAAATGGCTTAAAATTTGTCATAACAGGTACGCTTTCTAATTTTTCTCGAGAGGAAGCGAAGGAGCGTATAGAACGTTTGGGCGGGAAAGTGGTGGCGAGCGTTTCAAAAGCGACTGATTATGTCGTGGTTGGAGAAAGCGCCGGTTCAAAATTGGAAAAGGCTGAGGGCCTGGGATTGGCGATATTATTTGAGCCAGAGTTCATGGAGTTTTTAAAGAAGCATGACAATTGAAAAGAAAATTGAAACGGCCGTGTTCCCAGTCGCAGGTCTTGGAACACGATTCCTTCCTGCCACCAAAGCCACCCCCAAGGAGATGCTGCCGGTCGTCGACAAGCCCTTAATCCAGTATGCAGTTGAAGAGGCCGCGAGAGCTGGGATTCGTAGAATGGTATTTGTGACTGGCCGCAATAAACGGGCAATTGAGGATCATTTCGATCGAGCTTACGAGCTTGAGACGGAGTTACAAAAGGATGGAAAGACTAAACTTTTGAGGATACTTGATGACATAGCTTCGAATGAAATTGATTTTATATTTGTTCGTCAACCTCATGCGCTTGGACTGGGGCATGCGGTGTTATGCGCACAACCAGTTGTCAGAGAAGAGCCATTTGCTGTTTTATTGGCAGATGATTTAATCCATCCAGACCACGAGGCTCTTTCTCAACTTATTTCGGTAGCTCAACAGACGCAGCGCTCTGTCCTGGCAGTCGAGGAGATTGAGCCGAAAGAATCTGTTCGATACGGAATAGTCGGTATAGATGAACCGATGAGGTCTTCAGCGAAGATTACTTCCATAGTAGAGAAACCTGCACCCGAAGATGCACCTTCAAATCTGGCGGTCGTCGGTAGATATGTCTTGTCTCATGAAATCTTTGATATTTTGAGCAAAACAAAATCTGGAGCTGGAAACGAGATTCAGCTAACTGATGCTATCGCTGAGCTCGCCTCAGGTTCAGGGGTTTTTGCCTCTCGGTTTTATGGTGAGCGATACGACTGTGGAGGAAGTTGGGTTACCTTAAGGCGAATATTGACTTTGGGCTAAGAGATGAAAGTCTGAAAAAAGATTTGTCCGCGTTTTTAAAAACACGATGTGACTGATTATGACACTTGCGACCACAAGAAAATTGGACGTTTTAGATTCCTCTGAAGAGCGCATCACCAAGGAGGAAATTCAGTTAGAGGTCAAACGAGTCTCCTCAGAAATCGAAGTTTCAATTGGAAATACCAACCCGGTTTTGCTGGGCATCATGAACGGTGCTCTAAGATTTTGTGCTGCCTTGATCGATGGACTCCCATTTAAATTGGAGTATGACTCGTTTCATATCAGTCGTTACAGAGGAGGTATGGCGGGTGGAGATATTAAATACCTAAACTACCCAAAAGTAAGCGTGAAGGGAAGAACCGTATTGGTTATTGACGACATTCTGGATCAAGGAAAAACATTGGAAGCTGCTACCCAGTGGGCAAAAAAAAATGGCGCATCAAATGTACTAACCGCGGTACTAATAAATAAGAAAATTAATAATAGTGGACGGAGAATAAAACCAGATTTTTGTTGTTTTGAGATTCAAGACGAGTTCATATTTGGGTTTGGAATGGATTTAGATGGGTACTGGCGCAATCTTGATTCTATTTATGTAATTACAAACCCTGCTAAATTTCTTCCGTAAAAAATATGGTGTTGCATAAATGGCTGTGAGACCTGTACTGCGGATGGGAAATCCCCAACTTTTTAAGAAGTCGGAGCCGGTGGAGAAATTCAATTCGCCTGAACTAGACTCCCTCATTGTCGACTTGCAGGACACAATGAAAGCAATGCATGGCGCTGGAATTGCTGCCCCTCAAATCGGTTTCTTGCAGAGGGTGGTGATATTTGGATTCGACTCAAATACGCGTTACCCCAATGAAGATGCGGTGCCATTTACCGTCTTAGTCAATCCGCAAATAGAATTTTTAACGGATATGAAAATAGATGGGTTAGAGGGCTGTTTGTCTGTACCAGGGATGCGTGGTGTGGTGCCAAGATGTCAGGAAATTCGATACACTGGCTTTGATCAGTATGGAAATCCTATTGACCGAACGGTCAGTGACTTTCATGCGCGCGTGGTTCAGCATGAGTGTGACCATCTCGACGGAATTTTATACCCAATGAGAATCGAAGATTTCAAGTCGTTTGGATTTGTTGAAGACTTGAGCCTCGGATAACTAAATTTCCACTGCGTCTTTCAGAGCAGTCTGTAGAGATATTAGGGAATTTTCGTTCGCTAAAGCATCACCCTCGATCAAGAACGAGTCCTCAGCTCGCTCTCCTAGTGTATTGATTTTTGCATTTAAAACATTGATCGAAAAAGACGATAACACCCGCGATATTTGATACAACAGACCAGGCTGGTCAGCACAGGTGATGCTCAAGTAGTGAAACTTATTATGCTCGTCAGGTCGTACGGTTATCGTAGGCGAAATTGGGAAAAATTTGAGCCGTCTGCTTAACCGTGAAGTTGAAGGAGGAGGGAGCTCCTTTAGGGCCATAAATAGCGGTAACTCATGCTCAACGTAGCGAATAATGTCTCGGTAATCAATATCTATCGGGTTCGTTGTGAGAATTTGGAAAGTATCTAAAAAATAGTTTTGGTTGGTCGTAAATAGCTTCGCTTCTACGACGCTAAATTGTGTTTGATCGAAAAACCCACAAATCTTTTCAAAAGTTCTAGGAGCGTCAGCCCCATATACCATGACTTGCAATCCTTCGCCAATCGGAGAGAGTCGGGTTTTAACAATTACATCCTTAGCAAGAACACGATAATTTAATACGCGGGCATGCCACACAACCTCGGACTCATCATGCCTGATAAAGTAGCTATCATTAAACGACTTCCAGAGGGTCAAGTGGGCGTTCTTTGGAATTGCGTATGCCAGAAGGCGTACTTCCGCGTTTTGTTTTTTTGCCTCAACAGAACTATTGCTCGAATCAGTCGAATCCTCTAGGCGAGCGAGCGTTAGATGAAACAAATCTTCAAGTAATTTTGCTTTCCAAGCATTCCAAATTTTAGGGCTTGTTCCTCTAATATCCGCAACAGTCAGAATGTATAGCGCAATTAGTCTGCGCTTGTTTTGAACAATGTTAGCGAATTCATCAATAACCGCGGGGTCTGATATGTCCTTTTTTTGTGCGACAGTAGACATATAGAGATGCTCTCTACCAACCAAACTACTAGATTAGTGTCTGATTTAGTTAATCCGTGTCGATCACAAAAATCCTCAGCATCACGCATTCCGTCTATCGAGTGATCACCACCTCTTCCCTTTGCGATGTCATGGTATAAACCCGCAATGTAAATAAGTTCTGGTTTATCGAATGCTGAAATTAACTTGCTGCAAAGTGGATACTCGTGAGACATTTCTGGCACAGCGAATCTTCTGAGATTTCGGACCACCATCAAGATATGGTCGTCTACCGTGTACACATGAAATAAATCATGCTGCATCTGTCCGGAAATATGGCCGAACTCAGGAAGGTAGCGACCTAATATTTCATACTGATGCATCCAGCGCAAAATATGCGTTAAGCCAACCCCATTTTAAAAAAATTTATAAACGTCGTTTTGTTAGTGGTGTTTTGGCGAAACTCTTCTGTAATTAAACGTTTAGCATGCCAAAGCGCTCTTAGAGTTGGAGTGGATACTCCATTCAAGTTTTGATTTGATTGCAATGTCGAAAACAAGGTGAGAATCGCTTCAGGGCTCTTTCGGAACGAGCAATACGGTTTTAGCTCAATAAACTCATTTCTTGCTTGAAAGTACTCGTTGAGCTCTCTCGGATTGTCGTCTGACTCTCCAGAAATCAATGCAAGTATGTTTTGCTCGAGAAGTGTAGTGAGCAGATTCACCGATTTCGCGGATCGGTAAACGATCTGCATCAATTTCTCGCTCGCTCTTTTTCCCGATGAGGTTTTTAAACCAAGCGTTGCCGCGAGTTTATTTTGATACTCGAAAAGGAGGCGATCCTCTTTCCGGTTAGCCGCTAGATGAAGTAGGACGCGAATTTGCGTCAGCGCACGTTCATGTTTCTCAATCTGTTTTGCTTCAGTCTGAGTTAAAACATTAGACTGCACGAGTTCCGACCAGTTATTACCAAGTTTGGCTGCGCTGGCAATCCATAGAATATTTTGAAGGTCGCGCAACCCGCCAGGGGATTCTTTAAGATTCGGCTCTAAATTTTGAAATGAATCGCTGTATCGATTGTGTCTGGATTTTCTCTCTGAAACTTTTTTCTCAGCAAATATTCGCGTATTTAAGTGATCCCGATAATTGTTTTGAAAGGATGAAAATAACGATCTGTTTCCACAAATTAGTCGAGATTCTAAGAGATTTGTTTGGATGCTAACGTCGGCCAATGATTCCTTTACGCATTCATCGGAGTTTCTTACGCTATGGCCGACGTCCAGGCCAATATCCCAAAGAACGCTTACAAATTTCGTTATTTTTTCAGCCTGATTGTCGTCATCATGGGTGTTAACGAGGACCATGATATCGACGTCAGAAAACGGAAATAAGGCGGCCCGACCGTAACCGCCCACAGCAACGAGTGCCGCATCAGTATCTTTTAGGTGTACCGCCCAGATCTCACGCAATATTGCGTCGATGGAATCAGAAAACCGTTTGAGACGAGATAAGTAATTTGTTCTTCTATTGATATTTCCAAATGATCTATTTTTCTCATCCGAAACCCGATGTTTCCATTCCGTGAGTTCAGATTGTTTTCTATCGGCGATTGAAATTGCTGCGGGCATCAAGTGTGGTGGTTTAGTGGCGACGCAGGAGCCCCAGCAGACGTGGTAAGGATCTCATAACCACTGTTTGTGACTAAGACTGTGTGTTCCCATTGCGCAGAGAGCATATGATCTTTGGTGACTACCGTCCATCCATCAGCGAGTTGACGAATCGCAGCCTTGCCTGCGTTAATCATGGGCTCTACGGTGAAAGTCATCCCAGCTTCAATTGTCATTCCGGTGCCAGCTCTCCCATAATGCAGTACCTGTGGCTCCTCGTGGAATTTTTTGCCAATTCCGTGACCGCAAAATTCTCTAACGACACTAAATCCGAATTTTTCCGCATACATTTGAATGCTCGCTCCAATGTCTCCTAGCTTAGCTCCCGGTTTTATCTGATCTATTCCTCTCCACATACATTCGTAGGTAACTTCCGCAAGCCGCTTAGCTTGGATATTCGGCTCGCCGGCGAAGAACATGCGACTCGTGTCACCGTGGTAACCATTTTTTATCACCGTAATATCGATATTCACAGCATCCCCATTTCTTAATTTTTTTGGACCTGGGATGCCATGACACACCACATGGTTCACCGAGGTGCATATAGATTTGGGAAAAGGGATGTATCCAGGCGGAGCGTAGTTTAACGGAGCTGGAATGCATTTTTGTTCTTCAACTATGAACGCATGACAAAGCTGATCGAGCTCCTCAGTAGTGACGCCAGGTTTAACGTGGGGCTCTATGAAATCGAGAACCTCCGATGCAAGTCGACCGGCAATTCGCATTCCCGCGATATCTTCTTCAGTTTTAATGGTTACCATGTTTTTTTGGGAAATTCAGTTGAGGTCAAATGATACCATCTACATTCCCGTTTTCGGGTAACAAAATCTAACGAGGGGAGGGTTTATAGGGTCGAACCTGCGCGAAAATGTGAGGCCCCGGGCGAAGAATTACATCTTTAGCTTTTTCATCTATCTCTTCCAGAGAAGGGATGTCCGCTAAGGCCCACGCCACAAGCTCTAGCAGCGCCTCCTCGTTTACCATAGGTTTCCATTTGAGGGTCGGTGAGGTGATGTGACAATGGTAGTAGCACGTTGACCCCTCTTTTGCTTCCCATCGCCATCCAGATGCCGCATTGATTGCATAAATGGTCCCGGCGATATGTAAGGGGTGCCCTCATCGAGAAGCGCCGAATGAAGCATTTTCTGGGCGTCCTTCCAATTTCCTGAAGCTTGCTCGGCCTGAGCGGAGTAGATCACATGACTCTTTAGATATTCAGTCGGATGTGGAAACCCTTTGTGAGATAAGAGTTCGTGAGTTAAAAATTCCGTCTCGACGGTGGTGCCCTCAAGAGCTGTCCATGTGCTCCCATCGGAATCCCGATATTCAAGCGGTTTTAGTAATTTTATTTTGTGCGATTGCGAAAGCGAATCGCCATACTTCAGCTCCACAGACCCAACAAATTCACCAGCATGAATACCCTGAATTTTTGATAAATATATTGATAATAATAATATATAAAACAATCGCATAGGTTAAACCATTAATGTATCAGTCTAATCACTTGTGTGCTAGTTTCGGATCTTATATTTGTAAAGCTCGCCAATATTACGATCAATGCCTCATTAAGGGAAACTAAGGCGCGGCAGTAGTAAGCGCTGCGGCACAAAAAGTTTTTGACATGAAACATATTGCGCGTATTTTGTGAGTTGTGAACCTTGTCAGGGTTCGCTTTGTTAGCTAACAAAATAATTAGAGGTTTGTTTCACAGGAGGAGTTTATGGAGTTCGATGTTTTAAGGAACTATAAGGGGCTCGCCAAACTTAGCGAAGATATAGGCGCTGATCCATTTGAAGGTGATCAGGTCGGTACTTCGTTATTTATGACGGGCGCGATGGGCCCAAAGATTACGCAAAAAATGAACGAGGGCGCTGAGAAAGCTGGTATGTCTCGCCGTGACTTCTTCCGTTCTTCGTTAGGATTCTCTGCAGCGATGCTTGCAGCTAATGAAGTGACGGGAATGAAGTTTTTCGAGGTGGGCGCAGCTGAAGCAGCTGATATCGATGCAAAAAATGAGGCTGTGCAAGTTGCGCGCGCATCCTCTGATTTTATTGTCGACGTACATACCCACGTTTGTACCAGACCAGGACATTACCAGTTAGGTGTCAACACAACAGAGCGTGGAATGTGGTTCGTTCAGTTGTTGGACGATCTTGGTAAAGCCTTCGGTATGGAAAACGGCACGCGAGATATGAATGTGGAGAACTACGGAAAGTTGATCCTCGAGGAGAGTGATACCACCGTGGGGATCTTCAATCCATTCGGTTTTGCAGAGGATTACGGCGGTCAAGACATGATTCCGATTGAGTATCAAGTCGGTGTGCGTGATCGATGGCCAACCAACACAATCATGCTTGCTGGTGGTTTAACGCCAAACCAAGGGCTAGACTACACGATCGAGCAGCTCAACAAGTACGTAGATGATTATCGTGTTTCTGGATTAAAACTCTACACTTTTGACTCGACCGATAAAAAAGGTTGGTGGTTCGATGATGAAAAGCTCGCTTATCCAATTTGGGAAGAGTGCCGCAGACTCGGAATTACTAATATCGGTTGTCACAAAGGGATTCCATTTGGACAGTTCTACGCTCGATATGCCCACTGTGAGGACTTCGACGCAGCAGCAGATGACTTCCTAGACTTAAACTACATTGCTTACCATTCTGCTTGGCCTTATCACCAAGAATTGGCTGCAATGAAAGGATTTAAGCCACAGAGAAAGAACCTTTACAGTGAGGTTGGATCGACTTTTGCAGCGACTGTCACCAGCCGACCTTTAGAGTGTGCTCACGTGATCGGTACTCTCTTACGAGATCTAGGTCCAGATTATGTCCTCTGGGGAACTGACTCATTGTTGTGGGGCAATCCACAGTGGCAAATCGAGGCCTTTAGGAATTTCCAGATCCCCGATGAATTAGTCGAGGGGCATGGATATCCAAAGATTACGCCGGAAATTCGCCGTAAAGTCTTAGGTGAGAACACAGCGCGGATCTGGAATATCGACAAGCAATCTGCGATGAGTGCTAAAGCGGAAATCGTTAAAAATAAGCACGTCTTAGCTTAACGAGTGTAGTAGTATCAAAGGTGGACTTTGCAAAAAGTCCACCTTTTTTTAATTTAGGAGCTTCAAGTGCCAACGTATGAGTACGCATGCGATGCATGTCGAATTATTTATCAAACTCGTCACTCGATAAGTGAATCTGGACCGTCATCTTGCACGGAATGTGAAGGTGAGTTACGTAAAGTGTTATCTGCGCCGAACTTAAATATGTCCAACCATACGAGCCCGACTGCCGCTAAGTACGCAAAAATGAGCGAGACAGAGGAGTTGGCCCGGGAAAATGAACTACAAAAAGTTTACAAGACCATCTGGGTTCCACCTGAGGTCAAGCATAGCCCTTGGGAAGAGGATGACGATCACCATCATTAATATCGTTTCTTATGCTCAGTGTTCGCGTTAGCGTTCTTCTGGCGCTAGCAATGGTCGGGGCTGCTCTAACTGGAGCGGTTCTAGGCGAGCAAGCTAACACCTTCATAAATTCAGGGGGTGCACTGACTGGCACAACTTCTGGAAAACTCGCGTTTTCTACCCCTTATGACATCCTGTCCGCTGGACAACTTAAGAAATTTGCAAAAGGACACGAACAATTTAACGAACTTTGGGTTCTTGCTCCTGCACCCGGTGTTTGGGGGCTTGGCCCAACCTTTAATGAGGCAAATTGCGCAGGGTGCCACCCAAAAAATAGCAGAGCAGCACCTGCTAAGGACAAAGCCGAACTTAGTGAGGGTACTTTATTAAAGCTAGCGATCGCTGGAAAGTCAGAGACTGGATCCGCAGTCCCACATCCAAACTATGGAGATCAGCTGCAGAACCAGGCTGCTGAAAATCGGGTTCCAATCGAGGGTAGAGCTATCGTTGAGTACGAGTACTCCGAGTTTCAATATCCAGATGGGAAAATCGTAACCCTTAGGAGGCCAAAGATTTCATTCGATGGACTTAACTTTGGCCCAATCGACGATCAAACGCAGTTGTCTGTAAGGATTGCTCCTCAGACAATTGGTCTTGGACTTTTAGAGGCGGTGCCTCCTGAAGAAATCCTCGCCATTGCCGAGGCGCAAAATGGAACGGAAGTTAGTGGTCGCGTAAATTATGTAATAGATTTAGAGACCGAGGAAAGAGTAATTGGACGTTTCGGTTGGAAAGCGACCCAATCAGATCTGAAGCATCAGACAGCTTCCGCATTCCACTCCGATATTGGTGCTACCAGTTTTTTTCATCCAGAGAAGAACTGCCCTGCAGCGCAAATTGGATGCTTGGAGCTACCATCCGCAGCCAAGTGTGGAGGGCAGGGAGGGTGTACGGGAAATCAATTTCGCCCAGAGGTGCTTCCTAGTCGCCTGAGTAACATTGTGACTTATTTACAAGTACTAAACATTCCAGAGCGACGACTAGATAATCCCGAATCGATCGAGCGAGGAGAAAAAATATTTTCTGAGATTGCCTGTTCCTCTTGTCACCAACCCACACTAAAAACAGGTTCAAAAATACCAATTAAAGATTTAAGAAATATGGAGTTTCGTCCTTATACCGATTTACTTTTGCATGATATGGGTGAGAATTTAGCGGATCATCGTCCAGATTTTCTTGCTAATGGGAATGAGTGGAGGACACCCCCGCTATGGGGAATCGGATTAATAAAGGATATAACGGGTGCTCTTGGTTTGTTGCATGACGGGCGCGCGCAATCTGTCGAAGAGGCAATTCTCTGGCATGGAGGAGAAGCAGAGCAAACTAGGAATCGTTTCGCTGACTTAAGCGAATCCGCGAGATCTGACTTGATTAACTTCGTTAATTCACTGTGATCTACTGCTTAAACACGCTTTAAATTCTTGTTTGACGTTTTTTAAATTCAGTTCGCAAAGATTTGAATTTTTTGTGAGCTTTTGATTCTTTTGCTTAAGATCATCCACGTCATACTCGAGTTCAGCTAACTTGATTTTTAGGCTGACGATTTCCTTTTTCAATTGGCAAACCTCGGCCTCTTGTGAGTCCGATGGCGTTTGATCACATTCGTTTGCAAAAACATTTGTATTAAACATCAACAAAAATCCAAAGACTTTTATGGTCGTTCTATATCCAAGTTCTTTATACATAACTTACTCCTCAAAACAGTAATTACTAACCATATGTTTCACGTATTCGTTCCAAACCGCATAAGCCCACAGCTTGCGGTTTTCAGGCGGGGACTCTTTTTCTAAAAAACTCTGGGCTTGATAATCCGCATAGTACGTATACGTATGCGCGCGAATGCGCTCTTTTTCGCAATCCACTTCGTAATCGGTGACATAAGATTTGATTTTTTCTTTCGGATTCTTTGAGGTCTCTGAGCTCTTCAACCCAGTATCTGTGATTTTTATATTTTTGATAGTCGTCCGACCAATAGATTACATCACCGTTTGGTAAGTCAACTACCGGTGTCCAACGAGCCTCTGCAGCTAGCGAAGACGAAGAAACATCCCCAAAGAATCGCAGAAATATGTTTAAGATTAAACATCCAAAAAGTTAAATTAAAAATTTTCAGACCAAGGCCTTAAATCCATCTCAAGGGTCCATGCGCTACGTGGTTGCGTGTGTATTACCCAATAGTTATCAGCGATCGCATCAATATTGAGCATTCCGTCGGCGCCTCTTTGTTTTTTTAGCTCTGGGGCTCGTGTATTGAGTCGCTCTCCATCAATTCCACCATCAATTATTAGATGCCCAACATGGATGTTTTTCGGTCCAAACTCTCGCGCTAAACTTTGTGCAAGATTTCGCAGCCCCCCCTTTGCCGAGGCAAAGGGTGAAAATTTTGCTTTGCCTCTCAAGCTTCCGGATGCGCCAGTGAATAGAATAGTTCCATTTGATCGTGTGAGAAATTTTGGAAGCACGGCTTGAGCTAAAAGAAATCCACCAAGTGTATGTTCCCTCCAATGGGTGGTAAAAGACTCCTCGCTTACCGACAGGAAGGGGTTAGGATTATTACCACCCGCATTGTGGACGGCAACTGTTATCGGGCAGAATTTCTCAGCTGCCTCAACGAATTGTTCGACATCTGCGTTTTTAGTGACATCGCCAACGCATACCTGTACGTTAATTCCTAGAGAGCTTAACTTTTCTGCTGTAGTTTCTAGTTTTTCTGAATTTCTTCCTACGATTGTTACAAAATAACCTTCACGACCAAAGCGCCGAGCTATGGCGGCGCCTAGCCCCTCATTTGAGCCTACTCCAGATATGAGAATTGATTTCTTCGTCACTTTCTTCCTCTCAAATTTCTACATATACATGCAATAATAATGCCTTAATTAGAAATTACTTATCGTTTTTAAATATGAACCTAGATGAACCGATCCTTTGGTCGTTTAGAAGATGTCCGTATGCGATGCGCGGTCGTTGTGCTGTGAAGCAAAGCGGTGTACGGGTTCGACTAAGAGAGATATTGTTAAGGGATAAGCCAGATGAATTTCTGAAAGATAGCGCAAAGGGAACTGTTCCAGTCTTGAGATTACCTGATGGATCGGTTATCGACGAAAGTTTAGAGGTTATGAAGTGGGCTTTGAATACTAACGATCCTGACAATTGGCTCGACGTATTAGAGGGTGAGCCAACATTTTCAGATGATTTCCTTGGCGAGCTTGACGGTGGCTTTAAGCATTCTTTAGATCGATATAAATATGCGAATCGATACGACTTAAATGAAATTGAGTCGCTAGCGTATCGAGAGAAGGGATTTAATTTTTTACTCAGAATCGAGAAAAGGATTGAAAAAAATCAATTTATATCTGGATCAAAAATAGGATTCCTGGATATCGCTTCGTTACCGTTTATTCGGCAATATCGAATCGCTGACCCAGACTGGTTTGATGTGCAGCCGATTCCCAGAGTTCAGGAAATGTTAAATGAGTTTCTGAGCTCAGCATTGTTTAATTCAATTATGGAAAAGTACAAGCCGTGGCATCCAGTTGAGGGTGATGAAGTAATTTTTTAGCGATTATCTGCTTGATAAACGATCTCTATCGTTTCGTTTCGCTTCACGACGTTGAGAATTTCGTTCATCACTGACCGCTCCTTTTTTGCAATGGTCTTGCTCAGATGTTATAACGGTTCCACAATATTCATTAAGTCGTCGTTGTGCGATTTGTAATAGTGAAGGAGCAAGAGATGATTCTCAGAGGGATAATAGTTTTCTTTTTTTCGTGCTTAGGCATACAGGCTGTGTTTTCGCAAGAAATAACCACTGTTAGCGCTGATTCCTTAGCTAGTAGCTGGAGAGACAATCAGCTTGCTGCAGAGTTGAAGTACACAAAGAAACCATTGCACATAACTGGTTCTGTCGATAGGGTCAGCAGCGCTGGTGATAGGTACTACGTCGCGCTGGATGCTGCTGGAACATTTTTGGGAATCCAAGTCTTCTTAAATCCAGACTCGTTAGCGGATGCCGCTGAACTTCAAAAAGGGCAAAGGGTCACGATGTATTGTGAAAACTTTGCAGATAACATCACCTTTGAGTGTCAAAACGGTAGCGTGGTGAAGTAGTAACTAGAAAAACATATAAGGGGGTGGCGTGAAAAAATATTTTGGGATTTTGTTGATTGTTTGTGGTTTTGTTTTCGGGGTTGCTAACGCGCAGCGATATAATCAGGAATCCTCCAAAATGATAATGCTAGACGGTAAGCCAGTCATGTCTGGAAGGCAGGGTACGGAAGTTTGGGGGTTGTTTAATTATGGCGGAGAGTTGTTTTTGTGCTACGCGAGTGTCAGCGACTACACACCCAACTCATTCTCCTACGAATGCAGGGATGAGAAGCAATAGATCAATCTGATTTAACAAACAAACTCCGCCGATAAAAATATTAGGCATTACGCCTGAGTTGCCTGACGATAGCAACGTAAATGTATTAATTACTCGCGGATATAATTGCGATAGGCGCACAATACATCTAGGTGATATTTTTTGACGGCTCCAAGAAATTCTCGATAGAATAGATGGAATTTTCTATAATAGTTTTTCTTTTGGTGGTTACGGTAAAACGTCCAAGGAGATAGCGTCAGCATTGAGGGAGGCATTTGATCTTCCTCCGCCGATTATTGGGAATGTGGCTGGGTTTGAGAGGGAAACAAGGTTTTGGTTATTTGACAATGGAAGGCTTTTGAATTCATTAATTGAGCGATCGGACATATAGATCGAATAAAAAAAAGCGCAGTTTGACATTTATATCAGCGCAATATTTTTGATTTTGGCTCCTCGGGTTGGGCTCGAACCAACGACCCACGGATTAACAGTCCGTTGCTCTACCGACTGAGCTACCGAGGAATAATTGAGTTGCGTATGATAGTGTTAATCGCCTTTCTGGTCAACTAACGCTTATTTCAGAACTTTACTGATCGCCTTCTGCTACGTAACCCACATTTTGACTGTTCAGAGCGGCTACACATATTCTCCCGGAATCGACAACATAGATTGAGAAGTCAGTTCGTAATTTGTCTACCTGGGGTTTTTGCAATCCGGAATAAGAGAACATTCCTCTCTGAGCCTCGATAAACGAAAAATCGTGATCTGGGCACGCACGCATAATCTCCGTTGCTAGTGTGCTGCGCATGAGTTTTATACGATCACGCATTCCTGCTAGTTCCCGCTCCCAAAGCCCCCTGAGATTCGAGTCTCGCAATACTGACCCGACGATACCGCCACCATGAATAGGAGGGTTTGAGTAATTTGTTCGAATCAATGTTTTAACCTGGCTGAGCACTCGCGCACTTTCATCCTTTGAGCCAGAAACAACAGATAGGCCGCCAATTCGCTCTCCATAGAGTGAAAAGGATTTTGAGAAAGAGTTTGCAATAAGTACGTTCGGGCATCGCTCGACAAAGAGTCTCACTGCATACCCGTCATCATCGATGGAGTCTCCGAATCCTTGATAAGCGATATCGAGAAATGGGATAAGTCCGTTATTCAAAACCACAGTCGCAATCTCATCCCACTGAGGTTCAGTAAGGTCTACGCCCGTCGGGTTGTGACAGCATGCGTGCAGCAAAACGACCGAGTTCTTTGGCAGCGAAGAAAGTTTGCCAATCATTGCTTCAAAATCCACACCCTTGCTGCTCTCATCGTAGTAAGGGTAGCTGTTCACAGTGAATCCGGCGTTCTGAAATATACCTTTGTGATTGGCCCAAGTTGGGTTGGAAATCCAAACTTGATCTGTACCTATGACATTACGAAGGAAATCTGCCCCAACCTTGAGGGCGCCAGTCCCACCGAGCGTTTGGGCAGTCACGATTCGCCCATCGGTTATTACTGCAGATCCGGTGCCTAACATGAGCTCCTGGACTTTACGGTTATATTCAGCATTACCATCGATCGGCTGATAGGCTCTCGCAGCGCTTTTCCCGACTAAATCGCTCTCCGCACTTTTAACGCACTCAAGTAGCGGCACTTTTCCGTTGTCATCGTAATAAACTCCAACGCCTAGGTTTACTTTCGACGGATTTGAGTCCGCTTTGAAAAGTTCGGTCAAACCGAGAATAGGGTCACTCGGAGCCATGGCGACAGTGCTAAATGCTGATTGGGTCATAAACTGTGAAATAATGTTGAGTTTGGCGGTCACAAAAGGTCGGTATTTTAACCTACGAGCTAACAAAATTCTTGGGCGTAGCTTTCCCCGTATTCATGGCAGATTCGAAGTTCATACAATACCCAGGTAGTCCGTTTTCACTGCAAAGGCTTTTTGAGCCAGCAGGCGACCAACCGCAAGCAATAGAGGCAATTCTCAGTGGGCTTTCAGCGGACATGAAATATCAGACCTTGTTGGGAGTCACTGGGTCTGGAAAAACATTCACGATGGCTAACGTAATCGCGAGAGCAGGGCGTCCCGCGATTGTCATTGCTCCAAACAAAACATTAGCTGCTCAGCTCTATGCTGAATTTCGAGAGTTTTTTCCAAATAATGCGGTTGAGTATTTTGTTTCTTACTATGACTATTACCAGCCGGAAGCATATGTTCCATCGAGAGACCTATTCATTGAAAAGGATTCGAGTATCAATGAACACGTTGAGCAAATGCGATTATCGGCGACCAAATCCCTTCTCGAGCGGGAAGATTCAATTATCGTCGCAACTGTCTCATGCATCTACGGAATTGGAGATCCGGTTGATTACCATGGAATGATCTTGCATCTTCGAGTGGGTGAGTCAATCGGCCAAAGAACAATTATTAAGCGTTTGGCTGAAATGCAGTACGAGCGTAACGAAATGGATTTTAAGCGAGGGTGTTTAGAGTTCGCGGGGACATTATTGATATTTTCCCAGCAGAAAACTCTGAGCAAGCTATTCGCGTTAGCTTATTCGATGATGAGATCGAGTCGCTATCGATATTTGATCCACTAACCGGACAAGTGTTTCACAAAGCCAAACGATACACGGTCTATCCTTCGAGTCATTACGTTACCCCGAGGGAAACAGTTTTGCGAGCGATCGAGACCATTAAGGAAGAGCTCCAGGTTACTTCCAAGAGATTTCTCTCGGAGAGCAAATTGCTCGAGGCTCAGCGTATCGAGCAACGAACACGATTCGATCTTGAAATGCTGACTGAAATGGGATTTTGCAAAGGTATTGAAAATTACTCCCGACATCTGTCAGGCAGAAAACAGGGGGATCCGCCGCCGACTCTGATCGATTACTTGCCTGAGAATGCGATTATGTTTATCGACGAATCTCACGTGACAGTTCCTCAAGTGGGCGGTATGTACCGAGGCGATCGAGCGAGGAAAGAAAACCTCGTTAACTATGGATTTAGACTGCCGTCGGCCCTCGATAATCGTCCTTTACGATTTGATGAATTTGAAAGTCTCATGCCACAAACCGTATTTGTTTCGGCGACTCCATCAGACTATGAGCAAAATCACCAAGCCCAAGTCGTCGAGCAGGTTGTTCGCCCGACTGGACTCGTAGATCCAAAAATTGAAGTTCGACCAGCGAGCTCTCAAGTGGATGATTTGCTATCTGAAATAAATATACGCGTACGCTCTCAAGAGCGGGTGCTCGTGACAACGCTTACAAAACGTATGGCCGAAGATCTGACGGATTTTATGTCTGAGAATGGTGTTCGCGTTCGGTATCTCCATTCCGATATAGATACAGTCGAGAGGGTGGAGATCATTCGCGATCTCAGACTTGGTGAATTTGATGTCTTGGTTGGCATAAATTTACTTAGAGAGGGTTTGGATATCCCGGAGGTATCCTTGGTGGCTATTCTTGATGCGGACAAAGAGGGGTTTCTTCGTTCAGAAAGATCTCTGATACAGACAATTGGGCGAGCAGCCAGACATATCAATGGCACTGCAATTATGTATGCAGACGTTGAGACCAAATCCATTAAAAAAGCGATAGATGAGACCAATCGGCGTCGCACAAAACAAATTGAGTTCAATGTTGCGAACAATGTGACGCCGATCGGTGTTGCGAAGCCCGTAAAAGATTTGATTGATGGCGTATTTTCTCAACAGGCGAGTGATAAAAAAGAAAGTCTTCGCAGTGCTAGAAAATCATTTAAATCTGAGAGCGAAATCCTAGTTGAAATGAAACGAGTTGAGAAACTGATGCTTAAAGCTGCAAAAAATTTGGAGTTTGAACAAGCGGCGAACTATCGAGATAGCCTAAATCAGTTAAAAACTCAACTTATCAGCGGAAACGTTTAGGCACGGCAGGAAGATTCGTAATGAAGCAAAAACCTTTGAAGTTGTTGGTTGTATGCACTGGAAATATATGCCGTTCGCCAACAGCTGAGGGCGTGCTGCGTAAGAAGATTGCTGATATCGGGATGTCGAAACAGATTTTTGTCGATTCTGCAGGGACCCATGGTTATCACGTGGGGGAGCAGCCAGATGAGCGTAGCTGTCATGCGGCGAAGTACCGTGGCTATGACCTATCTAAGCTGACGTCACGCAGAGTGAAAGAGCAGGATTTCTTTGATTTTGACTTGATTCTGGCGATGGATAGCGGCCACCTCGATAGCTTGCGGAAAATACAACCAACTAGATCTAGGGCGCGACTGGATCTCTACTTAGAGTTCAGTCGAAGCTTTTACAAACAGAGCGTCCCAGATCCGTACTATGGAGGTGAAGAGGGGTTTGAGCACGTCTTGGATATGATTGAAGAGGGGGCGGATAGAATTTTGGAAAATTTGCTTCCACCCCCAAACTAGCTTTCGATCGTTTTAGGCCGCTTGGTTTGTATCGTCTTGGTTGCCAGTTTCGACCTGCATCATAGGTTCCGAAGCATTGCCATCCGCTTGCTCTTTTTGAAGTCTACGTGCGCGCCGCTCTTCACGTGCTTTGTCACGGGCACCTTGATCAAAGGTAGATTGTTCTTGCTCTTGCGGCGGGGCGGATGAGGTCTCAACCATCGTCATGCCTTCTGGTAATCTAACAGGAGCCGATTCTATTGGTTGAGGTTTTTGTATCTCCTCTGTAGCAGCTGCAGGGGCTGAACTTGGCATATCTGTAACGACCGGCGGCGTCTCCTCGTGCGTTTGGTTTCGACTCACGTGTCTCTCTGCGGTCTGAGCTGGCTCTGGAGAAGCCTCATTTCTCGATTCAACTCGATCCCCACTGTCTTGATTTAGACCCTGAGTAGGAATTGATGAGTCATATTTAAATTCTGATACATCTCCTACCGGCGCCGTATTCAACACACGGTTATTTTCGGTATTGTCAAAACGTCTGTGAGCCTCTCGCGCGTTATCGCGGGAATTATTCTGCGCTTCAGTTACGTCACTGGTCTCAGAATCGCGAGGAAACTGATCGTTTTGACGTCTGTCTTCGCGTCTATCTCCACGTCTATCTCCACGCCGACGTCGATTGCGGTCGCGCCTATTTTGACGATCGCCATCTCCATGTCTCTGATCGTTACTCTGGCGTTCCGTTCGCTCTTGGTTGCGTTCCGCCGTACTTTCAACTCGATTATTCGCTACATTTTGTTCTCGATTAAAGTCACGGCTGTTTCCGACATCTCGGTCCTCCGATCGTCGATTGCGCCGTCGATCGCGACGATCATTTCTGTCTCGTCGATTGCGTCTATCGCCATCTCTGCCGCGACGTCGATCATTATCAAAACGATCTCTCCTGCGACCACCCCTTCGGTCATTTGTGTTTTTCTTCTTATCGCCCCCAAATATCGCTTTTAACAGGCGCTTGAAGAAACCTTCTTTCTTCTGCGCTTTTACTTCTGGCGCTGGTAGCGCTGGAGTAATTCCTTTTACGGCTGCACTGGGTTTAGCTGCTTCTTGCGTTTTATTTTCGACTTGGTACTCGTCCGCAGGTGCTTCAGCCATTGAGTAGCTTGGAGTATTCGAGTCGAGCTGTCCTACCTCGTCTGTTCTTATTCTTCTAACTGTGAAATGCGGAGTTTCCAAATGGATATTGGGAATCAACACACAGCTCACTTTGACGCGGTTTTCGATGGTGTAGAGCTCATTTCTTTTCTCGTTAAGCAGATAGGAGGCCACCTCTACTGGAACCTGCGCATGAACGGCCGCGGTATGCTCCTTCATTGCCTCATCCTGTACGATCCTCATTACGTGAAGCGCCGTAGATTCGATCGAGCGGATGTTTCCCGTTCCGCTACAACGAGGGCAGGTGATGTGGCTGCTCTCCCCGAGCGAGGACTGTAGTCGCTGGCGAGATAGCTCGAGTAAGCCAAATCTCGAGATTTTTCCAATCTGTATCCTCGCTCTGTCGTGATGTAAGGCTTCCTTTAGTTGATCCTCAACTTCTCTCTGATTTTGTTGACTCTCCATATCGATGAAGTCGATCACCACTAATCCACCTAAATCTCTCAAGCGGAGTTGCTTGGCTACTTCATGAGCAGCTTCGATATTGGTACGTCTGGCCGTTTCCTCAATGTCACCACCACGTGTTGCTCTCGCAGAGTTAACATCGATCGCTACCATTGCTTCGGTGTGATCCATGACGATAGAGCCACCCGAGGGAAGTGTTACTTGCCGCGCGTAGGCAGACTGTATTTGGTGTTCTATTTGGAACCGCGAAAACAGAGGAGTGTCCTCCTCATAGAGCTTCACGCGATTCACGTTGTGAGGCATCACATGCCCCATAAATTGCTTTGCCTGATCAAATATTTCTTGGTTATCGATCAGGATCTCACCGATGTCCTGGGAGAAATAATCGCGAATGGCGCGAATGACTAAGCTCGCGTCTTGATAAATGAGGAAGCTGCCGTTTTGCTGCTCAGAAGCAGAGTCGATGGCTGCCCACAGCTGGGTGAGGTACTTAAGATCCCAGTCGAGCTCCTCTGTGCTTCTGCCAATTCCCGCGGTACGAGCGATGATGCTCATTCCGCGTGGAATCTCGAGATCTCTCATTGCGTCCCTAAGTTGTGCGCGTTCCTCCCCCTCGATACGTCTCGAAACTCCGCCACCTCGAGGGTTTTTTGGCATCAACACCAGATACCTACCTGCGAGACTGATGAAGGTGGTAAGCGCTGCGCCTTTGGATCCTCTTTCGTCTTTCTCAACCTGGACAACCACTTCCTGTCCGATGTTCATAACGTCTTGTATGCGAACTTTTGTTGGATTGGCTTCAGGCTTATTGAAATAGGATCTTGATATCTCTTTGAAAGGTAGGAATCCGTGTCGCTCTGAACCGTAGTCGACGAAAGCCGCTTCTAAACTTGGCTCTATCCTGGTAATGACACCTTTGTAGATATTGCTTTTTTTCTGTTCTTTACCAGTTGTTTCAATATCCATGTCGAGGAGCGTTTGTCCGTCGACGATTGCAACTCTCATTTCCTCTGAGTGAGTTGCATTGAAAAGCATGCGCTTCATTTTTCTTCTTCTCCCGCGCTATTAAGCGTCCGCAGGGAGGTCAAACCGTGATATCCGTTATCTCGAATCCCTAATAAAGGGGACTTTGTACGTTGCCTTTATTTTCAACGTCTCGTTCGTAACTCTGTCTAGTTATGTCTAACATTACCGGTTTGTTTTCAATCTGGCCGCGCTTTTGCGTTGCCTTAAAAATCATTCCTGCGGTGTTTTAACTGCGCAAATCGTTTACCATCGCTACTTCATCCTCTTCGGATAGGTGAGCAAAATTAACCCTATAACGAGCCCTCAATCTTCGCTTAAGGCCAGCATTCAGCGGCCTGGCGGCAGTTATCGCGGTCGTTGGACCGCCTACGTCGCGCTTCGTTGTCTTCCGGCGCGGTATCCAGCTCGTTATGCGGATTATAATTGAAAATGAAAGACATAGGTAAAGATTCGGTTACCAAGCTGGAAGTAGATCACGGGTCTGACGGGCAGCGGATTGACAACTTGTTAATGCGCTTGCTTAAGGGGGTACCCAAGAGTCACGTTTATCGAATTTTGCGCAGCGGTGAAGTGAGGCTTAACAGTCGTCGCGTCAACCCCAGCACCAAAGTGGTTACGGGTGATATTTTACGAATACCTCCCGTTCGGATAAGCCAAAAGTCCGAGGTGACTGAGTTACCTCGATTTAAGCTAGATATTCTTTTTGAGGACGAGGCTATTATTGCGATCGATAAGCCCGCTGGAGTAGCAGTGCATGGCGGCAGTGGGGTTTCTGGCGGAGTGATAGAGATACTTCGCCTTAACCGAACAGATCAAGATTTCTTAGAGCTTGTTCACCGTCTAGATAAAGAAACATCAGGCGTCCTTTTATTAGCAAAAAGTCGTCAGGCTCTGCTTTCCCTTCATCAGCAGATCAGAGACGGTAGTACTGAAAAATTTTATCAAGCGGTGGCTCATGGTACAGATTTCGTCGATAAGTCGATACGTCATCCGTTACGCAAATTCGTGAATAAAGCAGGGGAGCGGAAAGTCGTGGTTGATGGAACGGGGCAGGATGCAGTGACGGTTGTAAGGAAACTCGAGGTTGGAGCTAAAGCAACTTTGGTCGAGGCAGAGTTAAAGACGGGCAGAACCCACCAAATTCGAGTGCACCTCGCACACGAACATTTTCCAATTGTCGGGGATGAAAAATATGGGGACTTTTACATAAACCGTAGATATGCAAAAGTGAAAATTAAGCGAATGCTGCTTCATGCGGTGAGTTTCACTTTTACTCACCCCAAGACAAAAAAAAGAGTAACAATCCGATCAGATACGCCTGTTGAATTTGGTGCCACTGTCAAAATGAATGAAGTATAAAACTAAAACCCCTAATCGTTGTCCGAATATCCCGATGAAAAATAAAAATTTCGATTTAATAGTATTTGATTGGGACGGCACGCTTGTGGACTCAACTGCGCACATTGCTTGGAGCATCCAAAAAGCCTATGGCGATGCAGAATTGCCGATACCCACACAAGAGGATGCTCGCCATGTGATTGGTTTAGGGTTATCGGATACATTTCAGTATTTGTCGCCCTCTTTAACTAGCGAACAACACAAGATAATAGTAGACCGATATCGACATCATTTTCTAACAGCGGATGAGAAAATACAGACCTTTGAGTATGTTGAAGAGGGATTACGGCTTTTGAGTGAACAGAAATATCAGCTAGCAGTCGCGACGGGAAAAAGTCGAGTCGGCCTCGATCGGGCACTTAAAGAGGTGTCGTTTGGCGGATATTTTAATGGGACGAGATGCGGCGATGAAGGATTTCCAAAACCTCACCCCGACATGTTGCTACATTTGATGACAGAGTTTGCTGCTGAACCCGAGAGAACATTAATGATTGGGGATACGACACACGATCTAGAATTGGCAAGAAATGCTGGAGTGCAAAGTGTAGGGGTAACATACGGTGCGCATGGGCGGGAAAAGCTTCAAAAACTGAATCCGCGACTCATGGTTAACGAATTTAGAGAATTAATCGAATGGCTGAAAGTGAACGGTTAATTTGCAAATCTAGCGATTTAAAGAACGGTGGATTGGGCTGTCGATTTTCGGTCAAAACCAAAAATAATGAAGACTTGCCAGCGTTCGTTATACGGTTTAAAGACGTCGTACACGGCTACATTAACCGATGCGCTCATATTCCTGTGCAACTGGATTGGCGTGAAGGAGCATTCTTCACATCTGAAGAGGTTCTTTTGATTTGCTCAACGCACGGAGCAATTTACGAGCCAGGTACTGGGTTATGCGTTGGAGGTCCGTGTAAAGGTGCTTCTTTGCAGAAGCTACAAATCGACGAAAAAGAAGGTGCTGTATATCTGTCAAACGACTAACAGTGCGAGACCCTAAAATTTAACTTACCGGAGAAACATGGAAAATCAGAATTTTGAATCTACGCTGGCTGAACAGGCGTTAACTGAGCAGAGAAAGTCTCGGAGGTGGGGGATTTTTTTCAAGTCCCTGACTTTAGTGTATTTGGTCGTTTTTCTCGTGACTGTAAACGGATGGATAGGCGATGAAGATGATGTCGAAGTGGGACGGCACACCGCTGTTATAGATTTAGATGGTGTTATCGCAGCTGGATCGACGGCTAACGCGGATGATGTAATCAGCGGGCTCGAACATGCGCTTGAATCTAAGAATTCAGTCGGGGTAATACTTCGTATCAATAGTCCTGGAGGCAGCCCTGTCCAGTCGGCCATAATCAATCAGGAAATTCGTCGACTTCGCGCTAACCACCCCGAGAAACCCATCGTTGCTGTTGTCGAAGATCTATGTGCGTCGGGTGGCTATTACGCAGCAGTAGCAACCCAAACTATCTATGTTTCTCAAGCGAGCATAGTCGGATCTATTGGGGTGCGTTTAGATGGATTTGACTTATCCAAGGCAATGGAGTCCTTGGGTATTCAGAGGAGACTACTCACTGCCGGAGAGAATAAAGGCTTTTTGGACCCATTTCAGCCGATGCAGGCCGATCAAAAGCAACACGCATTAAATTTGCTCGCTAATATTCACCAGCAATTTATAGATGCCGTAAAAGAGGGGAGATCAGGAAAACTGGCAACAGATGAATCGCTCTTTTCGGGTCTGATCTGGACCGGAGAGCAAGGCATTCAGTTAGGACTTGTCGACAGTTTAGGGACGGTAAACTCGGTGGCGAGGGATGTGTTTCAGGCCGAAAAAGTCGTGAATTATTCGGTCAGAGAAGGTTTAGGCGAACGTTTAGCTAGACGGTTGGGGACAAGCATTTCGGAAAGCTTATTCAAATCAATGTTTTATAAGGATGTCCTGAACTAGATTACGGAATTGAAAATCCGAATGAACGCAACGATTTGGCTAACTGAATGAGTGGCAGACCTACAAGCGCTGTAGGATCCAAGCCAGAAATTGAGTCCAATAGGGAAATGCCTAGCCCTTCGGATTTGGCGCTGCCTGCGCAATTCAATACATCTTCGGATTCAAGATAACGATCAATTTCGTTATTTGTTAGAGCCCGGTACCTTACAACCGTCTTAGCGACAAACACCTGATCTTGGCTACGGCCTACGTCACGTACGCAAACCGCCGTAAAAAGTCAGCAAATTTCCCACTAGAGAACATTAATTGGTCTCGAGCGTTCTCCTTGGTCCCTGGCTTTCCTAAACGACGACCATCGCATTGGGCGACCTGATCGGAGCCGATTACAAATTGCGCAGTGGAAAGTTGCGCGCCAGCGTGCGCCTTCAAAACTGAAAGTCGGCTGGCACATTCCTCAGCGTTTTCATTGCTAATTTGGATTTCGTCGACTTGAGGGTCAACAACCTCAAAGGCAACCTGGAGCCTCATTAGTAGCTCTCTTCGAAATACAGAAGTAGAGGCAAGTGCTAGTGTCGGATTTCTATTACTCATTCAGCCGGTTTTTAAACTAAAATTTTTGACAGAACCTATATAAAACAATAATATGCGCGCCTTATGCAAAAACGGATTGTAATCGATACCGTGAAATTTGCTCGAAATGGGCAACAAATGATTCACTCATTCACGGTAGAGGACTTACAGCGGGTTAGGGATATCGTTGGGGATATCGGCGAAAAGATTGAGGCTAAACTCGAAGGCGGTGTTCTCAAAGCGGGGAAACCGTTCATTGATCTAAGCATCAAAGCGGACCTACCACTAACGTGCCAGAGATGTTTGGAGCGAATGAACTACGAGCTAAATTCATCGACTCGATTTATAATAGCGTTTGGCAATTCGGAACTTACTGATCTATCCGATGAGCCAGATGACGTCGAGTTTTTGATGGCGCAAGAGGATACGGACGTAGTGGCAATGGTAGAGGACGAATTGCTTCTCAGGTTGCCAATGGCGGCAAAGCATGAAGATGGAGAGTGCCTAGAGCCAGAATGGGGAAATTCCGCTAGGTCACGGTGATTTGATTGGTGGGCTTAGGTCCAACTGTTTTTATTTAAAATTGGAGAAAATAACAAATGGCTGTTCAACAAAATAAAAAGTCGCCTTCAAGACGCAATATGCGCAGATCGCACGACTCGTTGAAATCAGCGGCTCTAGCTGTCGAGCCCGGCACTGGTGAGACTCACTTACGCCACCACATTAGCCCTAACGGATTCTATAAAGGCAAGAAGGTCATTCAAAAGGCAGGCGAATAACAGCGGAGAGGCTTCGCCATATTCTGTTGGTTAGAAGCCCGCTGAGCGCATTTATCCGGATCATCTTCGGATATACCTAACAGAATTCAATCGTCATGGCGGTCAAAATTGCGTTAGATTGTATGGGTGGTGACCATGGAATTTCGGTCACCGTTCCCGCGGCCGTTGATTTTCTTCGACGTCACCTCGATAGCGAGATCATTCTTGTTGGTGATGAAGACGCGATAAACAAAAATTTGTTCTCAATTCCGAGGGATCAAAGCGGTCGCATCAGCGTCGTGCATGCGTCTGAAGTAGTGGGAATGGATGAAGGACCAGCTCAAGCACTGCGCGGGAAGAAATCCTCTTCTATGCGTATCGCGATTAATCAGGTTCACGAAGGTCATGCGGCTGCCTGTATTAGCGCTGGGAATACTGGCGCGCTAATGGCGATTGCCAGATTTGTTCTGAAGACACTCCCAGAAATCGAGAGGCCCGCGATAGCGTCATTCTTACCAACGGTCAGCGGGAGAGTTTGCATGCTCGACCTCGGGGCAAATATCGATTGCTCCCCGAACAACTCTACCAATTTGCGGTCATGGGCAAATGTCTTGTGACTGCTAGTGGCGGAAGTGAGAATCCCAGCGTGGGGCTCCTAAATGTCGGCGAGGAGGAAATCAAAGGTAATGAGACTGTTAAAGCGGCATCTGAATTACTCAAACAAAGTAATATCAATTACCACGGGTATGTGGAAGGTACGGATATATACAAAGGCACCACTGATGTCATTGTTTGTGATGGGTTTGTAGGAAACGTCGCCCTTAAGACCTCAGAAGGTTTAGCTCAAATGCTCGGGCATTATTTGAAGGAAGAATTCCACAAAAATATTTTTTCGAAACTTATAGGAATCGCGTCTTCGCCAGTAATCAATCGATTCAGGAAACGAGTTGACCATCGTAGGTACAATGGCGCAAGCTTGCTTGGCTTGAAAGGTGTCGTTGTTAAGAGTCATGGGTCTGCTGATCAATATGCGATGCAGTTTGCCTTGGAAAGAGCATACGACGAAGTAAAGAACAACATCTTACAAAACATCTCGTTAAATGTGGAATTAACGCAAAAGGGAATAACTTGATCTACTCAAGAATTAGCGGGACCGGAAGTTATCTTCCCGAAAAGATTCTCAGTAACAAGGATCTCGAAGCGATTGTGGATACAAGTGATGAGTGGATCCAGGAGCGATCTGGGATCAAGAGCCGACACATTGCCGCAGATGATGAGTTGGCCAGTGATCTCGGATTGAAAGCGGGACAGCGCGCGATTGAGAGTGCAGGGCTTTCAAGTGAGGACATTGATCTTATTATCGTTGCGACTACCACACCAGACATGGTTTTCCCTAGCACGGCGTGTATTATCCAATCCAAATTAGACATAGCAACATGTCCAGCGTTTGATGTGCAAGCAGTTTGCAGTGGTTTCGTATACGCGATAAATATTGCAGACCTATTTATAAAATCTGGTCAGGCGAAGAATGCGCTAATTATTGGGACCGAGGTTTATTCTCGGATATTAAACTGGGAAGACAGAACGACGTGCGTTCTTTTCGGTGACGGAGCAGGAGCGGTTGTTTTATCGGCATCAGAAACCCCTGGAATAATTGCTACGAAGCTCAATGCAGATGGACGCCATCGAGAAAAACTTTGTGTTCCTGGATGGGTTAAGGCCGGAGCTACGAGCGGGTCGCCGTTGGTAACGATGGATGGCGGAGCTGTATTCAAATTTGCCGTTAAAGTTTTTGAGCAAACTGCGAGAGATCTGCTACGGGAAACAAACTTAACGGTTAACGACTTGAATTGGTTCATTCCGCACCAGGCAAATATAAGAATAATGGAGGCGACAGCGAAAAAGCTGGGACTACCGTTGGAGAAATTAATTGCGACAGTGGATCATCATGGCAACACATCTGCAGCATCGATTCCGCTGGCTCTTGATGAGTCGGTAAAAGCACATAAAGTCAGAAAAGACGATTTAATTCTTATCGAAGGAGTAGGCGGGGGGTTCACCTGGGGTGGCGCCTTGCTCCGGGTCTGATAATAAAAGGAAAAAACTAGTATGAAATTTTCATTTTTATTTCCAGGGCAAGGGTCACAGTCGGTTGGCATGATGAATGCGTTTTCGGATATGGATATCGTTCGAAACACCTTTAACGAGGCGAGCGATATTCTCGGAAGAGATTTATGGAATATGGCTGAAAAAGGACCCGATGAGCTCTTGGCTCAAACCACGAATACACAACCCCTGATGCTGGTCTCGGATGTGTCGATGTATCGTGCCTGGAGGACGGTATGCGACGCTGAGCCAACAGTGTTGGCGGGGCATAGCCTAGGGGAATACGCAGCCCTCGTAGCCTCGGGTGCGTTAAGTTTCTCCGATGCCGTATCGCTTGTTCAGACAAGAGCAGAACTGATGCAGTCAGCTGTGCCAGCTGGAGTTGGAGCAATGGCTGCGGTTCTTGGTCTCGATGATGAGCAAGTCATCACCGCGTGCGAGAAGGTTAGTGAGACAGGTCGCGTCGCGGAGCCTGCAAATTTCAATGCGCCTGGTCAGGTTGTAATCGCGGGGTCATAGAGAGGCTGTGGAGGCTGCGGTTGAGGAAGCCAAATCGCTAGGAGCGAAAAGAGCTATGACGCTTCCGATGAGTGTACCTTCGCATTGCAGTTTGATAACGGACGCCGCAGATTCATTTTTTGAGGCTTAGAGTCAGTACCTTTTGGGACACCAAAAATACCCGTAATCCATAATGAAAGTGTATTGCCAGCCGGAAATCCTCAAGAGATCAGAGAAAGTCTTAAAAAACAGCTCTACCGACCCGTACGTTGGTCCGAAACGGTTAGTAGTCTCTCAAAACGCCAAGTGACTCATGTGTCGGAGTGCGGTCCTGGAAAAGTCCTAAGCGGTCTGTGTAAGCGGATCAACAAAGAACTGTTGGTCTTATCTATTAGTGATCCAGAAAGTATGCGAAATACCGCATCAGAAATCTCGGCTTGAGGAAGATTATGACGTTTAATTTTGATAAAAAAATCGTGTTGGTAACAGGCGCTTCGCGCGGAATAGGGCGCGCAATCGCCGAGAGCTTTGGTGCCGCGGGCGCCACGGTAATTGGCACCGCTACAACAGATGATGGCGCAAAAAATATTGATAGCTACCTCCAGTCAACTGGAACCAACGGTGTTGGCCGACGACTGGATGTTCGGGATCTGGATTCATGCGAAAAGACGCTGGATGGAATAGAAAAAGAATTCGGACCGATTGGCGTCCTTGTAAATAATGCGGGTATTACAAGAGATAACCTCCTCATGAGAATGAAAGAGGAGGAGTGGGATGACATTATGAATACCAACCTAAAGTCGATCTTTAGATTATCGAAGCTCGTTTGTCGAGGCATGATGAAGGCGAAATCTGGCCGCATAATTAACATCACCTCTGTCGTCGGAACAATGGGGAATGCGGGTCAAACGAATTATGCTGCAGCGAAGGCTGGGATCGTTGGTTTTAGCAAGTCTCTTGCGCGTGAGTTAGGGAGTCGGAACATTACGGTAAATTGTGTTGCTCCTGGTTTTATCGACACTGAAATGACTCAAGTACTGCCAGAAGAGCAAAAAAAAGCACTAACGAATCAAATCCCGTTGGCACGCTTAGGAGATGCGGGAGATATCGCGGGAGCGACACTTTTCTTGGCTTCTGACTTGGCCGCATACATCACTGGAGCGACGCTTCATGTTAACGGTGGAATGGTGATGGAATAGCAACAATGGGATCGTATTTTGGTAGAATAGCGAAGTTTTTTACGGGTCCGATCTTGAATTAGGATCTCGCAACGACAAATTTCTTTAGAAACTAAGGGGTTTTACATGGAATCGATTGAGCAACGCGTTAAAAAGATTGTTGCTGAGCAGTTAGGCGTGAACGAAGCTGAAATTAAAAACGAGTCTACTTTTGTAGATGATTTGGGCGCTGATTCACTGGATACCGTAGAGTTGGTTATGGCGCTCGAGGAAGAGTTTGAGTGTGAAATTCCTGATGAGGAAGCAGAAAAGATCACTTCAGTTCAACAAGCGATCGATTACATTAATGCAAATCTAGACGCCTAATTTCAGGCGTTTTCCGAAGGGCATAGTCGCGGTGGCAAAACGCAGAGTTGTTGTAACGGGTTTAGGGATAGTATGTCCCGTAGGCAACAACGTTGATACAGCCTGGAAAAATATTCTTGAAGGTAAGTCAGGGATCGGGACGATCACTCGTTTCGATCCTGCGCCTTTTGCATCACACATAGCAGGTGAAGTTAAAGATTTCGACGTTTCCACGGTACTTTCACCGAAAGAAGCGCGTCGGGTTGATACGTTTATTCACTACGGACTTGCTGCAGGAATACAAGCTCTGGAAGATGCCGGCATATCCAAAGCCCCAGACAATGCGGAACGGATAGGCGTCAATATCGGCTCTGGCATAGGGGGGCTACCCCTGATTGAAGAGACGGACAAACTACTTGCAGATAGTGGTCCTCGCAAGATATCTCCATTTTTATCCCAGGTGCCATTATTAATATGGTCTCTGGAAACCTCTCGATTATGTATGGCCTTAAAGGCCCAAGTTTGGCGGTGGTAACAGCCTGCACGACAGCAACGCATTGTATCGGAGACTCAGCGAGACTGATCGAATATGGCGACGTTGATGTCATGGTGGCGGGAGGCGCTGAATCTTGCGTATCTCCACTTGGGGTCGGTGGTTTTTCTGCTGCACGGGCATTGAGCACGCGTAACGACGATCCTGCAACCGCCAGTAGACCTTGGGATATTGGAAGAGATGGTTTTGTGCTTGGAGAGGGGGCAGGAGTTCTCGTCTTAGAAGAGTATGAGCATGCGAAAGCTCGAGGAGCAAAAATTTATTGTGAGCTACCTGGCTTTGGCATGAGCGCAGATGCAAATCATATTACGGCACCTTGTGAAGATGGTGAGGGGGCTGCGCGTTGTATGAATAATGCAATTAAAAATGCAGGCATTTCACCGAACGACATCAACTACGTAAATGCTCATGGCACGTCGACACCTCTGGGGGATATTGCTGAGACCGTAGCGATTAAAAGGATGTTCGCCGAGCAATCGAAAAACATTGCCGTTAGCTCCACCAAATCGAGCATTGGGCACCTACTTGGGGCTGCGGGAGGAGTGGAGGCAGTTTTCACCGCGTTGGCTATCCGAGATCAAATCGCACCTCCAACGATTAATTTGCACGACCAAGATCCAGCCTGTGATCTAGATTACGTTCCGAACCATGCTAGGAAGATGGAAATCAATGGTGCGATATCGAATTCGTTTGGTTTTGGTGGCACAAACGGTAGCTTGGTCTTTACAAGAATCTAGTTTTAACCCTCTGAGCTTGCAATCAAATGGCTCAATACCATCGTGGACAAATTTCGTAAAATGTTCCTGAGACTAGTCCTGGCTATCACTGGAGTTGTTGCGCTTGGTCTGATTTGGATTATTTGGACAGGACTGCGTCCAGTCGCGGTCGAAGATACAGTGAGATTTACCGTTGAGCGAGGGCAAACTCTTCACTCAGCTGCAAAATCGCTAGAAAACGAGTCTATCGTCCCCGATGCGAAGTCTTTCCAAATTCTAGCGTCGATATTTAATGCAGGAGAACGCATCAAAGCTGGAGTGTACGAATTTGAAAACGGATCGACGTCTTTTCAAGTTCTACAAAAGCTCATACGTGGCTACTTCGCAAAAAATAAAATTCGTCTTCAAGAAGGGTGGACGTTTTGGCAGGTTCGCAACGCGCTCGATAATGCGCAAGCTCTGCGACATGACACTAAAAGTCTGTCTGATTCCCAAATTTTAAGATTGCTAAATATTGAGGAGGAGCATCCAGAGGGGCTTTTCTATCCAGACACCTATACATTTTCGGGTGGGGATAGTGATCTCGAAATACTTCGAATTGCGAATGAAAAATTAAAAAAAACGTTGACATCCGAGTGGGAAAATAAGCCTCAGAAAACTCTTCTAAAAACTCCTTATGAAGCATTGGTTCTCGCATCGATTATTGAAAAAGAAACATCGCTCGAGAGTGAGAAAACTCTAATCTCTGCGGTCTTTCATAACAGACTCCGAAAACGAATGCGGCTACAGGCTGACCCGACCGTCATTTATGGGATTGGTCCGGAATTTAACGGAAATATAACGCGTAACGATCTTCGCGAAGACACCCCTTACAATACTTATACGAGAGATGGTCTCCCGCCAACTCCAATCGCTATGGTTACTAGATCTTCCATTAAGGCTGCAATCAATCCGATATCCGACACGGCTCTTTACTTTGTTGCCAAAGGAGATGGCTCTCACCACTTCTCGGATAACCTTGCTGATCACAACAAGGCAGTCCAAGCGTATCAACGGTAAAATTTGCCTGTGAAAACTGGACGATTTATTACATTTGAAGGCATCGATGGCGCTGGGAAAAGCACACAGCTATCCAATGCCATTGATTACGTGAAAGGACTTGGGACGACCGTTTATAGAGACCCGAGAGCCAGGCGGCACTGAGCTTGGAGAGAGAATTCGCTCTTTAATTCTTGACGGGAAAAATAAGATCAGCGCTGAAGCCGAAACGATGATGATGTTCTCTGCTCGTCTCGAGCACTTAAATAGCGTTATTAAACCTGCACTAGATGACGGAAAAATTGTATTGTGTGATCGGTTTACTGATGCGACCTTCGCGTATCAAGGGTTTGGTTCTGGTGTTGACATAAGCTTAATAGAAAACCTCGAACGTATCGTTCAGAACGGTTTACAGCCCGACAGAACTTTCTTTTTTGATTTGGACACGCAGACCGCGAACGCACGTATTGCAGGACGTGAATTGGATAGATTTGAGTCTGAAGCCATTGATTTTCATCAAAGGGTTAGAGAGGGGTACCTAGCCCGAGCGAAAGCCCATTCACAACGTTTCACAATCATCAACGCAGATCGTTCGTCGGACGAAATCAAGGGCGACTTATTGAATGAGTTAGCGATGTTATGCAGCTAAACGATCTGCCGTGGGGGGCTCAGTCAATTTCCGATTTAGGAAACACCTTACCGAATTCTCTTTTAATTTACGGTCAATCGGGTATCGGGAAGAGAGCACTATCAAAACTAATCGCTCAGTCAATTCTCTGTTCAGAAAATCAAAATCTAGGAACTCCGTGTGGCAAATGTTCGGACTGTGATCTATTTCTAGCGGAAACACATCCCGATTTTCGCCTGATTACCGATGAGGCGGATGAAGAGGCGAATTGATCGATACCGCTGCATCAACTAAAAGACTGGCCAAAAGAATATTTCGATAGCGATGATTCGTGGCCTGTCAGAATACGTGATGATTAAACCGCTAAGAGATCGGGCAAAAGTTATCGTTGTTGATCCTGCGGATTCAATGAACGCGAATTCGGCGAATGCGCTCCTAAAAGTTCTAGAAGAACCACCGATTTACGCTCACTTGATATTGATTACGCGAAGTCCTCAAACGGTACTTCCAACAATCGCTAGTCGTTGCTTAAAACTCAAGATCAACAGCCCCTTCTGAAAGTGCTGCAATTCAATGGCTTGAAGCGCACGCGGATAGCAAACATGATCGCTATCTCCAGTTAGCACTTAGGCTATCTGGCGGCGCACCTATGAAGGCTATCGAGCTTTGCGAGGATGAGCAATTCTTCAATTTACGAGAAGATATTTTTGGAGAACTCGATCAGAGAGCTCTAGATATCTTTCGACTTGCTGAACTCTGCGAAAAATTAGAACCAATGCAAACGAGTGCGATATTCAATACGCTGCTCCTCGATGTGATGTGTGTCCAAGAGGGTGGGGATGTTCAACACAATATCGATCAGACCAAGATTGTCGAACACTGGGCAAACTCAAAATCCGGGAAAGACCTTGTACACTGGTCAGACGATTGGGTTGAGTTTGCTCGTTCAGCGAATCATCCACTTAACAAACGCCTGGCACTTGAAGCTCTTTTTTAAAGACCCCAAGTCATAAAAATCAATATCAATGGAAATCATCGATTCACACTGCCATATTAACTTTCCAGGCCTGTTAGAGGACATAGATGGTATTTTGGCGCGAATGGCAGAGCACTCCGTATCCAAAGCGCTTTGTGTTTCAGTCACGCTAGAAAAATTTCCAGAAGTTCTAGCGTTAGCTGAAACCCACGATCATATCTATGCATCGGTTGGTGTTCATCCAGATAGCGAGAAGGGAGAAGAACCAACTATTGAGAAGTTAGTCACTCTTTCCAACCATGACAAAGTTGTTGCAATTGGCGAGACTGGGCTGGATTACTTCAGAGTGGAAGGCGATACCGAATGGCAGCGCGAGCGATTTCGCACGCATATTGCGGCATCACTCAAGGCGAAAAAACCTCTAATTATTCATACGCGCGAGGCAGGATCCGATACCTTAGATATTTTGAGAGAAGCGGGTAGGGGCAAGGCTCGAGGAGTGATGCATTGCTTTACAGAGACTTTGCCATTTGCTCTTGCATCGATAGAGTTGGGATTTTTAATTTCTTTTTCGGGAATTATCACATTCAAGAATGCACAGGAAATTAGAGATGTTGCAAAAGCTATCCCAATAGAATCGATACTGATTGAAACGGACTCACCATATCTCGCTCCAGTTCCCAACCGCGGCAAAACTAACGAACCGTCATACGTCCGATTTGTGCTCGATGAGGTCTCACGCGTTAAAGGTATCCCAATAGATACTGTAGCTCAAAAAACAACAGAAAATTTCCATCGTTTATTTCTAAACGCTTAACTGCGGTCCAAGCGATTTCTCAGTCGCTCGAGCTCCCCCGATATTTTCTGTATACCTTCAACTAATTCTTGCTTATGTCTCTCTTCTGTGACATCTCCAACAAGATTTAGTGACTTACTCTCTTTGTTTACCACATCGACAACGATAGCAATTAACATATTTAAAAACGCGAATGCTGAAAAAAAAGATAAAGGTCAAAAAATATATCCAGGCCAATGGATACACCTCCATGACCTCATACATCACATCTGTCCAATCTTCAAAGGTCATAACTCTAAATAGCGTCAACATTGCCCGCAAAATATCACCCCAAAGAAAAGGGTTGATCTCAGAAAATAGCGTTGCTCCCACTGCCCCATAGATGTAGAAAAAGATGAACATCAAAAGCACGAGGTATCCAAGTCTTGGAAGCGACGTGATAAGCGCGTTTAGCAGAACGCGCAACTCTGGAACGAATGAAATAAGTCGCAATACCCTAAAAATCCTTAAAAGTCGGCCAACAAATACCAGATTTGAACTCTCCAATGGCACTAAGCTACCAATCACAATCATCGTGTCGAATATATTCCATGGGTCCTTCAGGAATCTTTTTAGGCTTCCCTCGGCCACGATGCGAATCGCGAGCTCGACAGTAAATATGCCCGTGATAGCAAGGTCTAAATAAACAAGGATGTACTGGTAGGGATCCAGCAAATGGTAGGTGTGAGCACCGACGTTGAGTGCAGATATGATGATAATGAATATCATCGTCATCTCAAACCATTTGCTATGCCGAATGTCGATAATTTTTTGCGTAAACATATGTCAATTTTGAGAGCAAAATTATTCAAGTCAAAAAAAAGAAAACCAAGTAGGTTTTCTTTTTTTCTGCGCGATTTTGTTTAGTGTTTCATATCACAATCAAATGAAACCGAGACAAACACACCATCGTTCATCATATACGTAGGAACGTATTTACAAGTGCCCATTAAGTTAGCGTATTTTCCGGATACCCCACGTAGTACACTCTCACCGGGGCCGCCCTGACCAATGATTCCCACTCGGTTGTTTTCCATAGAGAACTCATCGCCGTCTTTATCTTTTACCGAGCACAACGCATACAGAGTCGACTGCCCATCTTTATCAAGGCTGCTAGCTGCACAGGAGAATGACAGTACGGTACCGCTAGGAATACTTTCGTAACTCGATGCCCCAACATTTGCTAACCCCTTTAGTCCTGCAGCCGTAAACGAAATATCTCCAGATTTAACTTTCGTTATGCTGAATTGGCCATTCGACACAAATGACATTTTCCCTGCATTGTGGCCATGGTGATCAGCTAGCGCAGCCGTTGAAAAAAAGAATATTAGAAAATATATAAATTTCATCTTGAAATCCTCCAGGTTGGATTATTTTTGTAATTTCCATGAGTTACAATTGAAGTATTACACAAAGCAAGTAACAGGAAATCGCATGGCAAAACACCAAAAGTTAACCTTCGAGAAAATTAATGTACGCGCAGCACTTGTACCTCTAAGAAGGCCAATCGTCGCGAAGGTTGGAACCTATACGGAATGGCCCTTCATTCTCATCGATATACATACGAAAGAGGGGATTATCGGAAGAAGCTATTTGGAGCCCTATATTAAAGATTCCGTTAAGTATATTGCGCCAGCGCTCTATGACATGGCTGAAAAGTTTAAAGGTCAAGAAATAGCCCCAGCAGATATGTATAGAAAGGTTATCGGATCACTGCATCTAATTGGCAGACAAGGTGTTAGTGTGATCACTGCTGCAGGGCTTGATATGGCCCTTTGGGATGCGCTCGCGAAAGCCGCGAATATGCCACTTGCAAATCTTCTGGGTGGAACCACTGGAGAATTAAGAGCCTACAACACGAATGGACTTTGGTTATTACCGCATGAGCGGCTCGCCAAAGAGGCAGAAGAATTAGTAGACGAGGGCGGATTCAAAGCCATTAAAATTCGCCTTGGCCGACCAACGTTAGCGGATGACCTAAAAGCAATCGATATTGTTCGGAAAGCAATCGGAGAAAATATTCATCTGATGGTCGACTTTAACCAAGGCCAAACTATCCAAGAAGCGATAACACGCTTGCATGGACTTGACGATCAAGGTTTGTATTGGTTTGAAGAGCCAGTCGTTTTCGATAACTACGCTCAGAATGCGCAGTTAGCGGCTGAGATCAAAACCCCAATCTCCATTGGAGAAAATATCTATGGACCCCGATCATTCCTAGATGCGATTCAATCGAAGGCGGCGGATCTCTATATGCCTGACTTAATGCGAATTGGCGGAGTTACAGGTTGGATGGGGAGCAGCAGCAATCGCGGGAGCAGCTGGAGCGCCACTTTCAAGTCATTTATACCCAGAAGTATCTGCACATCTATTAAAAGCGTCAGAGTCTGCTGATTGGCTTGAGTACCGTGATTGGGGAAATCCTTTAATTCAAGAACCATTTGAAGTTAAGAATGGTATTGCCATTGTTCCAGATCGGATCGGTAACGGTATTGATTGGAACGAAGATGCCATCAAGAAGTATCAGTATTTCGGTTAAGTAAGCCCAAGTGCTCCGATGGCGATAGAAGTAAAAAAGTTATCGGATCCGATAGGAGCAGTAGTAAGCGGGGTTCGCATTCAGGACCTAACCGCTAGTGGGTTTTCGGAGATCAATGAGCTGTGGCTAGAGCGCCATGTTTTGATTCTTCGAGAGCAAAGTCTTAGTCCATCTGATCAACTCAATTTTGCCTGTCAATTTGGAGAGCCCGACGAGTATCCATTCTTAGATGGAATCGAAGGGTACCCAAAAATCACCGCAGTCCTAAAAAAGGAGAATGAGACTATTAATTTCGGAGGGGTTTGGCATACCGATACCATTTATCAATCGCAACCTCCGAAGGCTAGCATCCTCTATGCGATCGAGTTGCCTCCAAAAGGTGGGGATACGCTATTTGCGAACCAAACACTTGCGTATGAGAGCCTGGATGACTCGATAAAACAAAGAATCAAGGATCTTAAGGCGATTTCGAGATCTGATATTGGTTCTGTCGCTGAGACACGTGCAGATCGAATCAAAGAATCCGGAAAATCTGCAGACAAGTTAGTTGGGACGCATCCTATGGTTAGAACACATTCTGAGACAAGAGGAGAAAAAGTCTATATGTAAGCCCAGCGCACACGACAGAAATAGTAGGGCTTGAGCAAGAGGAATCGAACTCTATATTGGAGGTACTTTTCCAGCATCAAACTAAAGAGGAGTTCATTGGGAGACAGGAATGGCGGGGAGGGGACGTTGTAATTTGGGATAACCGATCCGTAGAGTTCCAGTTTTCGTAGGGCAGCTGTTATCCTTTAAATCTGTAGCGACCATCTTTCTTTTTTATGATGGGCGCCGAGGTTGCAAGTGGATTTCGCTCTCTCGCGGCAAAGACGATGCTGAGAACTTCTTTAAAGCATCTGAAGTGCTTGCTAAATACATCGGTCGAGAAATTATTGTTATTCCCTCTGGAGAAATAGTGAAGCATGTGAGATCTGCGTCAAATCTACTTGGTGAAAATAACATCTATTTAGACTCAAGTTGCCGTATAAAGATAGCACTTGAAATTTTTCCCTCAACGAAAAAAAACATTATTAGAAAAAAAACCTCAAGGGACGGCGCGCGTCAAACTCAAACATTTTCTCATCTTGATTATTTAGAGGCGGAGGCTATACACATCATGCGAGAAGTAGTCGCTGAAGCGGAGAATCCTGTTATGTTGTACTCAGTAGGAAAAGACTCCTCGGTCATGCTCCATTTGGCGAAAAAAGCGTTCTATCCATCCACGCCCCCATTCCCATTGATGCATATTGATACTGGTTGGAAATTCCGGGAAATGTATGAATTCCGAGATCAGATGGCCACGGCGTCCAAAATGAAAATCTATATTTATAAGAATAAAGAAGGCATCGATGCGGGAATAAATCCTTTTGATCACGGCTCGGAAATCTATACGGACATCATGAAAACCCAAGCTTTGAAGAAGGCACTGGATTTTTATAAATTTGATGTTGCGTTTGGCGGAGCTCGGAGAGACGAAGAAAAAAGTCGAGCGAAAGAAAGAATTTTCTCTTTTAGAACACAAGACCACCGCTGGGATCCAAAAAACCAGCGGCCTGAACTATGGAATTTTGTATAACACTAGAAAAAACCCGGTCAGTCACTAAGGGTATTTCCCATATCAAACTGGACTGAAATGGACGTGTGGCAATATATCTACAGAGAAGAAATACCTATCGTCCTCTTTACTTCTCTCAAATTAGGCCAGTGGTCGATCGTAGCGGCTCTTTAATCATGATTGACGATGATCGCATGCCGCTAAAACCCGATGAAAAGTACATGCGAAGCGAGTTCGATTTAGAACTCTTGGATGTTATCCACTAACAGCTGCGATGGAGTCGCATGCGTCGAGTATCTCGGAGATAATTTTAGAGTTATTGGATGGAAAAAGCAGTGAAAGACAAGGTCGGTTAATTGACTCTGGATTCGTCGAGCTCGATGGAGAAGAAAAAACAGGAGGGTTACTTCTAATGCCTAAAAACTCTTCTTCTCAAAAAGTCAAAAAGTACCTAGAACATCAGCTATCGATGGATACGTTGCGTTTATTACATGTGGTAGCGTCGATGATGGAAAAAGCACGTTAATTGGGCGACTACTCGCGGAAACTGATTCGATTTTTGATGACCAACTGGAAACATTGAAGCACGATTCTGAAAAAGCAGGAACGCAGGGAGATGACATCGATTATGCACTACTTGTTGACGGTCTCTCGGCTGAAAGAGAGCAGGGAATTACTATTGATGTAGCGTATCGTTTTTTTCGACTTCGAATCGAAAGTTCATCGTAGCTGATACACCAGGGCACGAGCAATATACTAGAAACATGGCTACGGGAGCATCGACCGCTGATGCCGCACTAATTTTGATTGATGCTAGCAAGGGAATCTCAAGTCAGACCAAACGACATTCGATTATTTGTTCGTACCTTGGCGTGAAACACATAGTGGCAGTCATCAACAAATGGATCTAATTGCATATAGCACGGATAAATATCAGCTTATCGCTGATGGGTTTTTGAAATTTTCTGAAAAATTAAGTTTCGACTCGCATACTTGCATTCCTGTGTCTGCCTTGAAGGGAGATAATCTCGCATCAAAATCCAAAAAAATGAAATGGTATGGTGGGGAAACCCTTATAAGTCTTCTAAATAACTCTCGAAACATCTAGATCAAAACATGACCAAGAACTTCGGCTTCCTGTCCAGTGGGTTAATCGAGAAAGTTCGGATTTCCGTGGATTTTCGGGAACGATTGAAACCGGATCTATCTCACTCGGAGATAAAATATAAATATTACCTTCGAATCAAGAGGTAACCGTTAAATCAATTTCAACCCCTAAGGGAAATGTAAGTACTGCAGACGCCCCAACCGCGGTTAGTGATTGCTCTTGATGAGGAAGTAGACGTATCCAGAGGAGATTGGTTTGTGAGCCGAGGAAGCTCCACCTTTGAAACCAATCAGTTCGAAGCTAATATGATCTGGATGGGGTCCGAACCAGGATTTGCCGGCCGATCTTTTTGGTTAAAAACTAGCACATGCGAAATCCCCGCTGAAATTACGTCGATAAAACATAAAATAAACATTAATAGTCTCGAAAAACTTCCATCAAAATCACTCAACCTTAACGGAGCTATCGGTCGTTAATTTAAAGACAGCTAGACCCATACCATTTCAGACGTATCAAGAAAGTAGGCGGCTAGGCTCGTTCATCTTGATCGATAGAGTTACGTACCAGACGGTTGCAGGTGGGATGTTTAATTTTGCATTACATCGAGGCAGAAATATATATGAGCAGCGCCAAACAATTACAAAGATGGATAGAGGGCGCTAAACAAGCACGACAGCAAAGTGATTTGGTTAACTGGGCTGTCCGGCGCTGGAAAATCAACAATCGCGGATAGTTTAGAGCAGAAACTATTTGATCTAAATGTACACTCCTATATTTTAGACGGAGACAATATTCGTTTTGGTCTCTGCAATAACTTAGGTTTTACTGCGGCGGATCGTGTAGAAAACATCCGCAGAGTAGCCGAGGTTGCAAAATTAATGGTTGATGCTGGGGATTAATGGTAATCGTGGCACTGATATCTCCATTTGAAAAAAGAAAGGCAGACAGCCAGAGCTTTATTTGAAGAAGGTGAGTTTATTGAAGTGTTCGTGGATGCCCCGCTGAATATTGTTGAAGAGAGGGACACAAAAGGACTTTATAAAAAAGCTAAAAAAGGCGAGATACCAAACTTCACAGGAATTACAAGCCTTATGAAAAACCGCAAGCTCCTGACTGCACCTTCAAACTGATAAAATGCAGGTAGAAGAGGGGTAGAGTTAGTGCTAAAACATCTAAACCTTGTATAGCTTAGTTGTAACGAATGAATAAAAAGAAAGCTCTCGAAAGCTATGAGAAAGTTTGGCGTACGCCGCAAAGGGAAATCTGTCAAACGCAGAAAAGGCATACCGCAAGGCGATAGCTTCCCTATCAGACTTTTGGAGGCCCATAATAACCTGGGTAATCTTTTAGCTAAGCAGGGGAGACTGCTCCTAGCTTACGAGTCGATATCGAAAGCTCATAAATTACTGCCGACCAATGCGAGGATTACAAATAACTTAGGGTATCTCAGTCAAAGCTTAGGGGGATATCGCGAAAGCGTTAGATCTTTATAGGAGCGCGATTAAAGCGACCATGAATATGCTCCAACCTATATCAACCTTGGAAATGCTTTGAGGGAAGTTGGGGACTATCAGGGTGCGCTAGACGCATATGACAAAGCTATCGAATTAGATGATAAGCAGTATCAGCCCCTATTGAATAAAGGAGCGCTGCTTAATGAGTTACACAATTTTTCGGATGCCAAAGAAATACTTGAAAAGCAGTCCAAATCAATCCGAAAGATGCTAGTGCACACAACAATTTAGGTAATACTTTTGTTGAAATCAACCAACCTGATAATGCGATTCAGTCGTTCAGCCAATCTTTATCACTTGCGCCAAATAACGTGAATACACTTTTAAATTTAGCTAATACATACTTAGGCACAGAGACACAAAAACGGCAAAATTAAACTTTGAGAAAGCTTTAGCAATAGATCCAAATTCGGCTGAGGCGCACTACGGCATAAACCGCCTAAAAAAGTATTTTGAGCGCGGATGACCCGCAAATAAAAAGATGCTTCAGATAAAACATTCAAAAATTACCAGTGAAGATGATAAATCTTTAATTTGTTTCTCTTTGTCAAAAACTTATGATGATTTGGGAAAATTGGAGGAAGCCTTAGGTTTCTTAAAGAGGGAAATGATCTTAAGAAAAAATTCTCAAATATGAGAGATGTCAGGATGAAGAAGAATTTGAAAAATTAGAAAAAGCTGCGAGGGCGATTGCAGGGATAAAGTTACCAGACAGTGAGCTTGGAGCCTCGAAAAGGCCAATTTTTATTCTAGGTATGCCGAGGTCGGGGACTACATTGGTAGAGTCAATACTCTCGACGCATCCAAGAGTGAGTGCCGGCTGAGAGCTTCATTATATACAAGATTTAGGTAAAGCAATTTCAATAGGCGATGAAGCCCCCACGGAAAATTCGGTTAAAGGAGTTCAGGCGCTCTTATCTGCGTGCAATTAGGCTCATGAGCTTGGACAGGATTTTTTTACAGATAAAAGCCCGTTAAACTTTTTAAGTTCATTCCTCTGATCTTAACTGCCTTACCAGACTCTTTAATCGTTCACACAAAACGCGATGCAAAAGCCACTTGTTGGTCAAATTTAAACAATTTTTTACCTCTCTCAATCTAGGTTTTGGCTACGATTTGGGACGATGTTACAAACTATTATTTGAGTTACTTAAAGCTTATGAGAAGCTGGAACGAAATGTTCCAGGTAGGATCAATGATGTTGAGTACGAGCGTCTGACCACGAACCCAAGCGAGGAAATACGAGCGCTAGTTCGAGCGCTTTCCATCGAGTGGCACGATGATTTATTGGCGCCTCACTTAAGCTCGAGATTTGTTCGAACCGCATCGGTAACCCAAGTACGAGATAAGATATACAGAGGTAGCTCTGATGCATGGAAAAAGTACGAGTCCTTTTTGGTTGGGGCGTTTGATTCTTTATAAAATCTATTGATTAGCTTCGCGCTCGAGCTGGAATTGAGGAAATATAACCCATTAGTAGGCGCCACCAATGCCCGCAATATGAGCGGTTGAGGTTAGCTTAATTTATTACCAGAATAGGTTACTTTGTAATACAAAGAACAACTGACTTTTCATCAGGACTAGTTAACCAGCAACTCTTTTTTTGTTGCACGCCTTCGAAGCACTCAGATTCCCGAGTAAGAACCCCTTCGTTCCAGCAAAGCATCCAGCCGCCCATTTCTTGTTTGATGCTTCCAAATGTTCCGCCTTGAACCACTTCAAGTTCAGATGGGGGCACTTTTCAGCCCCAGAGCGGCAGGCTGTCTTTAGTTTCTTATCGGTGAATTTTCCAGTGACTTTGTCGTAATAGCATTCGCCAGACATCCCAAGCCCGCCATTGACAGTTAGTTTGCAATTCATTTTCTGTTCCACCAGACGCCGGTCGAGAAAAGTAGACAGATTAACGGAGAAAACTCGCATTTTGTGAGCTTCATATATTGTTCAGTTAGGTTTTGAGGAGTTTGGGATAAGACAAAGTCTACCTCACATTTAGGCCTTAGGCCACAAACTCTATTAACCCACATATTATTAACATTGCGTATAATGTATATTATGTCAAGTAAAGGAAATATACACAAAGACCTCGCCCGAGATCCTCGGCCACGAATTCATAGTTGTCTTAGTAGCATCCCTTCCGCGTCTTTATCGGAAACCAATGGCTTATCTTTAATTGGCCAATCTATTGAAAGCGTTGGGTCGTCCCAACGAATACACCGCTCATGCTCTGGTGAATAAAGTTCGTGGTTTTGTAAAGAAAAACAGCCGAATCAGAAATAACTTGAAACCCGTGCGCATATCCTTCGGGAATCCATAATTGACGATTATTATCCCCCGAAAGCTCCACCCCAACCCATTTACCAAAGCTCTTTGAATCAGTCGGATATCAACGGCCACGTCGAATACAGCGCCAGAAACAACCCTGACTAACTTTCCCTGGGAAATGGCGAGACCTGATAATGCAGGCCTCTAATTACACCTTTTGTTGATACGGAATGATTGTCTTGAACAAATTTGACGTTTTTCTCAACGAGTTGGTCAAATTTTTGCTGATTGAAACTTTCATGGAAAGAACCCCTAGAGTCGCCAAATACCTGAGGGTCGATAATCTTCACTCCGGGTAAGCTTCGTTTCAGTAACCTTCATCGCTATATTCGTTAATTATTTTGTTTAAATAGATCCCATAAGATGATGTTTTTATTGGATCTATCAATTTTAAGTATTGATCTTTAGATATCCATTTCTGAATTAAAGCTATTTCCTCTGGACACGCTATTTTGTAGCCTTGCCGATGAGCGATAGCCTCGACGTATTGAGATGCCTCTGATAGGCTTTCGGGGGTTCCTGTGTCGAACCAAACATATCCGCGCCCTAGTTTCTCTACCAACACGGATTTTTCGGATAAATACAACTTGTTTAGATCCGTAATCTCCAGCTCTCCTCTTACCGATGGTCGGAGACGTTTTGCCATCGACACAACGTCTTCATCGTAAAAATACAAGCCCGTAATCGCATAATTTGACTTAGGGTTTTTTGGTTTTTCGTCAATATTTATAAGTCGCTTATCGCGATCAAATTCCGCCACTCCGTATCGCTCTGGGTCATCGACGTGATAAGCAAATAATGTAGCTGTATCCGGCTTTATTAGCGCTGCATTCTGAAGTTTTAAGTGCAAATCTCCACCATGGAATATGTTGTCTCCGAGAATCAATGCGCAGGGAGAGCCAGCTAAAAAATTTTCACCCAATAAAAATGCTTGAGCTATTCCATCTGGGGATGGCTGCTCGACGTAATCGAGATTAATACCCCATCTTTCACCCGATCCGAGTAAATCTCGAAATCTCGGGAGATCTTGCGGCGTAGATATCACTAAAATATCTTGAATTCCTGCCTGCATGAGAGTGGCTATTGGGTAATAGATCATTGGCTTATCAAATACCGGCAATAACTGTTTTGAGGTCACGGATGTCATGGGGTATAGACGCGTACCCGAACCTCCCGCAAGAATAATCCCCTTCCTGGCACTCATAGCTCAACTTTACCCTTCTACTATTTCTCGCACCACCTCTTCTACGCAGCGCTCCCATCTTGGTAACCCTTTACTCAAAATCTTCTCCAGTTTACCCGTATTAAGCTTGCTATTGCGTGGTCTAGGTGCAGGTAAAGGATACTGCGACGTAGTGATCGGCAAAACATCACTCTCACTGCATCGGGTTTTAAAATCTCTCTCGTTCGCAGTTTTAATTGCGAACCTAGCGACATCGAACCACGTAGTCACACCGCTAGAAGCAAGATGATAGATACCGCTTTCAATCGGATCTTTAGAATCAGATAACAGAATCTCTTTTGTTACTCTAGCTATCAAATTCGCCGAGGTCGGAGATCCAATTTGATCATTCACAACACTCAATGAGTCTCTCTCTTGCGCTAATCTTAGAATTGTTTTTATAAAATTCTTGCCAACTGCGGAAATAACCCAGCTAGTACGAAATATTATGTGCCGGCATCCGCTAGAGATAATTTTTTGCTCTCCAGACCATTTTGAGCGCCCGTAAACATTGATCGGGGCAGGCAAATCCGTCTCCAGGTAAGGGGCGGTAGTTTCCCCGTTCAAAAACGTAGTCTGTCGAATAATGCACCAGCGTTGCATCATGCTCGAAAGCGTATTTCGCCAAAATTTCCACCGCAATTGAATTGACTGCAAACGCTTTTTCCTCCTCCGATTCCGCTAAGTCGACTTGGGTGTACGCAGCCGCATTAATAATGCAAGAGGGTTTGTTCCGAAGAAGATAATCCGCAATCAGATCTGGTTTTTCTAAATCAATGTCCGATCGGCTTGCAAAAAGTACGTCCCGTCGTCAGCGAGCGTTTTCCTTAACGCGCTCCCAACCTGCCCATCAGCACCTAATACAAGTGTGGTCATCCGTACTGCTTATCAATCCACTGCATATATTCCCCGCTCCTCACACGACCAACCCATCCCATGTTGTTTAAGTACCATGAAATTGTGCTCTCCAGCCCACTATCAAAGTCTCGGGTAGGAGCCCAATTAAGCTCCTTTTTTATTTTTCGGATATCGATTGCATAGCGTCTGTCATGCCCCGGCCGATCTTTAACATACGTTATGAGGTCGGAATAACTAAGGCCATTTTTTCTAGGTTGAATACGGTCAAGAATTTCACAGATCTTGGAAACAACATCTAGATTAGTCATCTCGGACTCTCCACCGATGTTATACATCTCCCCTACTCTCCCTTTTTCGAGCACCACTTTAATTGCGTCGCAGTGATCAGTCACAAAGAGCCAATCGCGAACTTGTTTCCCGTCCCCATATATCGGCAAGCTCTTTTCCGATATTGCATTCAAGATAACTAGTGGTATTAGTTTTTCGGGAAACTGATATGGACCGTAATTATTCGAACAATTTGTAGTCAACGTTGGCAAGCCATACGTTTGGCAATAGGCGCGGACAAGATGATCTGCCGACGCCTTACTCGCGCTATAAGGGCTATTTGGTTCAAATTGATTTTCCTCTGTGAACGCAGGATCGCTCGGCAACAAACTGCCATAGACTTCATCGGTAGAAACATGAAGGAAGCGAAATTGTTCTTTATCTTGCCCACTCAAACCATCGAAGTACTTGAGAGACGCAGTCAAGAGCCGAAAAGTCCCTACGATATTCGTATTTATAACCGCAGCCGCATCTTAAATGGACCCACCAACAAGCGACTCAGCAGCAAAGTTGATAATCGCTCTCGGTCTATGGTCATTGAGAAGTTTCTCCACGAGAACACCATCATTGATATCCCCTCTAACAAAAATATGCTTCGCGCCATCCGATTTGGATAAGTTATCTAGGTTTCCAGCGTAGGTAAGTTTGTCTAAGTTAACTACTGCCTCATCGCTGGCAGCAAGCCATTCATTCACGAAATTTGAGCCAATAAAACCCGCTCCACCGGTTACGATTATTGTCATATAAATAAGAAGATAGAGAACTTCACGTCAACAGAGCGATATTGTAGCAGTTGCCGCCTTGTGATGATCTTTAAACGGGCGCAAGATCGTCAACTAAAAGTGGCTCGGACAGATAAGGCTGGTGAAAAGAACTATTATGGGCAACATTGTCAGAGTAAATAACAAATTTAGTCCCAGAAAAAAATATGCTCACGATCACATGGTTTAGGCAGGATTTAAGAATTAGTGACAATCCGGCTCTGACTCACGCCTCAAAAAAAGGGCGTGTAGTACCCGTGTACATTCTCGATAATGTTAACCCCGGAAAGTTTGAACTAGGTGCCGCCAGCAAGGTTTGGTTGCATCATTCCTTAGAAGCCTTGAATAAAGATCTGGATGGCAATTTGAATCTATACACTGGCGATCCACTTGCGATCCTTAAGAAACTTATTGAGACTACGGGGGCCACATCCGTTGTGTGGAATCGTCAGTACGAACCATGGGCTCAAGCGAGGGATAAAAAGATTAAGAAAACACTGCTTGCCGCAGGAATTGAAGCAGACAGTTTTAATGGAAGCCTATTGTGGGAACCATGGTCAAATTTAAAAGACGATGGCACGCCTTACAAGGTATTTACACCCTTTTATCGTAAAGGTTGTATGAACGCACCTGAACCACGTAATCCGCTGCCAAAACCCAAAATTCTCGATATCGAAAAACGGCTCTCAGATTGCCTATCGATAAACGACTTAAAACTTATTCCAAAAGTACGATGGGATAAAGACCTTATTAAGTCTTGGACAATTGGGGAGAGTGGCGCAAAAGCTAGGCTGCGAAATTTTTTGAATACTGGAATCAAGAACTACAAGGAAGGTCGCAATTTACCTGCTAAGCCGTTTGTTTCAGCCCTCTCGCCGCACCTCCATTTTGGAGAAATATCTCCGAATCAAATATGGCATTCCGCTCGCAAACTCAATATTGATTCAAATGTTGATCACTTTTGTAGTGAACTCGGGTGGAGAGAATTTTCGAATAGTCTTTTACACCACAACCCGACTCTACCCACAGAAAACTTAAACAAAAAATTTGACCACTTTCCGTGGGGCACTGATAAGAAGAAATTGATCGCTTGGCAAGAAAGGACAAACTGGCATTCCTTTTGTTGATGCAGGTATGCGGGAACTTTGGCAGACCGGCTCGATGCACAATCGAGTTCGAATGGTGGTCGCATCATTTCTTGTCAAGAATCTACTACTCGATTGGCGCCACGGGGAACGGTGGTTTTGGAATACCTTATTTGATGCTGACCTTGCAAACAATAGTGCGAGTTGGCAGTGGGTTGCGGGGTGTGGAGCAGATGCAGCGCCATACTTCCGAATTTTTAACCCAGTAACACAAGGGCAAAAGTTTGACCCTGAAGGTGAGTATGTAAGAAAGTATATCCCAGAGATAACGAATCTTCCGAATAAATTTTTGTTTAACCCTTGGGATGCGTCAGCAGATATTTTAGACAAAGCGCAAGTAAAACTCGGAGATACTTATCCAAACCCAATTGTTAGTTTGAGCGCATCGAGAATGAGCGCACTTCGAGCATTCGAAACTTTGCAGGGAAAAAATTAGAAGAAATTTACGGACGCCCAGTTTCAACAAGTTTTCTTGCTTCAAGAATTTGCAACTCTGTCATCTGGCTCTCCATAAATTTGACCATGTCGGCGGCGCCCTCCTCACCTGCTTTTTCCGCACGCGAAAACCAAATGTACGCATTTAGATAATCTGTAAACTTATCTCTACCATGGCCGCTGTAATATAAATTTCCTAACGCATACAATGCGCCAGGGTGATCTTTTTTAGCGGCTCGCTTGCACCAATAAATTGCCTCTAGTGCGTTTTGTGGGACACCCAGTCCGTCAGAATACATCAAGCACAACCAATACTGCGATTCTAAATGGCCACGCTGCGCGGCTCCCAGATACCATTTAACAGCGGTTGACTCATCTCGATCAACATACCTGCCATCGTGGTACATGATAGCCAGACAATACTGTGCGTCGACATCGTTGTTACGCGCAGCTCCCGATATGGATTCCAAATAAGTTTTCTGCGGCTCTCGGTATTTTTTTGTGCAATTGTCGAGTTCGTCTGCCCACAATTGGTGCGCCTGGGACACAGTAAATAGAGCCCCAATGATGATCTTCAAGAAAAAACGAAACCAGATTTTCATTATTACCAAACTTCCGACACTACCTTTGCGGGTTAATTTTACTGGTTTGGCATCAATCTTGATGAAAAATTCCAAATAAATTTTAGGTTGATACGATAGCTGGCACGGATTTTGCTGATTGCTTAATAGGAAGCATAGTTTTTAAACCCCTATAGGAGCAACATCATGAAGCAATCGTTAGCAGCTATTCTCGCCATAAGCGGGTTATATAGTTCGAATTGTCTGGCTGAAGACATCGGAAACGGATTCGACCTCAGTGGCAATATAAGCTTTACATCTGAGTATTTCTGGCGCGGAGTCGATCAAAACTCTAGTGCTCCTGCCATGCAGGGTGGGTTAGATTTAGCGCACTCTTCGGGGTTTTACTTCGGCATTTGGACGTCAAACATAAGTAATTCAGAATCCTCCCAGGAAGTGGATTACTACGGAGGATACTCAAATAGTCTCTCTTGGCTAACCTACGATCTTGGAATGATTAGTTATCAATATCCAGGGAACACCAGTGCAACTGAGTTTGAAGAAGCATACGTCGGCCTTACTGCCGCTACTGGACCCGTTGAAGTTGGGGCCAAGCACTATGCGGCCGCATCTGACGATAAGGATGCTACCGAGTTTAGTGTTTCTGGCGAGTTAATGACCGTTGGCCTCTCACTTACTCTTGGCGACTACGACGTCACTGGGTATGGAAATTACACAATTGTGAGTGCTAGCAAAGAGATACTCGAGGCGTGGCCGATTGAGGTGGCGCTTACGTACACATCGAGCGACCTCAAAGGAGACACAACATCCGACGATGACACATTCATAATTAGCCTTTCGAAGTCATTCTAATTCGATCATAGCGGGTTTCCATTTCAGGAAACCCGTCTTCAAATCGATATCAAGGCGCACACTGCTGAAACTGCGGCAGAAACATTTAGTGATTCAACATTATTTTTCAAAGGCAACGTTAGTTTTTTAGAAACTTTACTTCTTACTTTCTCACTGATCCCAAGACCCTCACTACCAAATATTACCAACGCGCTAGAGTAATTATTTTTTAGCATTTGGGGTGAAATGCCGCCCTTAGCTGACGCGAGATAGATATCTCCAGAAAATTTATCTACTAACTGCGTGAGCTCAATATCTTTTTCGACAGGAATAGAAAATTGAGCTCCCATACCCGCCCTAAGCGTTTTTACAGACCATAGATCTGCACATCCTTTGGATAAAAACACTTTTCGAACACCAAAAGCCAGGCAGGTTCTGAGAATCGAGCCTAAATTTCCAGGATCCTGTACACAATCAAGTCCAATGAACAATCCACTATCATGCTGCGTTTTGGAATCTAAGGAAGATTTTGGGATTGGCGCGATCGCTATAAGCCCAGAAGGTGAGACTAATGGAGAGATTTTTTTTCATGACCTTTCTCAGCCAAACGATACGTACTTAAATTTGCAAACGTTACATCAAGCTCCTTTTCGAACTGGTTTATCAGTTGCGAGTTGTCCTCTACAAAAATATCTACCGAATTTAATCCATAGACTCTTTTGTATTCGATCAATAAATGGATGCCGTCTAAAACAATAAGCCCTTCAGAATCACGAGCGCTCTTAGATTTGATAAGTTTTTCCAAGCGCTTAACTCGATCATTCTTAGTAGATGAAATTACTTCTATCAATTGTTGTCTCCAAAAAAAAATCCTGGCACAGCGAAGAGCTGAGCCAGGATTCTTGGTTACTTAGTGACTACTGATCGCTCGGTCGAGCGAACCACTCACGCCCTTTTAGCATCACATTCCAATAAACCCAAGGAATAATCTTTGCCTTCAGCGCCCAGCCAATTCGAGTGGCTTTCACAGCGTTATTAAGCCAGCCAAATGTTGGCAGCAATTTTCCACCGTAGCCAAACTCCGCAAGCACCGCTTTACCATGCTCGACTGTTAGTGGGCAGGCTCCATAGCCATCATACTTCGTTGCAGCCTCTTTACCATCACGAATAGCAAGCAAATTATCTGCGACACACACAATTTGTTTACGGGCTGCAGCTGCCGTCTTTGAATTTGGAGTAGAACAAGCATCACCTAAGCCAAATACATTCTTGTATTTAACATGCTGCATACTAAATTGATCGACATCAACCCAACCGCCCTCATTTACAAATGGACTCGCTTTCATAAACGGCAAAGCACACTGCGGTGGAGATACATGCAACATATCGAATTTTTTCTCAACCCGAGACGTATTCCCATCTGAATCTTTCACTTCAAAAGTAGCAGTTTTTGAGGCTCCATCAACCTTGACGAGATTACTTGAAAAAACCAAATCAATGCCATACGACTCAACGTACTCCATGAGCGCTGGGACAAACTCTTTAACACCGAACAAAGCGGCACCAGCATTATTTAATTCAACAGAAATGTTATTCAAGACACCTCGATTTTTCCAATCACTACAACTCAAGTAAGCCGCTTTTTGAGGGGCGCCTGGACATTTGAATGGTAGCGGTGGTTGCGTAAATATCGCCTTCCCGCTCCCAAGACCTTTTACCAATTCCCAAGTGTATGGAGCATGTTCATAACTGTAATTTGACGTCACCCCATTTTTCCCCAAGGTTTCCTGTAGCCCCTCTACCGCTGCCCAGTTAATCATTAGACCGGGCGCAAGACACAAAAATTTGTACTGGACTTCGCCAAGTCCAGAAACATTTACGGTATTCGCGTCCGAATCAAAAGATTGGGCCTCACCTTTAATCCAATCAACACCGGCGGGAATTACCGAGGACATTGGTCTGCGGCTTGCGCTTTGGGAGAAAGCCCCTGCACCCACTAGGGTCCAGGAAGGTTGATAAAAATGAAACTCAGAAGGGTCAACAATCGCTATCGAAAGACTGCGATCCCGGTTACGTAAACTGGCGCCCAATCCAACCCCAGCTGAACCTCCACCCACGATCACTACATCATAAGAAATATTGGACATATCCCCTAATTTAAGCAGCGAAACCTGCGTGTAGTTATTTTTTAGAGTATAGGATAAGCGATACAGGCAAGCAGGACCAGTGAGAAAAACCATTCACTTGGAAAATATAAAAATATCTTTTAAATACAGAAGGATAAATAGGAATATTAAAGTGGTGCCCAGGGCCGGAATCGAACCGGCACGCCTTTAAGGGGCCCGGGATTTTAAGTCCCGTGCGTCTACCAATTTCGCCACCCGGGCGCACCTTACTTACGCAAAAACTGTCCAGCGTTTGGAGGCGGGAGTCGGAATCGAACCGGCGTCCACGGCTTTGCAGGCCGCTGCATAACCACTCTGCCATCCCGCCCGTAAGACTCTAGACAGTCCTATCATGGGCAAATCTCACAGAAAGAACCGCCCAAAAAACTAAAAAGGGAAACTGGCCCTTATCTGATCATTCAGCTTAGGACTCCATTTCCCCTTGGGATCCTGGAGCGGGAAACGAGGCTCGAACTCGCGACCTCAACCTTGGCAAGGTTGCGCTCTACCAACTGAGCTATTCCCGCAATTAAGGTGGTGGATTATAGAGCGAACCCATGATTTGTCAAGGAAAACGGCCCTTTTTAGTACTCTCCCAATGGAGAAAAACCAAATAAATTCAAAGACAAATACTACCCATTTTTAATCAATGGCAGCGCGCGTTGAAGATAGTAAAACATAGACCAAAGTGTCAAAATCGTCGCTGCATAAACCAACCAAGTACCAAGTTCAAAGGTTGGAAAACCGAATATCGGGTCTTTGTATAAGAGCATCAAAATTGCGAGCATTTGGACAACCGTTTTAATTTTCCCCAAAAAAAGAAACCGCGACACTTTTGGTCTCCCCTAAGATAGCCATCCACTCCCTCAGGGCAGATACAGCGATCTCACGACCAATAATAATCATCGCTATAAATAACCCAACCCGATCTAGATAAACCAGCAAAATGAGCGCCGCGGTAACCATCAGCTTATCGGCAACCGGATCTAAAAAAGCACCGAATTTAGATGTTTGGCCCAGAGTCCTAGCCAAAAAACCATCTAACCAATCAGTAAGCGCAGCTACCAAAAAAACCAACGTTGCAAATATATTTTTTTCGTGTGGATCAAGAACTTCGCTGCCAACATAGAAAATACCGACGAGAAGTGGAATCATCAATATCCGAATCCACGTGAGCCAATTTGGGATTGAAGTAAACATTCGCCTCAGTGTAGCTGCTTATAAATTAATTCCGCAAGTTTTCGGCTAATACCATCGACTTTAGCAATCTCATCAATACTCGCAGCAGATACCTCTCGCACCCCTCCAAATTGAGCAAGTAGCCGCTGGCGTCTCTTTGCACCTATCCCTTCGATATCCTCAAGAGAAGATCGATTTCTTTTTTAGCTCTACGTTTTCTATGTCCCTGAATTGCGAATCGATGCGCTTCATCTCGAATTTGCTGAATTAAATGTAATCCTGGAGATCTTTCCCCCAGACTTAAAACCTCTCCCGTCCAAGCCAGTATTAGCTGCTCCTTCCCAGCCTTTCGCTCTTCTCCTTTTGCCACTCCAACCAAATACACCCTGAAAACCCGACATCTAACAAGGCCTCTTGTGCCGCAGAGACCTGCCCCTTCCCACCATCAATGAGGATTAAATCCGGTAGACGACCTCCGTTCTCAATCGCACGTTTATATCTTCGGGTAACAACGTTGTTGATGGCAGCATAATCATCGCCGCCTTTGATCTCGTCTATATTAAACCGACGGTATTCATTGGACTGCATTTTTCCCTCGTCATAAACGACGCAAGAAGCTACTGTGGATTCCCCCATCATGTGACTGATATCAAAACATTCGATTCTAGCTACCGCCCCCTCCAAGCCTAGCTCCTGCTGAAGAGACAACGCTCTCTCTGACTGTGCCTCTCTAGACTGCAAACGGGTTTCTATTGCGATCTGCGCATTTTTAACCGCCATAGCCAACCAAACTCGGCGTTCCCCTATGGGTTTAGAGTTTATTTTTATCTTTCGCGTTTTATCTCCCGCGAGTGCATTGGCAAAAAATTTCTCCTGTATCGCATGACTAAGAAGAATTTCCTCGGGCACCTCACCCGACTCGTAATGTTGGGCAACAAATGCTTCGATGGCCTCTATCTCATCGCCACTTGTAGCGTGCTGCGGAAAAAACACCTTATCACCCCGATGCGCCCCATTGCGAATCATAGTGAGATTGACACCAACAACGCCTTCGCACGATGATGCTGCAATCACATCAATACCGCCCTCGCGTTTAGTCGTGACAAACTGGGTTTCTCTCACGCGCGCGAGAGAACGAATCTGATCACGAATTAGAGCGGCCTTCTCATATTCCTGGGTCATCGAGAAATGACTCATTGACTGCTCTAACGTTTGCATCAACTCGTTTTCTTTTCCATTCAAAAACATCGCCGCGTTTTTAACTTCCGTTTGGTATTGATCATCATTAATCGCCTTGACACATGGCCCTGAACACCTTTGTATTTGAAATAACAAACACGGTCGTGAACGATTCGCAAATACACTATCCTCGCACGTTCGAAGCTTAAAAACTCTCTGCAACAAACTGATACTGTCCCTTACAGCGTAGGTGTTCGTGAATGGGCCGAAATACTGATGTCTTTTTGCAAGCGAGCCACGATATGATCCTAGTTTAGGAAAGTCGTGATGAGTCAGCACGACATAAGGATACGATTTGTCATCACGAAAAAGAATGTTGTATTTTGGTTTCAGGCTTTTTATAAGACTATTTTCCAGGATTAACGCTTCGGACTCTGATCGCGTCACAGTTATTTCAATATCTTTCACTTGAGCAATCATCAACTGAATCCGAGGGGAAAGATTTGAAGATTCTCGAAAGTAGGAACTGACGCGTTTTTTTAAACTGACTGCCTTTCCGATGTACAAAACTGCTCCCTCATCCCCGAGCATACGATACACACCTGGAAGCTCGGGTAGAGTCTTCGAAAAAGCTCTGCCGTCAAACGACAACACCTTTTTTTTATTCGACTTAGTTGTCATTTTTTAGGGAAGGCGGCTCTACGATACAAGACTTTTTGCCTTCTCGAATACGGCGTGAAACATGGACTCCGTTAGTCGTTTGGTTTGGGTGTTATATCGAGAACAGTGATAACTACTCAATAAACTCAAACCGTTTGGCAACTGATGGAGGGATTCATGCCCAAATGGGAAAAGCGCTTGCTTTAATTCTAAGGCTCGCAAACAAGCTCCGTGCGCTAACCCCCTAACGCTAAGATAACTCCGCTTTTTTAACTCGATTTATCTCCTCAAGCAAAAAATGATTACAGTTTTTAACCTCTTCACCATTCGGTTTATTCTGGGGAGGGAGACATCTAACGGCATTGGTAATTCGAACATCAATTAGTGTTAAACCATCGGTTTTACTAACTGAATCAGACTTGTTCGAGAATCCAAATTTATGCAATGTTTCATAAAGTAGGATTCCCGCATAATCCCCAGTAAACGGCCTCCCAGTTCGATTTGCCCCATGCATGCCGGGAGCCAAACCCACCACTAAAATTTTAGGGCTTTCAGATCCAAACGACGGAACAGGCTTAGCAAAATAAGAAGGTTCAGTTACTCGGATTTCACTTAAAAAGGAGGCAAGACGATCGCACCGAACGCAGGAATCACTAAATGTATCTTTAATTTTTGGCAAAACTTAACAGCTCCTTAGTAGACCTTTTCAGTGTAAAATCCGCCCTTCAAAAATATTATAGAGAGACAATTGTGGCAAAAGTACTGGCAACCGAAATTCGAGTGGGCAATCTGATCGAAATGGACAAGCGCGTTTGGCGCGTGCTCAAATCCTATCATGTTCATGTTGGTGGACGTGGTGGCGCATTTATGCAGGTCGAGATGAAGGACGTCGAAGTGGGGACCAAACGAAATGAGCGTATCCGTACCGATGAGAAAATTGAACGTGCTTTTGTTGAAACACGTGATATGCAGTATCTCTACCAAGATGGTGATAATTACGTATTCATGGACCAGGAATCCTTTGACCAGCTAAATATTCCGTCAGATTTCCTAGAGGGACAAGCCGGGTTTTTACTGCCAAACGGAGACGTAAAAATTAACATGTATAACGAACGACCTATTGGAATCGAACTTCCAGCATCGGTCGTACTCCCGATCACCGAACCTGAACCAGGGATAAAAGGCGCGACTGCGACCGGGTCCTATAAGCCCGCCACGATGGAGACCGGCATCACGGTGATGGTCCCTCAATTTGTGGAGAGTGGAGAGAAGATAAAAGTGAACACCGATAGCGGAGAATACATGGAGCGGTCCAGCTGAAAGACTTGGCTCTCCAGAAATGTGCTTATTTTTACATCAAGCCAATCCACAAAAAACGGGAACCGAAGTTCCCGTTTTTTTATTTCCAATCTGTCGATTGGGGACCTTGTTGCTTACTCCTTAGAGTCAGACTCGCTAGAGCTCTCTTCTGAAGAAGATTCCTCTGTTGCAGAATCAGTTGACTGCTCTTCTGAAGACTGCTCAGTAGCAGCTGGCTCAGAAGCAGGAGCTACAACCTCCTCCTCTTTTTGACCACATGCGGATAGAAAAAATACGATACCTAGAAGAACCAATAAATTGCGCACCCCTGACTCCTTTCAAAAAATAATTAGTGGGCGCGCGAATTCTATTCTTTTCTATTTTTTTTATGTGGTTTTTTTATGGGGTATGTGGCGAAAAAAATACACTACCCCTCCCGTAACCAAGCTTAACCCCTCCAGTCAGCCTTTCTCAGAAGCTCGCGAGAGCTATCTACTAGAGCCTCTAGCCCGTCGCCAGCTCCAGTCATCTCCGCCCCCCTTGGCGCTGGTAGACCGTCTGATTGAGAGACGGACGCCTCAAACGCGCTAAGTACTGCGTCGGCATCGTCCGGAGCATTGCACATCAGGATCACGTCACAACCAGCATCAACTGCTTTGTTTGCTCTAATCACGGATGGCCCCATTTGGGCCGCAGCATGCATGGATAAATCATCACTAAACACCAAACCGCTAAAACCCAGGGCTTCCCTGAGTATATCTTTCAACCAAACTGAAGAAAAACATGCTGGAATAGAATCGACATCCGGAAACGTAACATGTGCCGGCATAACGCCATCTAGATGTCTGTGATAGAACCCTAAAGGGTCGCAAGTCCTCCGCATCGATTTCCTTAAAGCGCCGCAGGTCGATCGCCTGCTCAGTGTGCGTGTCCTCAGATATACCGCCGTGTCCAGGAAAATGCTTTCCGACAGACCTTATTCCAACTTCTCTTAGACCTAACAGGAACTGCTCAGCCAATACCGTCACCACTTCTGGGTGTCGGTGAAATGATCGATCTCCAATCACGGAGCTGTTTTTTCGATTTAGGTCCAGTACCGGCGCAAAAGTAAGATCCACATCTATCTCACGTAACTCTGAACCGAGAATAACTCCGAGGGCACGAGAAAGCTCAAGTCCTTGCTTTTGTTCTTTATCCCAGATTTGAGCAACATAAGCCATCGGCGGAATGCGCGTAAAACCGTCCCGAAAGCGCTGAACCCGTCCGCCCTCCTGATCCACACACACTAGAAGTGGATCACTCCTGAGTTCTCGTATTTCCCGGATAACATCTTTAATTTGCTCTTTCGAGACATAATTGCGCGAGAAAAAAATAATCCCCTACACACGCAGGGTTTCCCAACCGCCCTCTATCCCGATCGGTTAATTTAAAGCCCTCTATATCGATAAGCACGCCCGCCATAGGTCAAATCAGGCGCACTCCGCCACCGCAAACGAGGTTAGAAGTGAACCCTCGTGGCTAAAAGATATGTGAATCCTATTAACTTCGTGCGAACGCAAAAATTTATCTAGCGCCTCATCGAAAACTAGCTCTGGTTTACCAACACGATCATTTAGGATACTGACTGAATGAAGAGTCATTGGCTTTCTCAAGCCTGTTCCCAACGCCTTCGAAATCGCCTCCTTTCCCGAAAAACGGGTAGCCAAGTAATGATGCCTTCTATTAGTCTCGACATACTGTTCTTTCTCCGACGCAGTCAAAAGATGATCAATAAATCTGGATTCATACTTTGCGAGTAAATTCTCTACGCGAGTAATATCCAAAACATCAACGCCAATGCCATAGATCATTCGATATTTCCCTTTTGGATTGCCTCTAAGTACTCTGCAACAACTTGAGACATCCCTCTCTCTAAGGCATCAGCAGTTAACGCATGCCCTATCGACACCTCTTGGATTAAAGGAACTTCTGAAAGAAAGTAAGACAAATTACCAAGGTCAAGATCATGACCGGCATTTACCTCGAGACCCGCCTCAATCGCAGCCAACGCAGCGTCACGATAACGAGAGGTGACGTCCGCTCTTTGTCTTGTATTGTAAGCCGAGGCATAAGCCTCGGTGTAGAGCTCTACCCTATCCGCTCCCAATTCCTTGGCCATTCTCATTTGAATTGGATTCGGATCCATGAATAGACTCACGCGGATATTCAGTTTTTTTAATTCGGCCACAACGGGAGATAATTTCGAATAATCCCGTTCACAATCCCATCCACAATTCGATGTTTTTGCATCCTCTTCGTCGGGCACCAATGTACACTGATGAGGCCGATACTCCCGAGCCAAATTCATTAGTTGATGAAACGGATTTCCCTCAATATTAAATTCCGCCTTCTCGAAACCCCTGACCACGTCACCCAATATCGGGACGTCAGACGCTTTGATATGACGCTCATCCGGCCTTGGGTGGATGGTGATGCCATGCGCCCCAGCTTTTAAGGCAATCTTCGCTAGAGACGCCACATCTGGATTATTGTTATCCCTTGAATTTCGGAGCAGCGCAATCTTATTTACGTTTACACTCAGTCGAGTTCGCATTTTCTAGGTAGCCTGTAAATCAAGAATAAGTTTTCTCGTGTGTAAAGATTTGTTGCCCAAGTAATGATTTATCACAAATCGCATCAGCTGCTTGGCCTGGGAAAGAGTCGATGCGTCCTCATATTTGTCATTAGCTATATCCATTAATACTCGACCAAGTAACTTCACTTCAACCTTGGCCGACTCAGCTACCCTCACAGGCCCGCGGCCTATGATATAGGTGTAAAGAGCACTTTGATCGACAGGGGCGTGAGTTTTTGCGTCCGTCATGAGATCCAATCCATACCCCAGCTCTTGAAGTAAGAATTTCTCAAACCGCCTCAATGATTTCTCGACATGCACATCATTGGAGCTAAAATCAGAGACGATTTTTTCGTAGGCATCAAACAGATCTTCATGCGGATCTTCACGCATCATTAATTTAAGCAACAATTCGTTTAAATAATAACCACTGATGAGGGTCGAACCAGGAGGAACTTTACCTCCAGGGCGCCAATCAGCCTCATACAGAGTTTTAAGCTCACCCCTTCCGCCCCACCCGACAACGATCGGCTGAAAAAGATTTAAGACACTGCGTTGACTAGATTTGGGTCGTCTCGCACCCTTAGCAAGAACTCCAACCCGACCATAACTTCTCGTAAATAACTCAACAATCAGACTGGTTTCTTTGTAAGCATAGGTATGCAATACAAATGCCGGCTCCCCGGTTATACGTTTAGAGGACATGACCGTACTTATTCATATCCAAATTGTTTGACCAAATGACCATCATCCATCCAGCCTTTTTTAACCTTCACCCAAAGCCGCAAGAAAACTTTTCCATCGAAAAATCGCTCCATATCGAGCCTCGCCTTGGTACCGATAACTTTGAGTTTGCTTCCTCCTGCTCCAATAATCATTCCTTTGTGTGCATTTTTTGAAACGATAATCGTTGACACAATTCTCCTGAGACCCTCTTTGATCTCGAACTCCTCAATTTCCACAGTTATTCCGTAAGGTATCTCTTCGCCCATCAATTGAAATAATTTTTCACGGATAATTTCAGCAGCAAAAAATCGCTCAGGCCGATCCGTAATTTCATCCTCCGGATAAACGAAATCCCCAAAAGGCAACTTACCTTTCACTACGCTTATTAGGTCATCCATTCCCTCAGACTTCATCGCACTTGTAGGGACGATATCCTCAAACGCGTACAACTCATTCACCTTAGTGATGAATGGTAGAACTTCATTCGTATTTTTTGCTTTGTCCGTTTTACTTATCGCGCATATCACACGAAGACCTTCTGGAATCATTGCTAGCAGTTTTAAATCGTCAGGTTCTATAAGTGGATACTCTAAGACAAATATCAAGACATCCACCTCGGATATCGTGCTCGATACTGAGCGGTTCATAGCGCTATTTAAGAGTGACGTGTGGCGCAATTGAAACCCCGGGGTGTCAAGAAAAAGAATTTGGGATTCCTCGTCCGAAAAAACTCCTAAAATTCTATGCCTCGTCGTTTGTGCTTTTCTGGAAACAATGCTGAGCTTCATACCAAGAAGTCGATTAAGAATACTCGACTTTCCAACATTTGGACGTCCGACAATTGCAGTAGAACCTACTCGGAAAGAGGTTGCAGTTTCATCTTGATTGGAGACTTTTTGCATTTATTTTATTTACACCAAACTGAACTCATCGCGGCTCAATCAGTTTCAACACTTCTCTTGCTGCGGCTTGCTCCGCACTTTTTCGGCTTGCGCCAGATCCTTGAGCCCTCAAATTAAGCTCTCCTAGGACACACTCGACGACGAAGCATTGCTCATGCGCCTCACCTGAAATCTCCAAAACATCATAGATAGGAAGCTTAAATTTATGAGCCTGTAGATATTCTTGTAGGCGTGTTTTAGAATCTTTCCCGATATTCTGCGGATCGATATCCTGCAATATGTCTGTATACATCCCCAAAACGACGGTCTCTGCATTATCAAATCCAGAATCGAGATAGAGCGCCCCCACAATCGCCTCCAAGGTATCGGCCAAGATAGATGCTCGCTCCGCCCCGCCTGTCTTTACTTCGCCACCTCCAAGCCGAATATGAGTTCCAATATCAAGGTGACGAGCCACCTTTGATAATCCATCTTGATTCACCAATACGGCTCGAAGTCGCGTCATCTCACCCTCGACGAGATCGGGAAACGTTCGAAATAAAAAATTCGCTATGATTAAATTAAGTGCCGCGTCTCCTAGGTACTCCAAACGTTCATTATTTGTCGCACTAAAAGATCGATGCGTTAGAGCCTCACGCAAGAGATCTGGGTTTTTAAATCGATAGTTTAGTTTATGCTCTAACTCTTTCATAAGCTTCCTACCAAATCGGATTGACCGACGTAACGACGACTTCCGCTACTTAAGCCACGTAACTGCGCGAGAGACCTCAGCAGAGTTCCAAATAACCATGAAAGCTCTTCCGACAATATTCTCATCAGGCACGAACCCCCAATATCGACTATCAGAACTTGAATCTCTATTATCTCCCATCGCGAAGTAATGACCCACAGGGACCTTACAAACGAAACCTGAGTCACTGTATACGCACTTATCCCTATTTTCAAATTGACGCACACCAACCAATCGAACTGTCGGCTCCTCAGGCTCAACGAGTAATTTATGCTCAATCTCTCCAATTATTTCCGAGAACTGCCATACCATTGCTGGGGAGACTCCTTCAGCATGTTGATAATCATCCAATTGCTCAGTTTCTAATAACTGGCCATTAATGGTGAGTCGTTTATTTCTATATTCGATAACATCTCCAGGCAAAGCGACGATCCTCTTTATGTAATCGAGTGATGTGTCTCGCGGATATCTAAAGACAACGATATCGCCCCTTTCAATATCGCCTGTCCCAAGAATTTTCTTATTCAGAATCGGCAATCTAATGCCGTAACTAGACTTGCTTACCAGAATATAGTCCCCTACGAGAAGAGTAGGAATCATCGACCCGGAAGGAATCTTAAATGGCTCAACCAAGAATGAGCGCAATAAAAACACTACCAGTATGACAGGGAAAAAACTTATGGAGTACTCAACCCACCATGGCTCTTTTTTTTGTCCACGCTTCTGCGCTAAGACGAACTTATCTACCAACCAAACAATTCCAGTCAGCGCCAGTAAACTAAACATCAATAAGGCAAACTTCATATCGTCTATCCTTTGTTACTACTTTCCATCAACTTGGAGGATTGCCAAAAACGCTTCTTGCGGTATCTCCACAGATCCAACTTGCTTCATACGCCGTTTACCGGCCTTTTGTTTCTCCAGCAATTTCTTTTTTCGAGTGATATCTCCACCATAGCATTTCGCCAAAACATTTTTACGAAGTGCCTTTACATTTTCTCGCGCCACGATATTTGATCCAATCGCCGCCTGAACCGCAATATCAAACATTTGCCTCGGGATTAAGCCCCGCATTTTAGCCGCAAGTTCCCGCCCTCTTGCCTGAGACGTTGAACGATGAACGATGAGCGACAGCGCATCGACTTTGTCGCCATTAATCAAGATATCGAGCTTACATAAATCGTCAGATCGGAACTCCTTAAACTCATAATCAAGCGAGGCGTAGCCTCGAGAGACAGATTTCAATTTATCAAAGAAATCCAAAACAACCTCGTTCAAAGGTAATTCATAGGTCAACATCACCTGCCTACCCATGTATTGCATATTTCTTTGTATCCCTCGCTTGTTATTACATAAAGTCATGACGGGACCCACATAATCCTGAGGCAAAAGAATTGATGCGGTGATAATCGGCTCTCGAATTTCTTCTATTTTTCCTTGATCCGGAAGCTTCGAGGGATTTTCAACATCTACAACACTGCCATCTTTCATCAACACCTGATACACGACAGTTGGTGCTGTCGTTATCAGATTCATTCCATATTCACGTTCTAAGCGCTCTTGAACAATATCTAAGTGGAGCAAACCAAGGAAACCACACCTGAACCCAAAACCTAGAGCTTGCGAGGTTTCCGCTTCAAAATGTAGGCTTGAGTCATTCAACTGTAGTTTTTCAAGTGCCTCTCGCAAGGCTTCGTACTCATTTGACTCAACTGGATAAAGTCCAGCAAAAACTTGAGCCTTAACTTCCTTAAATCCTGGTAGCGGTTTTTCCGCTGGTCGACTCGCGAGCGTGATGGTATCCCCCACCTTAGCAACCTTTAACTCTTTGATTCCTGAAATCACAAAACCCACTTCACCTGCAGATAAGCTTTCTCTCGGAACTGATCTCGGAGAAAAAACGCCGACTTGCTCACATTGATGGGTAGTTTTGTTGGACATCAAAAGCATCTTGTCTTTTGGTTTTAAAACGCCATCGACGACTCGCACTAGCATGACTACACCCACATAGTTATCAAACCAAGAATCGACGACCAATGCTTTGAGAGGAGCCTCAACGGAGCCAACCGGCGCTGGAACTTTTTTGATTAGATTTTCGAGAACCTCAATAACCCCTAATCCTGTTTTCGCGCTCGTGGTTAACGCATCTGCAGATGGAACCCCTATGATGTCTTCTATTTCCTCCTTGACTCGATCAGGGTCGGCAGACGGTAAATCAATTTTGTTAAGAACTGGAATAACCTCAACGCCCAGTTCGATTGCGGTATAACAATTTGCGACCGTTTGCGCCTCCACACCCTGTGACGCATCGACTACCAACAATGCACCCTCGCACGCAGATAGCGAGCGGGACACCTCATACGAAAAATCGACATGTCCAGGAGTATCAATCAGATTGAGCTGATATGTATTACCGTCAGAGGACTTGAATTGCAGTGAAGCAGTTTGCGCTTTGATCGTAATTCCGCGCTCACGCTCGAGGTCCATAGAATCGAGGACCTGGGAATCCATTTCTCGATCGCTCAATCCACCACACATTTGTATGAACCGATCAGCTAGCGTCGATTTCCCATGGTCAATATGAGCGATTATTGAAAAGTTGCGGATATGCTGCATATGAAAAAGGCACCCAAGGTGCCTAAGTGCTAGAAAAGGAGATTTTACCGGAATCGCCCTTTCATTTGAACGAAAACAGCCTTTTATTTATCCCGCAGACGAATGGGAACATAAATTGCGCCATTTCCTCTCTGCACGAGCAGAGCGATACTTCTAGCGTTACCGTATTTCTCCATTAACTTCTTGAACTGATCGACCGACTTAATATCGTCATTGTTCAAAGCCAAAACAATATCTCCAGGCCTCAAACCCGCGCGCTCCCCAGGACCAGATACTGCCTCGACCAGAACTCCACTTTCGAGATTGCGTTTTTTAGCTCACTCAAAGGATTGTTCGACACGGTGATTCCGACTGATGCTATTTTATTAGAAGACGACGGCTCCACCCCTCCTTGGATTGTCGGTCCGCTCTCATCAGATGGGATTTCCCCGACAACGAGCGTGAGTGTTTTAGATTTCTTTCCACGCCAAATCTCTACAGAAACCTTACTACCCGGTTTCGTCTTACCAACAATTCTAGGCAAATCATTCGAGGTCTCAACATTAGCACCATTGAATTTGACGATGACATCCGAGGTTTCAATACCAGCCTTGTGCGCGGGACCACCTTGCTCCACGCGATTGACCAGAGCACCACGCGGACGATCTAAACCGAAAGACTCTGCTAACTCCGGTGTCACCTCCTGAATGACGACACCGATTCTTCCTCGCCTCACACGCCCACTCTCCTTGAGCTGCGTCGCTACCCCCATAGCAACGTCAATTGGTATTGCAAATGAAAGGCCCATGAAACCGCCGGTACGACTATAAATCTGGGAGTTAATACCAACCACCTCACCATCCAGGTTGAAGAGCGGCCCTCCGGAGTTACCTGTATTAATTGCGACATCTGTTTGAATAAATGGAACGTAATTTTCTTGAGGGAGAGATCGGCCTTTCGCACTTACAATTCCCGCAGTAACCGTGCTCTCAAATCCAAACGGAGAACCGATAGCCAGGACCCATTCTCCGACTCTTAAATCCTCCGGATTGCCGATTTTGACGAACGGAAGATTTTTAGCATCGATTTTTATGACAGCCACATCCGTTCTCTTGTCTACACCGATCAGCTTGGCGGAAAACTCACGCTTGTCATTCAACCGAACTTGAATGTCATCAGCCGCTGCTACGACATGTGAGTTCGTCAAGATGAAACCATCAGAACTGATAATGAATCCCGATCCTAATGATCTAGACTCTCTTTCTTGGGCACCCCCTGGAGGAGCAAAACGTCTGAAGAAATCATAAAAAGGATCGTTTTCTGGGACTGGAATATTCGAAGGCTGGTCGATCACCTTTGTAGTGCTTATATTAACTACCTTCATTCCTTGCTGCTCAACAAGATCAGCAAAGCTCGGTAACTCTGCCCTAGTGACAGAGACAGAAGAAATGTAAAGAAGAAAAGTTACAAACAATCGCACGGAAACTACCTCTCTTTTAAAGAAGAACGTTATCTAGAAGAAACAACTGAATCGCCAATGAGCGTAATAGCGCTCACTGGGGCATCACCAATCACTGTTACAAAATCGCCATCAACTACTCTCCTGTATACATTCAAAGCACCCTCTTTGGATAATCCAGTCCTAAAGCCCCGCTTTTTCCGATTCTCGATAAAAATCGAAACCGCAGCAAAGCCATCCGTAAAAACGAGATGAGTTTGCTCGTTGCCACTCGCATTGATTTGTTTATGCATCTCTAAGACTTTCCTGTAGCCTGGCGGATGGGCCGAAACATGCCAGTTTGGCGATCCATTGCTGACCTTCTGACGAGCTCGCTTGTCCATTCTCCAAGTTAGCGCTTCTTCAGCGTATTTGGAGGTGCAGTCCTCAGCGGTTATATCTCCGCCGACCGCAATCTCAGTGAACATGATTTGCTCGGCAATCTCACCACGATCATTTATCATTTGTGCCTTCAGCTGCAGACTGGTTTTTTGATCTATCCAAAGCTCATGACGAAAACGCAAATCATCCTTGGGTTCGAGAATCACCTTGACTGCAAATCGCCCCGCCACTCGATCGACATCCCCTAGGAACACGTCATAGAACTCCGAAACCGTTGCTAACTGCTCTTTCGTGATAGCCGGGAATGACCGATCCTTCACATTGCTTCGGCTTCGTAGGAATTTGTCACTTGGTAGATATATTAGAACTTCGTCGTTCGTTCTAACTAGTTCGAACGGGACTCCATCCAGGCGTTCGACCTTCTCCAGCTCTCGGCGACCGTCAACAAAATGGGTAATTTCAGAAGTTTCTACCGAACCCGCCTTTTGCCTGACGAACGTACCTGAAAAATTCAGTGATCGCCCGGCGTTAGCAACCATTTCAAGGGCATGGAGAGCAGCCACGGCGTCCAACTTCTTGGGCTCTGCGAAGCCCTCGCTATGGATCCCTGTTAGGGAAAATAAAAAAACTAAGAGCCGATCCAGTCTCATGGAACGCAGCAACACTGGTTAATTTCCTCTGCTCTCCTCAAGGATCTCCGGGATAAGACCTGGACCCGCAACCCTAGGCGCTACCTGGTTATGCGCCTCGAGGTAGTCTGCGATCGCTTCGTCATAAGCGCTCTCTAAAGCTATCTGACTGTTAGTGAGCTCAGGATTTTTCCAAGCAACACTCACTTCAACCGGGCTCAAGTCAGACACTACGTACCAGCCCAGGAAGCCAACAAAACTTATAGACGCTGCGATCCTCACGAAAGGATTCCAGACTTCCCTTTTCTTTGTCCGCGCCTTCGGGGCTATGACAGTGGGCTCAGCCTCTAGCGCTCTTCTAAACCGATCTAGGCTCGCCCCATCTTCTCCGGTTTTGTTCAGCACGTCGCCTATCAGGTGATAGGAATACCACGCTTCCCTACAATCATCGGACAAGTGAATCTCATCCACGACCTGGTCGAATTCCTCTCCGAATTCACCATCGACTAAACCAGAAACCTTCTCCTTACTCACCATCTTTTACCCTCGCCAACGTCTAACATCGGTTTAATTTTCTCCGAGATTGCCTCTCGTGCTCTAAAAATTCTTGAACGAACAGTCCCAATCGGACAGCCCATCACTTCCGCTATTTCTTCGTAACTTAACCCCTCAATTTCTCGCAAAGTGATCGCCTCGCGAAGGTCCGCGGGTAGCTCTGCCATGGTCGAATTGACCGTTTCGGCGATTTCCCGTGTCACCAGCTCTGACTCAGGAGTGTTCATGTGAGAGACGAGCTCCTCCTCACGAAAACCATCTTCATCGGTGGAACCATAATCACTGATGGCGTGCGGTCGCCTAGAGGCCGAAACTAAATAATTCTTGGCGGTATTCACCGCTATCCGATAAAGCCAAGTATAAAAAGCGCTGTCGCCCCTGAATGCAGGAAGGGCACGATAGGCCTTTATGAACGAATCCTGAACAATATCTTCAACTTCTTCGTCAGACCTGACAAACCTCGACACTAAGCGGTTCACACGTCTCTGATACTTGCTAAATAACAACTCGAACGCTTTTTTGTCTCCACCCTGCACCCGGCGAACGAGTTGAAGATCCAACTCCTTCTCGCTTAACTTTACTGACGCAACCAACTCCGCTCCTCTTTTCGGGCTCGGGCCGGACTGTACTCTCTGCAGGGTAGCTTCCATAAAATCCCATCAACAGACTTTCATGGACACTAAGATACAATCGAAGCCGACAAGTTCCCAGATTTGGAATTATTATTTAAAACAACGTCTAACGGTCGTATAGTATCACCCCTCATGGGTAAAATCTTCACAAACGAGGCTAACCATTGCTTGCATTTAACACGGTAATTCTTGGGAGCGGCTTGGCTGGCTTATCGACTGCGCTTAGGCTAGCCGATTATCAGCGTGTGGCACTAATCACCAAGAAAAGGATGTTAGATGGTGCGAGTAACTGGGCTCAAGGCGGGATAGCTGCAGTAACCGATAAAGAAGATTCGCTCGACTCCCACGTTCAAGACACGTTAATAGCAGGCTCGCATTTGAGTAATAAGGCGATAACCGAACACGTCGTAAAGCACGGCGCTGAAGCAATCGACTGGCTAATCGAACAAGGGGTTAATTTCACCAGAGATCATGCATCGTCAACCGGCTACCATCTCGCAATGGAGGGCGGTCATAGCTTTAGGCGAATAATCCACGCCGCCGACGCCACTGGTAGTGCCGTTCAAAGCACCCTAGAACAAAAAGTGCGCGCCCATCGAAATATAACCATATTTGAAGATCACATCGGCGTGGATCTGGTCAGCGAACCTTGCGACGAAGCACCCTCTGGAAAGAGATGTGTTGGAATTTATGTGCTTGATATTCGCAACGACAACGTTATCGCGATTAGCTCTCCCAACGTTGTACTAGCAACTGGAGGCGCAGGAAAAGCTTACCTTTACACAACAAACCCTGATACGGCAACAGGTGATGGGATCGCTATTGGCTGGAGAGCCGGCTGCGCGGTAGCGAATATGGAATTTATTCAATTCCATCCAACATGCCTCTACCATCCTAGCGCCAAGTCTTTCCTCATTTCGGAGGCGCTGCGAGGTGAAGGCGCGAAGTTGGTTTTGCCAAATGGTGAGGAGTTCATGTCGAGACATCACGTACGCAAGGAACTTGCCCCACGAGATATCGTAGCGCGGAGTATCGACTCTGAAATGAAAAAAAATGGCCTTGACTGCGTTTATCTAGACATAACACACAAAAATGAAACATTCTTAAAGGCACATTTCCCAACTATTTTTTCCAGATGTTTGGAACTGGGCATTGATATTAGTAAAGAGCCGATACCAGTCGTGCCGGCTGCACACTATACTTGTGGTGGTCTCGTATCCTCTGTTAACGGAGAAACGACTGTTCATGGACTGTATGCAGTTGGAGAGACGGCCCACACTGGGCTTCACGGCGCAAATCGCCTAGCGAGCAACTCTCTTCTCGAGTGTTTAGTCTTTTCCAAGAACGCTTCCACGCATATTTTGAAAACCAATCGATTAGAAAATAAGTCAGTTGCAGATTGGGATGAGAGTCGTGTTACCGATTCGGATGAGCAGGTTATCATCGCGCATAATTGGGATGAGCTTCGCAGATTTATGTGGAATTACGTGGGCATCGTTAGAACCACGAAAAGAATGAAACGAGCGCTGCATCGCATTGATCTTTTGACAGCTGAAATTCGCGAGTATTATTCGAACTTCAGGATTACTCCGGATCTGTTGGAACTCCGAAATCTTGTGTCCGTGTCCGAACTTATTGTTCGTTGCGCTCTACAGCGTAAGGAAAGCAGAGGCCTGCATTTCAGCAAAGACTATCCGAACACAGATGCCGAAAGTAACGACACAATACTGACCAATACTCAACTGTCATGAATACGGATAGATCTTCGAGATGGTTGGAATTTTTGCACGCGCAAGGATTCGCGATCAAAGATAATTCAGCCGAGATATCGATCAATAGTGGATCAGCGAGAACTGTCGCCGAATGGACTCCAATCCTTGAAAATCAAATAATCAGCGTTGCTGGTAAAGATGCAGAGAGTTTCTTGAATTCTCTTTTAAGTTGCGATGTGACACAGTTAAAAATGAATAGCGCACTACAAACCGGACTGTGCAACGCCAAAGGAAGATTGATAGCAGCGCCCTTTCTAACAAAAGATACGGAAGCTTATCGACTCATCCTTCCAAAAGACATTTCTGAAGAATGCGTAAAAACACTCCAAAAATATAAACTACGAAGCAAGGTTGACATCGAACTAGCAGGAAATTGCGCGATTGTTGGAATAACACATAACCATGAAGGTCAATTGATTAATTCTGAACATACTTTGCTTAGCGCGGTGATTAATGAACGCCGGTCGTTTATCTACGGTGAGGCGGAGCGCATAATAGGGTTAATAGAGAAGAGTCAGGAGCTGAGGCCAGTCAGCAATCTGGAATGGATACTAAATGAAATACGGGATTACCACGCTCATATTTCGAAACCATTGCAGGAGCTTTTTATTCCTCAGGCAATCCATCTAGAACGTAACGATGGAATAAGCTTCACCAAAGGTTGTTATCCCGGCCAAGAAATTGTTGCAAGAACTAAATATCTTGGGACTATAAAACGACAGCTTTATCAATTCTCGAGGGAACAGCCGTCAATTGCCGGCGAATTGATTACCAATATCGACGGCCAAAACGTTGGAGTGGTTGTATCGAATGCGAAAAATGAAACCGATGGATACGTGGGCCTAGCAGTGATGATTCGGGACCAAATCAAAGAACTCCCTACTATGTTTTCTGATTTCAAGATTTTCGATCAACTAGAAAAATAACCTCGTGTGCGTTTTAGCATTTGCCTGGAAAACAGACCCAGAATATCCACTTATATTTGTTTCTAACCGAGATGAGTATCATTCGCGACCATCGAAAAGTTTGGAGCGTTGGCCGAATACCGATGTTTACGCTCCTCGCGATTTAAAAGGTGGTGGCACTTGGCTTGGGTTCACTGCCGACGGGAGATGGGCTGCCATCACAAATTTCCGTGATGGAATTAAACAAATTGAGAAACCAATCTCGCGAGGCATTCTCGTAAAAGATTTTTTGCTATCTAGCGCAAGCCCAAAGCAATACGCAGAAGAAATTTCTCACAAAGTCCAGACATTCAACGGATTTAATCTCTTGGTAGGCGATATCGAGTCGATTGAATATATCAGCAACCGGCGGGAGTCCGATCATGTATTTGCAGAGACGCTAACAGAGCCTGGCATATACACGCTCAGCAATCATTTACTGAATACACCATGGCCGAAGACGGTCTCTCTCAGGGAAAAATTCACGAAAACTTTAATGCAGAACGAAACCTCTGAATTAAATGACTATATCGAGCTACTACAATCAACAGAGACTTACGACCAGGAGCGGTTACCGAATACGGGCATACCATCAGAGCTCGAGCAAAAACTTTCCCCCATCTTTATCGTTGCAAATGAATATGGGACACGCTCATCAACCGCGATGAAATTTAACAGGCGTGAACATTCAATCCAGATTCTGGAAGTTCAGTACGACTCAGATGGAGCCGCCAACCAAAACACGCGCTTCAATTTCGCGGTAAACCATCACTAATCCGCAACGTCATTCGACGATGAATGATGCCCGCATCAAGAAATTCCTGACCCGACAACTTTAAACCCTTGGCGCTCATAAAACGGAATCGCTCCTAATTGCGAATTTAAATACACGGTGGTTAGCTTGGCAGCAGCAGCAATTCGAATGAGAGTGCTCAGCACGACTGAGCCAACCCCTGATTCTCTGAAAGGCGCAAGCACGGCCATTCTCCCAATGTGACCATCTGATAAGACTCGGCCAGTAGCAATCATAAGTTTGGAGTCAACCAGCTGAGCGATAGCGTGAGTGCATGAATCATCTTGATCGTCCCTTTCCAATTCGATTGGGACGCCCTGCTCTTGAACAAAAACCTGCTCTCGAATTGAATAAATAACATCTTCATGGATTGACCAATCAGCGATTGAAACTGACAACTGGCCTTCCGTGTTTATCAAAATGACAGGAACCGCGATGGATCAATTGGCCTACCTTTTTCTCTGACCTCAAAGTGAAAAATAGACGACTCCTCTCTGCCCCCGCCCGCTATTGCTATCTGTTGACCTTGCGCCACAACTTGACCCTCGAGCCCGAGAATGCGATCCACGTGCGCATAGACGCTGAGGTAAACGTCATCATGCTTCACTATAATTAGTTTTCCATATCCTCTTAATCCACTGCCGCTATATACGATTTTCCCTGGCGCAACAGCAAAAACAGGAGATTCCGAACTTACCTTAAAACCAATGCCTCGAGCTTTTTCATCTGACCCTTGGTTAAACCGGTATACCGCTTCTCCATCTACCGGTTTACGCCATACCGTTGTCACTGAGTTAGATTGACTTTTATTTGTTGTGCTCTTTTTAGGCTCTACCGCGGGTAACGTTTTCTCCTTCGAAGAGCTCCCCAAATTATCTCGTGATTTTTCCTGGCTGATTTTTAATTTCTGACCAACCTCTATTGAATCAATATTTTCTATGGAGTTATCTTTAGCGATATCGCGAAAATCAACTCCAAACTCAGTCGCAATGCTATATAAAGTGTCCCCCTTTTTAACGATATAGATATCCTTCTCGGCCTTCTCCTCGATCTCTTGGGAGTGATCTACGTCTTGTCGCGCTTCGATCTTATTCGTGACTTGTTTATTGATCTCCTCTTGATTCGCGTTACTCGAAGGCTTATTGACCTTTGGAGGTGGGGCTCTATCTGATATCGGAGCAGGACTATTACGCGAACTGCAGGAGACAAGAAGGCCAACCGCAACGATCGCCAGAATGGCTGTCGCTCTCAATCCTCTAATCACGACTATCCTCTTGAAACCCCACTAAGAAGCGGAACAAAAGATACCTCCTCGTGTTCTAATATTTCGTATGAGTCATCCGTTTTTACTATTTCAGTCAATACTTGCCTCTTGGAACCTAGAGGTAAAATCATTCTCCCTCCGGATCGTAAAAATTTTAACAAATAGACCGGCATATCTCCTGTCCCTGCTGCGAGAACAATCGCATCAAGTGGGGCAATCGAAGAAAAATCCTCACTTCCATCAGCATTTCTCAAACTTATATTTCTATAATTCAACTTTCTGAGACGAATTCTGGTCTTCGACAACAATGGGCCAATTCTTTCAATTGAATAGACTTGCTGGGCTATAGCTGAGAGCACTGCCGCCTGGTAACCACATCCGGTACCGACATCCAAAACCCTTGTTAAATTACCGGCATTAAGCGCCAACTCGCAGATGCGAGCAACCGAAAAAGGTTGTGATATCGTCTGGCCGAATCCAATAGGCAAAGAGGAATCCTCATATGCTCGGCTGCTCAGGGCTTCTTCGACAAAAAAATGCCTCGGCACATCCCCCATCGCTTTGAGCACTATCTCGCTTCTGATACCACCTTTTCTCAGCCGATCAACCATACGTTGTCGCGTTCGCTGAGACGTCATACCAATTCCAGCTGATGTACTCACCTTATTAATAATCTCTAGATATAAACTTTATCTCTATCAAAATACACCTTTAAAGACATCAAGCTCAGAACTGTCGGTTAAATCAATCTTTAATGGCGTTATCGAAACTCGATTAAGCGCCAGCGCATGAAAGTCGGTTCCTACACTTTTATCCTTCACGTCTCCCGCTGCGCCAATCCAATATATTTTTTCGCCTCGAGGGTTGCTCCCCTCGATTACTCCTTGAGACTTGTGACGACGACCCAACCGAGTGACTTCATAGCCATCGAGTTCTGATAACGGGACATTAGGAATATTTACGTTTAACAAAAATGTCTTTTCAGAGAGTTGATCTTTTATCCTCTCAATAACTCTCGTTATCACTTGGGTAGCAGTATCATAATTTTGACCTTTTTTGTCCCCCATCGAGAATGCGACAGATGGGACGCCAAGCATCATTCCCTCCATAGCAGCTGCGACGGTCCCACTGTAAATTGTGTCCTCACCTAAATTAGGGCCATTGTTCACTCCCGAAACGACAATATCTGGTGTAAACCCTAAAAGTCCAGTTATAGCGAGGTGGACGCAATCAGTTGGTGTTCCATTAACGCCGATTACTTTTTCTCTTATCTTTCGAACCGCTAAAGGTCGATCAAGTGTTAACGAATTACTCGCACCACTATGATCATTCATTGGCGCAACAATATATGTCGAACCAAATTTTGCAACCGCGTCATTCAGGATCTCTAACCATGGAGAAAAAACACCATCGTCGTTACTCACTAAGATATTCATACTGGGATACTCGAAAATTTTAGCCTTGAAAATCGATAGGGGTCATTTGGTCGGGGCGGTGAGATTCGAACTCACGACCACCGGCACCCCATGCCGGTACGCTACCAGGCTGCGCTACGCCCCGAAAGAATGCCCGATTATACCAAAGCACCTACCCCTGCCCTCGCAGTATATCCAAGATATTTTCAAGCTCTACTCTAGTTAATTTTAAGCTAGGCTGTCCCTCCGCAATACCAGAATCAGCAGAAAGAATTGGATTTTTTGATTTCAGCAACGAACGCGCGCCACTAATTGTATAGCCCTGATCATACAAAAGGCTGCGAATCCTCCTTAAGAGAACTATATCTTCGGTCTGGTAATACCGCCTGTTGCCGGCCCTCTTTCTCGGGGCGATTTGTGGAAACTCCTTCTCCCAATATCTGAGAACGTGAGGCTGGACTCCGCAAAGTGTGGAAGCCTCCCGAATTGCAAAATAGCGCTTTTTCGGTATTTGGATTAGAGAATTTGATAATCCGTCGCGATCTTTTTTTTTCAAGCTTTATTCAGGGGTTTAGTCGAACGATATTTTTCTTCAACCAGTTATTTAAGTTTATGACTTGCGTGAAAGGTTACGACCCGCCTTGCATCAATTGCAACTTCCTGTCCAGTTTTTGGATTTCTACCAGGACGACTAGGTTTATCTCGCAAATTAAAATTTCCGAACCCGGACAACTTTACAGGCTCACCCCTCTCAAGAGCGACTCTTATTTCCTCGAAGAACTCTTCGACGAATTCTTTTGCCTCTTGCTTATTCAACCCCACCTTTTCGAATAAAACTTCGGACAACTCCGCCTTCGTGAGCGTCATAACAGCCCCCTTAGTTCCTTATTCTCGCCGAAAATTCTGTTTCTATTTTTCGACAAATTCTCTCAACAACGTCGTCAACCCTTTCATCTGTAAGGGTTTTTTGAGTATCTTGCAATATTATCCTGAATGCAAGGCTTTTTTTACCTTGATCCAAGGTACCCCCTTCAAATGCATCAAATAGCTGAAACCCAATAATAAGCGACTCTTTCATCTCTTCAATAACTTGCAAAATCGCCCCATGAGAAACTTCCACAGGAAACTCGAACGCCACATCCCTCTTGACTGAAGGATACTTGGAGAATGGCTCGTATGAGATCTGAGTGCGATTTTTAGCGAGCGAATCGATATTTATCTCAAAAATTACTGCGCCCTTCCCGAGATCGTATCGCTCACAAATTTCCGGATGAAGTTCCCCAATTACTCCAATCTTCTTATCACCCGAAAATATATTTGCTGACTTACCAGGATGCAAAGCTTGATGCGAACACTTTTCCAATCGAACGTTTTGCGATTGGAGGAGCCTCTCGACTACACCCTTCATATCAAAAAAGTCAAAAGGTCTGGATTGAAAACCCCACTGGTCTGGGGAGCTACTGCCGCCAGCTATACCGGCCAAACACAGATTTTGTTCTATCGCCCCGTTATCACGTTTGTTAAAAACAAGACTTCTCTCAAACAACCGAACATAGGGTTGTTTATGATTTAGATTCAACGAAACCGCTTGCACAAGACTCCCGACTAGGTTAGTCCGCATAACGGAATAATGCTCAGCGATTGGATTATCAATCTTGACTGGGACACTATTCACGCCAAAATCATTTTCTAAATCTGCACTAACAAAACTGTAAGTTACGGCCTCGTAAAAACCAAGTTCTTTTAAACCTTTAACGTACTCCGCTCCATTAAAATAGTCTCCGTTAATGGTTAAAATAGTCGCACGAGAAACCGGCAGCGTTGCAGGAAGATTTTCATACCCATGAATTCTGACCACCTCCTCAATCAGATCTTCCTCACTTTGAAGATCAAATCGATAACTCGGCGGGGTAGCTAAAAGTTCGTTTTGACCCAACTCACATTTAATATTGAGGCTACGCAGAATCTCGAGCACTCGATCATTCTCGATGTCAATTCCAATGGTCTTTTTAATCCGCTCCAATCGAAATCGAATGGGAGGCCGAACAACCTCTTCGGATCCCGCTTTCACAATGTTGCCAACTTCACCACCGCAGACTTCCTTTATCAAAGAAGCAAGTCGAGTTAACGCTTGCCTGGATCCAACCGGGTCTACGCCTCTCTCAAACCTGTGTGACGCATCGGTCGAGAAACCTAGTCGCCTCCACTTTCCAGCAATTGCGGATTGCGAGAATACTGCGCTTTCCAAGAAAACATTTCTAGTCTGCTCATTGACGGCAGAAGAACTGCCGCCCATTATTCCAGCCAAAGCAATAGGACCAGAAGAATCGGAAATTAACAGCATATCTTGCTCTAACTGTTTAGTTTGCTCGTTTAGCAAATCTAACAGACTCATTTTTTCAGCAAACCTAACTTCGATAGGACCATTAATTTTGTCTAGGTCGAACGCATGCATAGGCTGTCCAAGCTCAAGCATGACATAGTTAGTCAAGTCAACGAGCACACTAATAGCTCGGATACCACTTCGCTCCAGTCTGGAAGCTATATAGCTCGGCGTCTCGCTATTCGCATCAACTCCACATATAGACAGCCCCAAATAAAGCGGGCAAGCCTCAGGGTTCGAAACAGTTACGCTAATCGGGCCATCATCTTTATCACTTTTAAAATCCCACGAAGGCATCGTGATCGGGGTGTTAGTTAAAGCCGACACTTCTCGCGCAATACCTTTGAGCGATAAACAATCGCCGCGATTAGCGGTTAACTTAAGCGTAAAAACGTTATCGTCCAAAGCGAGCGCATCGGTGATGTCGGTTCCAACCGGAAGCTCCTTTGGAAGCTCCATAAGCCCGGCATGATCATCTGAAAGACTAAGTTCTTTAGCAGAGCAAAGCATTCCCTCGGCCTGGCCGCCTCGTAATTTGGCAGCCTTTATAGATTCCCCGCCCGGCAGCTTTGCTCCAACAGTGGCTGTGGGCACCTTTAAACCGAGTCGCGCGTTTGGCGCGCCACAGACAATCTGAAGCGGCTGGTCTTTCCCAACATTAACATTACAAACTCGCAATTTATCGGCATCGGGATGAGCTCGAACCTCGACAATCTCGCCAACCAAAACACCCTGTAAATCTGGACCTGCCTTATCTACCGACTCTACCTCTAAGCCAGCCATTGTTAACAAATGCGATAACTCGTCAGTCGAGAGACTAACCGGGCAAAGTGACCTCAACCATTTTTCGGAAAACTTCATCGAAATAATTTCCCTTCAAACTTACCTATGAAATTGGCTCAAAAATCTGAGGTCATTCTCAAAGAACAATCGCAAGTCATTAACCCCATACAACAACATTGCCAATCGATCGATACCCATTCCAAATGCAAATCCTTGATATTGATCGGTATCTATTCCAACATTGTTTAAAACCTTGGGGTGCACCATCCCGCATCCCCCGATTTCTAACCAACCATCCTTAAAAGACATATCAATTTCAGCAGAAGGTTCAGTAAACGGGAAATACGATGGTCGGAATCGGACCTCAATATCATCGTTTTCAAAAAATTTTCTAAGGAATTCTCGTACGGTACCCTTCAGATCAGAAAACGTCGCTTGATCATCCACCCACAAACCCTCCAACTGGTGAAACATCGGAGAATGTGTGGCATCTGAATCAACACGATAGACCCGACGCGGGGCAATAACCCGGATTGGCACCTGGTTTGACTCCATGTAACGGATTTGAATAGGAGAAGTGTGAGTCCTCAAAAGATACTTTTGATCTTCTAGGTAAAAAGTATCATGCATCGATCCGCGCCGGATGATCCTCCGGTTGATTTAGCGCCGTAAAATTATAGTAATCCGTTTCGATTTCTGGGCCAGAGGCAACACTGAATCCCATGGTTTGAAACAGCTCGACCACTCGGTTGGTAACTCTAGTTACAGGATGAAGTCCACCGAGATGCCCCCTTCTGCCAGGGAGGGTGACATCAATTTTTTCGCGCTCGAGTTTACGGTCGAGGTCTTGTTTTTTAATTTCTGACCTGCGTTTCTCTAAAAGACGTTCGATATCATCTTTAAGAGCATTGAATCTCGCGCCAAGGATAGGCCTTTCCTCCGCCGATACTTTCCCTAAGTTGCCCTTCAAGCTCGCAAGAGCCCCCCTTTACCGAGAAATTTACCTTTCGCTTGATCGAGCTCAGGGAGAGATTTTGCCTGCGCAAACTCTATCCCTGCGGAATCAACGATCTTATCAAGCTCTTCCAAGGTGCCTCCTTTATTTGAGGGTTTCAGCAGCGACAGAAACCCATGAAATACCGAGGGTACTTAAGACGCTAGTCCGGCTTTGGCTTGCTCAGCTATCTTTGCGAATGCAGCACTGTCATGTACCGCCAGATCAGCGAGAATCTTCCGATCTATTTCAACTGATGACTTTTTCAGTCCATTGATCAGCGTACTGTAAGTCATACCAAGCTCTCTGGCTGCAGCGTTAATTCGAATAATCCAAAGCGCCCTAAACTCTCTTTTCTTAACTCGACGGTCCCTGTAGGCGTATTGGCCCGCCTTCATGACGGCCTGTTTCGCTACCCGGAATACGTTTTTCCTTCTACCCCTGAACCCCTTTGCCTGCTCCAGTACCTTTTTGTGGCGAGCCCGCGCGGTAACTCCTCTTTTTACTCTTGGCATTTATCTGTTCTCCTTTAAGCGTATGGAAGCATCGTTCTAATTGCTTTTTGTTCACCGGCCGCTACCGACTCAGTACCTCTCAAATGACGCTTTCGCTTCGTTGTTTTCTTAGTAAGGATATGTCTCAGATTTGCCTGAGTGCGCTTTATCCGGCCCGTACCACCGATACGGAACCGCTTAGCGGCGCCACGCTTCGTTTTTATTTTTGGCATTTAAGCCTCCTTAATTATATGACCAAAGGTGCAAGTAAAGAACTTGACTTTTCTACCTAACGTCACTTGTCTATGCTTTTAACTAAATATCAAGCAAGTAGCGGATTATACACAGGTTTTTTAATTTAAAGCACTGGTTTATTCGCTAATTTGTTTAGGTTTTTTTGCGGTTTCTCGGTGGCCTTTATTGGCGAAATCACCATAACCATCTGTCGACCTTCCATTTTTGGAAACTGCTCAACTTGCCCATGCTCCACGAGATCCGTACGCACTCTTTCCAATAATCGAGCCCCAGCTCCTGATGAGCCATCTCCCGACCTCTAAACCGCAAGGTGACTTTTGCCTTATCACCGTCAGATAGAAAACGAATCAAATTTCTTAATTTGATCTGGTAATCACCCTCGTCCGTTCCTGGGCGAAACTTTATTTCCTTAATTTGAATTTGTTTTTGCTTAAGTTTGGCTTCATGTCGCTTTTTCTGCTCAGTGTACTTAAACTTGCCGTAATCCATGAGTCGACAAACGGGCGGCGTCGCTGTCGGAGCTATTTCCACCAAATCGATGTCTGCCGCCTCCGCCATGTTAAGCGCCTCTTTCGAGCTCATGATTCCTATTGCTTCCCCATCTATTCCGATGAGCCTAATTTCTGGAGCGTTGATTTCCTCGTTTATGCGAGCGTCCTTATCCTGTGCTATATGCCTAACCTCCGAACAATTGTTCTAAAATTTAAAAAAAGAAACATCCACGATATCGATATTTTACGACGTAAGTCGGCTTTCTAGCTCGTCAATCGACATTTGACCGAGATCCTCTCCCGTTCTCGCCCTGACAGAAACGAGACCCGCCGAGACCTCTTTATCTCCAACGATTATTTGGTAGGAAGCTTTTGGATGCTGTGCTCGCGGATTTTATAGGTTATCTTTTCGTTCCTCAAGTCAACGGCAGCCCGGAAACCCTTTTCCTTCAAGCGTATTGCAACATCACTTGCATAGTCAGCATGTCGATCAGCAACATTCATCACAACTACCTGCACCGGAGCTAACCACGTAGGCATGGCCCCAGCGTGATGCTCGACGAGGATACCTATAAATCTCTCCATTGATCCCACAATTGCACGATGCAACATCACGGGCGTTTTACGCTCGTTACTCTCTGCAACGTACTCCGCGCCCAAACGCTGCGGCATCATAAAGTCGACCTGAATCGTCCCACATTGCCACGATCTTCCTATCGAGTCCTTTAGATGGTACTCAATCTTCGGGCCATAAAAAGCACCCTCCCCAGGAAGTTCTACCCAATCGACCCCGCAACTTTTAAGAGCAGATCGCAGTGCATTTTCCGCATGATCCCAAACCGCATCGTCTCCAAGTCTTTGTTCTGGGCGAAGCGCCAACTTGATCTGAACATCCTTAAATTCAAAATGCGAATATGTCTTTAAAGCGAGTCTATGAAACGCTATTACCTCTTGCTCGATTTGACTCTCAGTACAAAAAATATGTCCATCATCCTGCGTAAAAGCGCGCACCCTCATTAATCCATGGAGGGCACCAGATGGTTCATTACGATGACATCCACCAAACTCGCCATACCGAAGTGGCAAATCTTTGTAGCTTCTCAGGCCACTGTTGTAGATTTGAACATGTCCGGGGCAATTCATCGGCTTAACAGCATATTCACGATTCTCAGAGTTTGTGAAGAACATGTTGTCTCTGAAGTTATCCCAATGACCAGACTTTTTCCATAAACTTACATCAAGAATCTGCGGACACTTGACCTCTTGATAGCCGTTTTCAACATACACGCGCCGCATGTACTGCTCCACCTGCTGCCACAGCGCCCATCCCTTCGGACGCCAAAAAACCATGCCAGGGGATTCCTCTTGCGAGTGAAACAGATCAAGTTGTTTTCCAAGCTTTCTATGGTCTCTCTTTTCAGCCTCCTCGAGCCTGAACAAATGCGCATCCAAATCCTCCTGAGTTGCCCAAGCCGTCCCATAGATTCGCTGCAACATCTCGTTTTCAGAATTTCCTCGCCAGTATGCCCCTGCGACCTTGAGTAACTTGAACGATTTTAGTCTCGAAGTTGATGGTACGTGTGGTCCTCGACACAGATCGGAAAATTCACCTTGCACGTAAACAGAGAGCTCCTCGTCAATTGGCAGATCTCGAATAATCTCGGCTTTATACTTTTCACCAATATCCTCAAATTTATGCGTAGCGTCATCACGACCGATCATCTGTCTCTCGACCTTGATATCTTTTTTCGAGAGCTGCTTCATTCTTTTCTCAATAGCCGACAAATCATCGGGCGTAAATGGTCGCTCAAATGAAAAATCGTAATAGAAGCCGTCTTCGATAACAGGCCCAATCGTGACTTGCGCCGACGGAAAAAGATCTTTGACTGCGTGCGCTAGCAAGTGCGCAGTCGAGTGACGAATGACCTCAAGGCCTTCAGGATCTCCAGAGGTGACAATTTCAACTGACGCATCGGAAGATAGCCGGTGTGACATGTCCACAAGTTTGCCATCAACTTTTGCGGCAACAGCCTCCTTTACAAGCGATGGGCTAATCGACTTAGCCACCTCAAAAAGATTTGAATCAATATCAAACTTCCTCGAATTCCCATCGGGGAAAGTTACAGTCAGCATTCGTAGTTTAATCCTTGTGTATTCAACAATTCGATGTCACGTTTTTGAAGGCGGCGACAGTCAAAATATGTCAGACGTAAAACGACACATTTTACATTAGATTTACAACGATCTTGGAGCGGCGCCAAAATGAATCACAGGGAGCCTATCGCATCTGATTAAAACTTAAATCTAACTCCAGACTGGTACGTCCAATCGGCACTCTCTATCCCCACGAGGGGCTTCGAGTCGTATTCGAGATCCAGCGAAAAATCTATACTAATAGACTCATTGACAGGAAAAGAAATCACAAAATCACCAAGCGCTCTTCGGTCACTCAATCTATCGAGTTTATTTTGCAAGTAGACTGTGGAGCTAAAACTCGATCGGTTCGCAAAAATATATCGATAAGTTGCGTATAAGTTAGATCGAACGCCGCTCTCGGACGAGGCGTTCTTGTACCGTTCGCTCTCATAGAAACCCCCAAAACCAATCTTAAAATTACTTTTTACGTAATCCCCGAAATGTACATAGCGTCCACCACCAGCTAACAAACGCTCCTCTAGATTTGTAAAGTCATTTTGCTGAAGTTGCGTGTATACCTCGTAACCCGCACTTTGTCCCGTATCTCGCATATGCCTAAGGTGCGCAGTCATTCGATCCGCATTCTTCACGCCCTGTGATTCCCCACGCTTTAAGTTAAGCGAGAACAAATTTGTAACGTTTCCCTCTCTGTGACTCAAGAGTGACGATACGTTAGTACTCGAATTATCAGCATTCCCAGAAGCCCCAGATACCTGAAATGCCCCCACGAAACCCCAACCCTTATCGACATCTGCACCTTGCATCAGAGATTCAATATTCACTACAGCCGCTACCGTCTGTAACAACGAAAACATACAAACAGGTCGATATGACTATCTTTCGAAAAAGATTCATTAGCTTAATGATTCAAAAATTATCTTCTAATTTTCGGGATTAACGTGACATAGTGTCGAAAAAGCAATGCTCTTTGCGCCTGACAAAATACCATACCATTTTTGTTAGATGCAGCGCTCAGGCGACACGTTTCAAATCGGCTCGCCCCCAAAGAAGTGTACTCGAATACTTTCAGGCCAGAAAAATCATCCAAAAACATTAATTGAAATTTTTTCCTGAGCCAGTCGCAACCTCAATGACTAAATTCAGACCACTCCATGATTGATGATTAACGGTTCCCCACCTCGGACGGGAAACGCCCTTCATCAAGCCCCAAAATTGGATCGGTATGGAATTCAACTCTTCCAGAGGGAAAAGCGCGGTCATCGCTCGCGAACGCCAAACCCGTAGAGCGGAAAGGGAAATCACAAGTTACATCTGCATAAGAGCTGAGTGGGACAATAGCCCATAAAATGATCTGGATAAAAAAACGAACTATCAAATTAACCACCAACAGCGCAAGTCCCAGAAGACTCCAAAAAGATCGCCTCACGATCATTTTCGGAACCCGTGTCAATCAACACCTTCGTCCAATGAAATCTTAGCCTCTTTCGGTCGAGCCAAAAAACCGAGTGGGAAAAAAATCCATCTAACCACTTGATCAAATCAATGGCCAAAACATTTTTATCATCATTAATCGTACGCCAATTATCTGAGACATCGCCAATCATTGGCATTAACTTTTTATCAAACCAAGCCTGATCACGTTTAAAAAAGACCAGTTCGCATGACTCGCAATTATCCTCAACACATCTAATCGTATTAACATCTTCCGCAAGACTAAAGTTGGTTGCCACCAACATCCAGAGAGCATAGACGCTGATGAGACGATAGATATTTCTCAGTGAATGACTTATCGCTTTATCGCCAAAAACGAGGACGTCATTAGGAAATTGGCAGGCTTTGCGTTTAAAAACGGTGACTAAAACCAAATGATATAGATAGGCTATTTAGCCCGTAATCAGCTTTAAAACCAGCTGCGCTAGGATTGATAGCAGTGGCGTTGGTTTCGATCTGCCCTCCGAGAAAGAGACTCGAAGCGCTGTTCAGCGAATAATCCATACCAATCCGCAACTGATAGGCCCATTCAGCCGCGCCGATCCGGTCTCTATCGCCGAAAGATCCAAGTTGCCCCCAAAAATCCTCGAAAACAACACCTAGACCAACATAAGGCTTTAACTCCTCTATATTTTCAAGGTCCAAGATTGCATTTACAGATAACCCAAAGCCGGTTTGCGCTCTTACGTTACTGGAGCCTTCACGCTGTTTTGGATCGATATTTTCAAAAGAAGCCGCGGCTTCTAATTTGACGTTCGATATTGAGCGCAAATCAAGACTGACGTCATTTTCTAAGGGCGCCTTAAAAGTTAGCCCTCTGTTTTGCCCCCCCATATTGGTAATCCGACGCAAAGTGACGGTTGAGCTGCCTTCATCTTGAATCCCGAGGTAATAATTAGAGCCAAGGCCATCATCATTGGCATACGCCGAGCCAGCGAAAACAAAAATTAACAAAATGGATGAAAATCTATTCATAAAACATTGTTTTATATATATTCTTTTATTTATCTCAGTTAATGCCCGGTCCCGATCCTCTAATTTATCAGTAATTTTGACCTTTATGACCACCAAAATTAGAAGCCAAAGCTTTGAAATTTGCACAAAAAATACAAGTACGTGATCTACCCCGAAAACAAAAAGACAATTAGCCCCCAGCTTTTTAATCGCTCGAGTTTGGTATGATTCAGATAAGGCTTAAAAACAATCTCAAGATAAATACCAACTAAAAATTTAAGGCTCCTCGGTTAGCCAGCAGGTCATTGAAAACTTCTATCAAATTTATCATCGCAACTTTTGTAGTTCTTCTGATCGCATCTTTGGCGCTCAATATCTATCAATTGCACCTATTCGCAAATACGGAATTAACTGGGGACGGCGTTACCAGCAGCACAGAGAAAAATCGAGCCAACAGCGATGACTTCACTAAGCAGTTCTCGAGCTTTACGAGAGACATTGACTTCCAGAAAGATACTTTCCGGCCACAAAAATCTATCCCATTTTGGATAAAGTCGGTTTTAGCTACCGCTCTTAACATCAACCTTTCTCGATTCGACTCACAAATAAAGATTTTTTGCTATCAAGTACTCAAGCACAAATAGCAACATTAGAAACTGCATTGATGATTTAAAAGTTTGGTCGATTAGTGAAGATGATACTGATGAAGCTTATGTTGCGATCATAGGTAAACCCGCCGATACAGCTGGGGTGTCTATTAAAGATCTTTGTGCCGAGCAACCTTGCAGCTCCTATCGATTGGCTCACATAGCCAAAAAAGGAGAATCTAGTTTAATAATCGCTGATACTGGGTTCACACTCGCTGAAAAAGATTCAAAAGATATTTCGATTAACTTTCTCAAGATAAGCCAAGGAGGAATACCAGCTTGGACCGTTGAAAGAACTGTTCCCTTTAAAAGTAACCTTTTAAAAGAAATGAGCATTCACTTGAGCGACGGGAGACAAATCCGCAAAATCGGAGATTTAATTATCGACGGAACTTGGGTTGATGGGGAATGTTTATTTGACGCAGATCCCTCAACGAACGCAAAGAACTCATGCGAGAGGCAACTTGATGGAACTCTAAAAACTGACTTTAAAAATTCCACCTATTGGTATCCAGCAAACCTCGTCTACACCAATCAGCTCAACGTCAAGGGATCTGGTATCAAACTAAATTTTGATATTGAAACTCAACGCTACACCATCCCAGACAGAGCTAGATCCGAAATCATGCAGCTCATTGATCAACTTAGCTTTTCCCCCACTGAAAACGAGGAAATTTCCAATTTAGAGGAGATCGAATAAGAGCCCATTCAGGACTCTTATTCGTTAGTGCTGTCGACGCACTTAGGCGGCCTGGACTGAAGGCAATCCAGCGAGAGCCATAGCTAACTCGGACTCGTCGTATTTCATATCAGTCAATTTACCCGAGAAGTAATCCGTGTACGCCTGCATGTCGAAGTGGCCGTGACCACAAAGATTAAACAATATTGTTTTGGATACACCCTCAGCCTTACACTTCAGAGCCTCATCAATTGCACCCTTGACGGCATGGTTCGCCTCTGGCGCAGGAACAATTCCTTCGGCTTTTGCAAACTGAACGCCCGCATCGAATATCTCAACTTGATGGTATGCGCGCGCATCAATCAAACCAAGGTCTTTTATGTGCGATACCAAAGGTGCCATACCATGATAACGAAGACCTCCAGCGTGTACTGCCGGTGGAATAAAAGTAGAACCAAGCGTATGCATCTTCACGAGTGGCGTTAAGTGGCCAGTGTCGCCGAAGTCGTATGCGTATTTCCCTTTGGTCAAAGAGGGACAAGCAGCTGGCTCGATAGCCACTATGTCAACCTTCTTTCCGCCCCTGAGCTGCTCACCCAAGAATGGAAAAACAACTCCAGCAAAGTTAGATCCTCCTCCGGTACATCCAACGATAACATCCGGATAATCACCAGCTATTTCTAACTGCTTTCATCGCCTCCTGCCCCACAACCGTTTGATGCAGGAGAACATGATTTAGTACTGACCCTAATGCATACTTCGTGTCATCATTCGTAGCAGCAACTTCCACTGCCTCGGAAATAGCAATACCTAAAGAGCCTGTGTTATTCGGATCTTTTTCCAAGATAGCTCTTCCAGAATTTGTTAATTCCGACGGGCTCGCTATACATTTCGCCCCGTAGGTCTCCATCAGCGCTTTTCGATAAGGCTTATGTTGAAACGAAACCTTGACCATAAACACCTGAACATCGATTCCAAAAGAGCCCCAGCGAATGCCAAAGACGATCCCCACTGACCTGCCCCCGTTTCGGTGGTTATTTTCTTTATTCCAGCTTCGGCGTTGTAGAAAGCCTGAGCTACAGCAGTATTTGGCTTGTGAGATCCTGCTGGGCTCACACCCTCGTACTTGTAGTAAATCTTAGCTGGCGTATCGAGTGCTTTTTCTAGGTTTCGAGCTCTATATAAAGGAGCCGGCCTCCACTGCTTATATATCTGTCGAACAGGCTCGGGAATTTCAATCTCTCGATCTGCCGAAACCTCTTGCGCAATGAGCGCCATCGGAAATAATGGGGCGAGATCATCAGGGCCAACAGGTTGCATCGTTCCCGGATGCAAAGGTGGTGGCGGCGGAGATGGCAAGTCAGCCATCAAGTTGTACCAAGTTTTTGGAATATCGTTCTCTGAGAGAACATACTTTATCGAATCTGACATGGCTCCTCCCTAAGAGTGATTCGTATTATTTAAGTGAGTTTTATTGTCACATTTAACCCATAGCGAGACTTTTACCAAGCTCAGGTGATGAAGTCGAGAAGGGTTTGCCCCTACAAATATGGCACATCAATCAGATACACTTAAGGAGAAAATCACCAAACTGTAATTCGGGAGAAATAAAATATGACGAAATTATTCGGTTTTCTTATCTTTCTTATTCCAATGGCTGTCTTTGCAAAACCCATCGAGACCCTGATGGAAACTGGCTATGAAATTAAAGCTTCATTTGGCCTATCTTCAGGCGGCATGATTCTAGTGCTACAAAATGGGAAAGATGCCTACGTGTGTCCAGCACTTGATCCCACAAAAATTCGAGACTGCATCAAAGTAAAGAGTGAATCAGACGTTAACTGAACATCTGACTAGAACTTTGGTTTCAGTGAGGTCCCCGAGCGGGAAAGACTTATGGTAGGCGCGATTGGATTCGAACCAACGACCCCCACCATGTCAAGGTGGTGCTCTAACCAACTGAGCTACGCGCCTAAGATCCGAAGGGGGCGAATTCTAACACCTAATCGGGAGATCTCAAAAAAATGTGCTACTAAAGGCGCCTAACACTAAGAACCCCCTCGAGCGCGCTAATTACCTTAATAGCTCGATCTAAAAATTCCAATGAATCTACCTCGATAGTAACTTTTGAAACTAATCGCTTGCTACCGACGCTCGACGAATACTGAACGATCCGAATCTTTTCATGACCAAGCGCATCGAGAACTCTTCGGGTACTAGCTTTATCCCCCTCAGAAAAAATCTCTAAATCAGCCTCGTAACTTATGCGCCCCAACACCTTGGGCCAAGCTACATCGACTATTCGTTCAGTTTTTAAAGTCTCTAGGTTTGGGCAATTTGCCCGATGAACCATCACCCCCTACCACGACTTACATAACCGAAGATAGCTTCATACGGTATCGGTTTACAGCACCTCGCAACTTTAGTTAGCAATTGATCAACCCCTACTACCAACACTTCAGGCCCAACTGCCGGTTTCGCCGAACTCATCGCGGGCACAAAATTCTTGTCCGGTGACTCATCCCGAACTAAAGATCGCAGATCACTTAACGTCACATCACCCCTGTGAACCTGCAAGAAAAGATCGTCCGAGCTAGAGAAATTAAGCCCCTCAACAATACGAGCTATGGTTGGGGCATCAGACCCCATTTTGTGTAGCAAACGGTCGAGTTCTGTCCGACCATGAGAAATGGACTCGTCTCTGTCCTGCGCGCTGAACCAACTCCGTATTTTCGATCGCGCCCTGCTACTGCGAATAAAACCGAGCTCAGGATTGATCCAATCTCTTGAGGGCCCACCATCTTTCGAAGTAACGATCTCTAACAAATCGCCATTTTTCAAAGCGGTATCCAATGGGCGAAGTTTTCCGTTAATCTTTGCTCCACGACAACGATGGCCCAGCTCAGTATGCAACGCGTATGCAAAATCAATCGCCGTCGATCCGCCAGGCAAGTCCACAACGCGTCCCTGAGGCGTTAAGCAATAAATCGTCGCCTCTGCAAGCTCGTCCTTAAAATTCTCCTTGATTTGACCAAGGCTAGAAATCTCATCCTTCCAATCCAAAACCTGACGCAACCACGCAACTTTTGAGTCAAAGGCTTTGTCCTTCGAAGCGCCCTCCTTGTAGCGCCAGTGGGCTGCTACCCCAAGTTCCGCATGCTCATGCATAGCCTTAGTTCTAATTTGGACCTCGATAATTTTTTGATCGGGGCCAACGATAGCGGTATGCAAAGACTGATAGTCGTTATTTTTTGGCTTCGCAATGTAATCATCGAACTCACCAGGAACTGGACTCCACCGCGCATGGACAATACCGAGCGCGCTGTAACAGTCGCTAACCTTATCAACAATGACTCGTACCGCTCGAATATCGGAGAGTTGCTCGAAGTAAGCGCCTTTCATACGAAGCTTTCTCCAGATGCTATAAATATGTTTTGGCCGACCAGTGACCTCCGACGATATCCCTCCGTCCCCCAAGGAGACTCGAAGACTTGTGACAAATTGGTCTAAATATTTCTCTCTTATCGGCCGTTTCTCATCAAGAAACTTCGCCACTTTTTTGTAAGAGTCTGGATCGGTAAAACGGAAGGCCAGATCTTCCATTTCCCACTTGATTTGCCAAATTCCTAGCCTGTTCGCTAATGGAGAAAAAAGCTCAAAAGTTTCATGCGCTAACTCCACTCTTCTAGCAACGTCATCGATGCGCGTTTGCTCCCTAAGAAGTTCGAGTTGATGGGCCAACTTCAACAACACAATTCGAATATCTTGCCCCATCGCCAGGAACATCTTGCGTACGGACTCCAATTGATCGGCACTTTTTCGAGTGTCGCCCGTTCGCTTTCTCAAATGCTGAATAGGCTCGAGTCTGTGAAAGCCATGGACAAGCGGCAAAACCCGAGAAACCTCATCAGATTCAACGAGCATGCCTTCTATGTTCGATTGATCGATGTCAAGAAAGTACGAGGCCGCGATCACCTCCTGATCAAGCATTAACCGCTGGAGAGTTTCAGCTACACCTTTAACTCTCTCGGACAACAGAGCGCTGCGCTCAACAGCGCAGTTTTGAACCGCGTCGGCAAAGATATTTTTTGCACGCTCGACAAGATCCTGATTCGACATAAGACACTCTTGAATTTGTCCTCTAGCGGACTTCTAACTCATACGGGCATTAAATGCCCATCATCAAGCTTGAAACACCTCTGCATTTCACTTGCCAACTCCAAGTCATGCGTAACCAAAACAATACTAGTTTTTAAATCTTCGTTTAGCTCTTTGACAAGTTCCATAAACTGTCTTGCAGAATATTTATCCAAATTTCCAGTTGGTTCGTCAGCAAGAAGGATTGATGGTTGATTGACTAATGCCCTGGCGATCGCGACTCTTTGCCTCTCCCCACCAGATAACTCGGAGGGCAAATGAGATATTCGATTTTGGAGCCCGACTCTTTCCAACATGCGTTCAGCAAGAACCTCGCGATCTCCAACTACCTCGGGATTAAGCATAAGGGGCATCATTACGTTTTCTAACGCGGTAAACTCCATCAAAAGGTGGTGGAATTGATACACGAATCCAACTTTTTTATTCCTCAGTTTGGTCCGCGCATTTTCTGTCAGTTCGTTGTAGCGCAAATCCGCTATCACAACCTCGCCACTCGTAGGATCATCTAATCCCCAAGTATATGCAACAAAGTACTCTTTCCAGAACCAGAGGCGCCTAAAATCGAAACTGATTCTCCATTTCCCACACTAAGGTCGACACCCTTCAGCACTCGTATGGGTTTAGCGTCGTCGAGAACAAAATCCTTAGTAACTTGGGAACAAGCTAATACGGTTGAAGAAGACGTCATATCACTCATACCTCAACGCATCAGTTGGCTTTACTCGCGAAGCCTTAACGCTCGGATAGATGGTCGCTAGAATCGTCAAGGCGAAAGAAACCACGCAAATAGAAATGACATCTGAGGGGTCAACCTCGGATGGAATTTCCGCAATGTAATAGACATCTTTCGCGAGGAACTGCGTGCCAAAAAAGGACTCAATCGCCGGGACGATAACGTCAATATTCATTGATACTAACAATCCTAGAGCGAGTCCCAATATCGTCCCAATTACACCAATGATTGCTCCTTGTGAAATGAATATTCGCAATATTTGCCCTTGCGTAGCACCAAGCGTGCGGAGTATCGCGATATCTGCCCGCTTGTCGGTTACCACCATCACTAGTGTTGAAACAATATTGAAAGCCGCAACCGCAACAATTAAGAGCAAAATGATAAACATCACCCTCTTCTCAATTTGTATTGCCCTGAAAAAAGTCGCATGACTTCTTGTCCAGTCTGTAGCAAATACATTGTCCGGTAGTTCAGCGTTCAACCGGCTTGTTAATTCGGGTGCCGCATCGATATCAGAGAGTTTCAGCCGGACACCAGTCACCTCCCCAGGCGTCATCCGAAACAGCTTTTGAGAATCCTCGATATTAATTAACGCTAAAGCCGAGTCGTATTGGTAGTTTTTCATTTCAAAAACACCAGAAACCGTGAATTGTTTGAGACGCGGCATTACCCCCGCTGGCGTTACCTGTCCCTGCGGAGTTATCAATAACACTTTCTCGCCGACCGCAACCCCAAGGGATCGAGCAAGATCCACACCAAGGATTACACGAAAGCTACCAGCTCTCAGACTTTCAAATTCACCGGCAACCATATTGCGAGATAAATCAGAGACAGTTATTTCATCATCTGGGCTGACACCCCTGATCATCGCCCCATGCACGGTTGGCCCTCTACTAAACAAAGCCTCACCTGAAACAAATGGCGCGACACCTTCTATCTTGACGGGTGAATCAACATCAGCAATTCGTTCTCGGAGAGTTTCCCAATTTCCAAGTTTTCCAGATGAGCCGACAATTTGAACATGGGACACAACCCCTAGTATGGTTGCCCTCAGCTCCCGCTGAAACCCGTTCATCACAGACAAAACTACGATCAACGCAGCGACTCCGAGCATAATCCCTAAAATCGAGCTAACCGATATAAAAGAGATAAATCCACTCTTGCGTTTTCTGCGGGTATACCGGAGGCTTATGAATAGTTCTATGGGTTTAAACATGTTTTTGATGTTAACGTTTAAGTGCCGATTATACTATCGCAACATTAGATAGCCTCCAGTTAAAACGAGGCACTGAAAGACAAAACAGGAAAACAAACATTGCCGCGAGTCACCCTTTTTATAAAATTCCTAGAATCTATGGGAAGCGACGCGAGCTTTCACCACCCCGCGCTCAATAAACTTCTCTCCCGAGCCAACATCAAAGCTCGGTCCGATACATCGCTACTCGAGCTATACCTAAATTTCAATCAAACTGGAGAACAGCTTGGTGCAGCGCCTATACTGGCCAAATCCGAAGGAATACCGATCGACGGAAAAAACTGGATCGTTGCGCAATTAATCCAACAACATGCCGGAATGAATGATGTTTTTACAACTCCGGCGGTCTTCAGCCCGGAACATGAAGATCTTTATGCGGAATATGGAAACATTTTGGGCCATACGACGGGATGTGAAGACATTTATCGATTGAAAACGCATCCCACTATTTTTCTGTTGTCTTATTCAGCCAAACAAAACTTTAAAACAATACCCTTAGAACGGGCTAAACATTCCCCAATGAGCGCCTCTTTACCAACAGGCAACGGCGCAAATTTATGGATATCAAAGGCGAATGAATTTCAAATGGCTGCCAATCTTTTACTTGGGAACTCGAGCGCTTCGACTACAACACCAAACGGCGTATGGTTTTGGGGTGAAGGAACACCTCCTCAAGGCAAAAATACAAACATCTCGGTCAATTTCGAATCTGCGATCCTTCAAACATTAGCAAAAGGTATGGGTAATACGTTTGCTTCGGAAGGAGGCATATCAAACAAAACTGAGTTAACAATTATTGAGCGAACAATAAAAGCACCCGATGATCTTTTTGCTGTTACCACGTTAATGGAATCGCTCACAAAAAAAATCAAGCAATTAAAACTCTCCCGTCTTGATATATTTGTTGAGGTTGGACCAAGAATATTTGAGGTCAGTGTAAATTTTGTAAACCTACTCAAGATTTGGAGACCTCGGGCTAATGCTAATGCGCTGTTTTTCAACGAGTCAGCTACTTAAATGATTAAGGAGCGCACTTATCTTCAATCACACTACAAGACTCTCATCGATGAGGGAATAGATCCAGTATTAGCGAGAATCTTGGCATCTCGTGGCATCTCAAGCGCAAGAGCGCATGAGATGACACTTGCGAATCTCTTACCCATCGACGACTTAATGCATTGTGGGCCAGCGGCAAAAGTAATTCTTGATGCGATAACTTCAAAATCAAAAATATGCATTGTCGCGGACTATGACGCAGACGGGGCTACGGCATGCGCGCTTGGGATATCAGTTTTACGTAAGCTAGGCGCTGATGTGTCTTATTTTGTTCCAGATCGACAAAAACATGGCTATGGGTTGACGCCAGAGATTTCGCGCTTAGTAAGCCGAATGGACACCAAACTTTTAATCACGGTCGATAATGGTATAGCCAGCGTCTCAGGAGTCGATACAGCAAAAGAACTTGGCATGACCGTCTTGATAACCGATCACCACCTCCCAGCGGAAAAATTACCAAAAGCAGACTGCATTGTTAACCCCAACCAACCAAATGACGCATTCCAGAGCAAAAATTTAGCTGGTGTTGGAGTGATGTTCTACGTCTTGATTGCCTTGCGCCAACTGATGATTAATCGAAATCTAATTAGCAATGCCTCAGCTTTAAATTTGGCAGACTACCTTGACCTAGTGGCGCTAGGAACAGTTGCAGACGTCGTTCCACTTGACCAAAACAACAGAATCCTCGTATCCAACGGGTTACGCAGAATGCGTTTAGGAAAAACAAGGCCGGGAATTCGAGCTTTATTTTCGGTTGCAAATCGACAATTAAAAAACGCTCGAACTGGCGACTTGGGATTCTCAATCGGACCAAGACTGAATGCCGCAGGACGATTAGATGACATGAGAGTTGGAATCGAATGCCTCCTCGCTGACAACGAATTACAAGCCCAACAATTGGCGACTCAACTGGATAACCTAAATATCGAACGCCGGGAAATTGAGAAGGACATGACGGAACAGGCCCTCGATTCTGTAAGGTTAGAGAAACTCAACGAAGTCAACGGCGTGGTTATCTACGATGAGCGATGGCACCCGGGCGTCGTGGGAATATTGGCCTCAAGGATTAAAGACAAAATCAAAAAACCCACTATCGCATTTGCCAATTCAGATCAAGAAACTATTAAGGGCTCAGGCAGGAGCACAAAGGGCATTCACCTGCGGGATACTCTAGACGAAATCACCAAAAAAGATCCAGATTTAATTATAAAGTTTGGCGGCCATGCAGCCGCAGCGGGATTAGAAATAGAAAAAAGTAAGCTTGATTACTTTTCCCGACAATTTGATGACGTTGTGAGCAACGCATTACAAAATACCGATATGGACTCTGATGACTTTACAGATGGGGAACTCAGTGTCGATAAACTCACGACCGAATTCGCACAATCGCTGTCCCACATCCCTTGGGGGCAATCCTTCCCAGAACCCACCTTTCAAAACGAATTCGAAGTCGTCTCTCAAAAACTATTGAAAGATGCACACTTAAAACTAATTCTCCGTTTCCCGAATACGGAAACAGAATTTGATGCGATTTACTTTAATCAACGTGAGTTTGCTAGAGACAGAATTAAATGTATTTATCGAGTCGACACAAATGACTTCTATAAACATCGCCCCTTGCAACTAATCGTTAACCAGTGGTTTTGACCTATCAGCGTTACCGTAGCCTAAGCATGTAATTTCCTCTTCTTACGATAGAATACTGAAATTATTTATCAGAACAGTGATGCCAATCGATGGAAGCCGAATATCTTAATGAAATTGAATCAAAATTAGTTGACCTCTCCGAAAGAGCGACACAGCTTCGGAGGTTTCTTTGACTTTGATGGAAAAGCTGATCGACTAGCTGAAGTCGATCGCCTAATAGAAGACCCAGACGTTTGGCAAGATCCCCAACGGGCCCAGGATCTCGGGAGAGAGAAAAAATCGCTGGAGAGTGTCGTTAATGTCCTAAATGGTGTTAGCACAGCATTAGAGGACTCAAAGGGCCTATTTGAGCTAGCAGTCGAGGAAAGCGACGAGGAAACACTGAACGCAGTCCGCACCGATGCAGAAAAGATTGAGACAAGTATCGCGGAGCTCGAATTTCGTCGGATGTTTTCCAATCCGATGGACGCGAATAACTGCTTTGTTGATATCCAATCGGGCGCGGGCGGAACGGAGAGCCAAGACTGGGCAAATATGCTGCTTCGAATGTATCTTCGCTACGCTGAGCGCAAAAATTACCAAATTGAGTTGTTGGAAGAGTCGTACGGTGAGGTCGCTGGAATTAAAAGTGCAGTATTTAAACTATCAGGAGAGTATGCCTACGGTACCCTTCGCACAGAAACTGGAATCCATCGACTTGTTCGCAAATCTCCCTTTGACTCAAATGCCAGACGCCATACCTCTTTCGCAAGTGTTTTTGTGTACCCAGAGGTTGATGACTCGATCGAAGTCGATATAAACCCTGCGGATTTACGAATAGATACGTACCGCGCGAGCGGCGCGGGTGGCCAGCACGTCAACAGAACAGATTCTGCCGTTAGGATTACCCACGTACCAACGGGCGTTGTCGTGCAATGCCAGAACGATCGCTCTCAGCACAAAAACAAAGCTGAAGCAATGGCAATGCTGAAATCTCGTTTGTATGAACTTGAGCTCAGAAAGCGACAAAGCGAACAGCAAAAACTTGAAGATTCAAAATCGGATATTGGATGGGGACACCAAATCAGATCCTACGTCCTTGACCAATCTCGCATTAAGGACTTACGAACAGACATTGAGACAGGAAACACTCAAGCCGTACTAGACGGTGACCTTGATCAATTTATTGAGGCAAGTTTAAAAGCCGGCATATAACCATTCGAAACATTGGAAAAAAGATGAGTGAAGAAAACAAAGAACAAATCGTTGACACCAACCAAATCATCGAAGAGCGTCGGCGCAAACTGGCGGCTCTTCGCGAAAAAGGAAATCCGTTCGCGAACGATTTCCGTCGAGAGAACTTAGCCGGGCAAATAATTGCCGATCACAATGAGAAGTCAAAAGAAGATCTCGAGTCATCTTCCATTAAAGTTACGGTGGCAGGCAGAATGGTGCTCAAACGAGTGATGGGAAAAGCAAGCTTTGCGACCATACAAGACATGTCTGACCGTATACAGCTCTACCTCAACAATGAGGGTGTTGGAGAAGATATTCATGCAGATTTTAAGCATTGGGACCTGGGTGACATTGTTGGAGCTGAAGGGACTCTATTTAAAACAAAAACCGGTGAACTAAGTATCCGTGTTAGTGCGATTCGGCTTCTAACAACGTCGCTCCGCCCCCTGCCCGAAAAATTTCATGGATTGGTAGATCAAGAACAAAGATACCGGCAACGATATGTCGACTTGATCGTCACCCCAGAATCGAAGAAAAATTTCCAAATTCGATCTAAAGCCATACAAACAATACGTTCCTTTTTAGTTGATCGCGGATATCTAGAAGTAGAAACGCCGATGATGCAATCAATTCCAGGTGGAGCATCTGCCCGACCCTTTATTACTCATCACAATGCGCTTGATATGGAGCTCTACTTACGAATTGCGCCAGAGCTATATCTCAAACGACTAGTGGTGGGCGGATTCGAGAAAGTTTTCGAAATCAATCGAAACTTCCGGAATGAAGGAATTTCGACAAGGCATAACCCAGAATTTACGATGCTCGAGTTTTATGAGTCTTATCAAGACTACAACTACTTGATGGCCCTCACGGAGGACATGCTCAGGCACACTGCATCTGCGTGCCTTGGAACTACGAAGTTGCCGTATCAAGGACAGATAATTGATTTTTCCGAACCCTTTGATCGTTTGACAATGGAAGAAGCAATTAAAAAACATAATTCGGATTACGCCACCCAGAATCTTAACGATGAGCAATATTTGAGAGAAGAGCTCAAGAAATTAGGTGTAGAAGTTTTTTCCACAGATGAAATTGGCGTTCTCCAACTAAAGCTTTTCGAACAAACGACAGAAGAAAAGCTTTGGCAACCCACGTTCATTGTCGTCTCATCCGGTAGATGTCTCCCCACTGGCGAGACAAAATGACAAAGACCCAAGTAAAACAGATCGATTTGAATTGTTCATAGCAGGTCGAGAAATAGCAAACGGATTTTCTGAATTAAATGATCCTGAGGACCAAGCTGAGCGCTTCAAAAAACAGGCCGAAGCGAAATCTAGCGGCGATGAAGAGGCCATGTTCTACGATGCTGACTATATAAGAGCGCTTGAGTTTGGGCTCCCTCCCACAGCTGGCGAGGGTATTGGTATAGACCGACTGGTCATGCTTTTAACAGACAGCTCGACGATTCGAGACGTTATTTTATTTCCCCAGATGAGACCTGAATAAAAGATGCGAAAAACACCAACTATTCTTTGGAAGCCATCGAGAAAAAGAATCGCTGAGGCTAACGTTACAAAATTTATTCAAAGTCTTAATCGGGATAAAAATCTTTCATTAAAAAATTCTAAAGATTTATACACTTGGTCAATCCAAGAACCCGAATCCTTCTGGAATATGTTTGGCAGTTTAACGGTGTAATTGCGTCGGAAAAAGGAACAAAAACGTTAACTTATGCAGACAATATGATTAACGCTCGCTGGTTCTCAGAGGCGCGACTTAATTTTGCAGAAAACCTACTTAAACGAAAAGATGACCACGAGGCGCTAGTATTTCAAGGAGAAAACCGGGTCCATTGGCGACTGAGTTACGCTCAACTTTATGACGCAGTCTCAATCGCTGCGCAAGCATTAAAAAATCAAGGCATAAAAAAGGCGATCGGGTGGCTGCCTTTATGCCAAACCTACCCGACACAATAATATTCATGTTGGCGACTGCGAGTATTGGGGCGATATGGTCGTCTTGTTCACCTGACTTTGGCACCCAGGGGGTACTAGACAGATTCAGCCAGATTTCGCCGAAAATTCTCATTGCAGTCGAGGGGTACTTCTACAATGGGAAGCAACTGGACACACTACACAAAGTCGCGGAAATTGCTCAAGAATTACCTTCGTTGAGAAAGGTGGTTATCGTCTCCTATACGCGCAACAAACCTGATATTAAGAAAATAAAAAATGGCATTCATCTAGACAACTTCGTATCGGACTTTTCGCCGAAAACAATAAACTTTCGCCAACTTGCATTCGATCACCCTCTTTTCATACTGTTCTCGTCCGGGACAACTGGAGTCCCAAAATGTATCGTGCATGGCGCTGGAGGAACACTTCTACAACATTTAAAGGAGCACTCGCTTCACACCGACTTGAAATCAACTGACCGATTCTTCTACTTCACAACTTGCGGCTGGATGATGTGGAATTGGTTAGTGAGCGGATTGGCATCTGGAGCAACTCTAGTGCTATACGACGGATCTCCCACTTACCCCCTCTCCCGATTCACTTTTCGACTTAGCAGAAAAAGAGAAGATCTCGATTTTCGGAACATCAGCGAAGTTCATTGATGCCGTAGCGAAGTCTGGAGTTAAACCAATAGAAAAATATAGATTACAGAACCTAAAAACAATCACATCAACAGGCTCCCCGCTCTCGCCTGAAGGGTTTGAATTTGTTTATAAACATATTAAAAAAGATGTACTGCTATCTTCGATTTCCGGAGGAACCGACATCGTGTCATGTTTCGTTTTGGGAGATCCCACGCTACCAGTATACCGAGGCGAGATTCAACGCTTGGGTTTCGGTTTGAAGGTGGAGGTGTTTAACGATATTGGTAAGCCAGTTATCAAGGAAAAAGGGGAATTAGTTTGTACGTACCCCTTCCCATCAATGCCTGTCAAATTTTGGAATGACAGAGGAAATAAAAAATACACCGCGGCATATTTTTCAAAATTCAAAAATGTGTGGTGTCATGGCGACTTCATGGAAGTTACCGAACGAGGCACGGCAATTATTTACGGTAGATCTGATGCGACTCTTAATCCAGGTGGAGTACGAATTGGAACTGCAGAAATTTACCGACAAGTTGAAAAGCTTGAATGGGTTCTTGAAAGCATCATTGTCGGCCAAGAGTGGGAAGGAGATACGCGGTTAGTCTTGTTTGTAAAAATTCGAGATTGCCTTGAATTATCCCAAGACCGCGTCACCGAAATTAAACAAGCAATCAGAACAAACACTACCCCGCGGCACGTACCGGCGAAAGTACTCTCAGTCACTGACATCCCTCGGACAAAAAGCGGAAAGATAGTGGAGCTCGCGGTACGGGACACCATACACGGAAGGGTTATTAAGAATCTGGAGGCACTGGCAAATCCGGAGGCGATCGAGCACTTCAAAAATAGAGCGGAACTTATGACTTAACCCAGATCACCTTAGTCACCAAGTCGACGATTCACTCAATCGGTTTTTGAGTCTCTCTCCCAAAATTTCCACCATGGTAATTTGCTGTCCTCTTCATCTGATCCACCCGAAAAAAATCTATCGAACCACGCTTCATCACTTTCAGCAGCGGCATCCTTAACTCAGATGGAAAATTGATAGCAATAATTTCGTCAGTAGAGTCTTTCAGAGATTGCAACCCGAGTTTTTCATAACTATTCGACATCATTGCCAATGCTTCATAGGTATGCGCACTTTCTGGATACTCCGATAAAACAAATTTGGCACGATTAAGTGCGCCAACATAAGCACCAATTCGGTAATAATGATCCGCAATATTTAGCTCGTGAAGGGCTAGAACATTCATTAAGTAGCGCATCCTCGAAATCGAATCAGGCGAGTATTTAGAGTTAGGGAACCTGGAAACAAGATCTTTCAGAGTAAAGAAAGCCTCCTTCACTCTGTCAGGATCCAAAACTGTCAAATCTTTGTTTGATACCAAGCCCTTTAGCCCTGGGTCATCGTTAAAGAAAATTAAAGCCTTAAGGTAATACACATAGTCAACATTCAAGTGATCCGGGTGTTCTCGTAAGAAGCGTTCGCAAGCAACCAACGCCTTCACCTCATCGCCTTTCTTCCAATAGGCGTACGCGATATCGATTTTTGCCTGCAGCGAGTAAATGCCAAACGGGTAGCGGATATTTAGCTTTTCATACGTCAGAATTGCGCGATCATAAAACTTGCCATCCATGTCAGATTTTCCAGCGTAATAGAGCTGCTCTTCCGTCCAATCTTTTGTTTTATCTTCATCTACAGAAGCGCAGCTAGATAGTAGAATTAGATAAACAACTGTACCGGCACGAAAAATAGTTCTGAATAGCAAAGACATGGCACTCGATCTAGATAGTTTTCAAGGAGTCCTGAAACATACTTAAACGCATGGCGAATTAGTAGTCTAAATTAAAGATGAATTATAAATCAGAACACATCGAGTTAGAAATTAAAGAACTTCAAATTCCAGTGCAATTATGCGGACGCAAGGGTTGATGTCGCCCTTACGAAAATGTTACCGAAGTTTTCCAGAAACCAAATTCAACAATGGCTGGATTCGGGTGAGATATTGATTGACGGCAAACAATTGAGCGCTAAACATCGAATAGTAGGAGGTGAACAGGTGCACATAAACCTAACACCATCAACCGAGCGGACATCATTTACCCCAGAAAATATTCCACTCGATATTATCTTTGAAGATGAAGAAATTATCGTTTTGAATAAACCAGACAACCTAGTCGTACACCCAGCGGCGGGTAATTGGAGCGGCACAGTTTTGAACGCAATCCTCGCAAAATCACCTAGCAATAAATTGCTGCCACGAGCTGGTATTGTCCACCGCCTCGACAAAGATACAACCGGTCTAATGATCGTTGCGAAAACTCTGAGCGCCCAGACCAACCTCGTTCGTCAGCTTCAATCACGCAGTATCAAACGAGAATACAAGGCTTTGGTTTATGGGCAAATAGTATCGCCAATAGTTATAGATAAACCGATTGGAAGACATCCAAAAAATCGTAAACTTATGTCTGTCAATGAAACCGGAAAACCAGCCGTCACACACCTGATACCCGAGGAGCTGGGATCAGGATGGAGTTTAGTCAAATGCCAATTAGAAACGGGCCGAACCCATCAGATTCGAGTTCACCTAAAATCGATTCATCATCCTATTATTGGAGACCAGGCATACTTAGCCACTAAGTATCAGAAAGGAAAAGTCGGGGTAGTAAGCACCATAAATCGTCAAGCTCTTCACGCTGTGAAATTGGAGATCATTCACCCAGCCCTCGAAAAACCAATGCAGTGGGAAATCGACCCGCCTCGCGACTTCCAGGATACCCTCGAATACTTACGTGCTCAACACTGAAAACAATCCGAGCTTACTAACCAAATCGTGGGACGCGCCAAAAGGCGTTAAATACATAATCACGACTCGAAGAGGTGGTTTTAGCCCATCACCTTACAACTCATTAAACTTAAGCTATAACGTTGGAGACTGGTTTGAAAATGTTGAAAAAAATAGGGATATGATTTTTTCCCTAACACCCTCCACTCCGAGATTCCCCAAACAAGTGCATGGGACCAAAGTGCTAAATTATGCCGAGGTCGACGAAGACACCCCGGGAGACGCGGTATACACAAGCAATCCAAAACAACCATGCGGAATTTTGGTCGCCGACTGTCTTCCGGTCATCATAGCCAGCGAAGAAGGAAATGAGGTCGCAGTCGCGCATGCGGGCTGGCGTGGATTATCCGCTGGTATTCTCGAAACCACTCTTGCTAAATTTAAAACGACCCCGGAACGGCTAGATGTTTTTATTGGCCCGGGGATCGGGCCTAACCATTTCGAAGTGGGTGATGATGTCTTCGCGCAATTTACGAAAGACGACTCTAGATATGAATCAGCTTTCACGAAGATATCAGCAGAAAAATGGCTTGCTAATCTGAGCCTTCTAGCTGAACTAAGGCTTCGAAAATTAAAAGTAGAGAAAATATCAAAATCGGATTATTGCACCTATGAGAATGGTGATTTATTTTTTTCGTACCGAAGAGATAAGACGACGGGCCGGATAGCTGCGATCGTCTGGATCGAGCAATAGCGAGAGCTTTCGCCGTTATATAATTAGCATATCCAACCATATCAACTTCGAAAATGGAAATCATTCACTGGATCATAATCAGCACCATTATTGGCTCGCTTATCAGCATCTGTTTATCCGGCCTATTTGCCATGAGTGCAAACCCAGGCCGAATACAGAAGTTAGTGAGTTTAGCGATTGGAACGCTACTAGGAGCCACGTTTCTGGAGGTGATTCCACATGCAATTGAAAGAAGTCAGAATATTGAATCTCTTTTTCTAACAATTCTTGGCGGGATTCTTTTATTCTTCATTCTTGAGAAATTTGTGCTTTGGAGACATTGTCACGTCGAAGAGTGCGAAGGTCACGAGCACCTCGTTAAAGACGATCATGGTCGGTCAGGCACCATGATCCTCATTGGTGACTCGTTCCATAACTTCGTTGATGGAGTTTTAATAGCCGCTGCGTATATCACCGATATAAAACTTGGCGTCATAACGACCCTTGCAATCACGGCGCATGAGATACCTCAAGAGGTGGGCGATTTCTTAATCTTGTTGAATTCTGGGTTCACAAAACTTAAAGCCTTTACATTTAACTTAGTGTAAAGTGGAGCCACTCTCATTGGGGCTCTTCTGGCTTATTTCGCATTCGATAACGTTGAGTTTCTAATACCAACATTTCTTGGCTTAGCTGCCTCTAGTATGATTTACGTTGCAGTCGCAGACTTGATTCCCGGGCTTCATAAGCGCACTGAAATTGCTGCCACCGTCGAGCAAGTAGTTTTGATCTTGATAGGAATACTAATTATTTTTAGCGTTGGACACTTTATCCACGTTTAAACAATATTGGAACCCATGAATGTCTAAACTGTATTGCTATTGGGATCATGGCTAAAAAAACCGACCAAGATGACCCTCTAAGCTCAGAGCCCTCCTCATCACAAGCCATTAATAATCTTTTGGGATTTTGGCTACATATCGGATCCGAGGACCAGCTTAGCACGTGGAAGAATCTTTTCGCCCCACTCACAAGTGACGAGGATATTAACCACGCGTTACACACGACACGAACTGCAATCCAACAAGCCGTTGATGAGTCATACGAAGAACTAAAAAACCAAAAAAATAAAAAATCGAAAAAAGATTTTGACGCATCGGATCTATGGTTTGATCTTAACGACAAAATTTTTCTTATCTTGGAGTCGATGATCAGAAAATTTGTCGGAGACCAAAAATACAGAGCTAGAGAAAGCCGAAAATCTGAGTTCTTAATGGAACAATTACTCGCCTCTCTTAATCCAGAGAATTTTTTAGCCACAAATAAAGGGGCGATTAAATTAGCAATATCCACCAATTCGGAAAGCCTCAAAAGAGGGCTCACCAATCAATTCAGAGATCTTCAATCAAAAACAATCTCTCAGAGTGATAGGACAGCATTTACGCTAGGAAAAATATCGCAGCGACAAAAGGTCAGGTTATATACCAAAACGACCTGATAGAGCTTATCCAATACCAACCCCAGACCAATTCGACTTTTCGCGACCCGCTGCTGATTGTTCCGCCATTCATAAATAAATACTACATTTTAGATTTGCAGAAACATAACTCATTTGTTGATTTTTGCGTCACTCGCGGGATTAATACATTCATCATTTCTTGGAAAAATATTTCTGAGGACGAGAGCCACTTCACGTGGGACCATTACGCGCAAGACGGAGTAAAACAAGCGCTGGCCGTCGTTCAAAAAGTTTTCCAAAAATCGAACATACACGCACTCGGGTACTGCGTAGGCGGCACACTATTAACTTCAACGCTAGCTGTATTACCAAAGACGATGATCGAAAAGATTAGCTCACTCACTCTGCTTACGTCCATGATAGATTTTTCAGATGCGGGCGATCTATCGCTTTTCATAACAGAAGAGTACATCTCTCTCCTTGATAAAGTTCTCGAACCCAAAGGGGTTTTTCCCGGATGGGCGTTAAACAATACGTTTTCCGCACTTCGTCCTAACGAGTTGGTTTGGCGGTACGTGCAGAGCAACTACCTTAGAGGTGAAACACCCGCTCCACACGACATCCTCCATTGGAATGGGGATTCGACCAATCTTTCGGGCCCGTGTCTTAGGTTCTATCTTCGAAATATGTATCTTGAAAATCGGTTTAAGCAGCCAGATGGAATCACTGTTTTAGGAAGACCAGTCGATGTCGGAACGATCACCTCACCCTGTATGGTGATCGCCGCGGAGAGGGATCACATTGTACCCTGGCGCGCTTCTTATCAATCGCGCTCCCTGCTCGGATCAAAAACTGAGTTTCTCTTAACACAAGGTGGTCACGTAGCTGGAGTGGTTAATGCTCCAGGCCAGACGAAGTATGGGTTTTACACAAATTCGCAATCTCCGCTCGACCTATCGGCGGATGAATGGTTGGAGACGGCCTCCTTTGACCACAAATCTTGGTGGGAGCACTGGATTAGCTGGGTTGTTTCCCTGCAACATAAAAAGCATCGGGCTCGTGGTGTGATGGGTAACACGCATTTTCCCCCTATCGGACCGGCCCCAGGGGAATATGTTTTAGAAGAGTTACATCAATAACGGAGTAATGTATAATGTTGCAAAGCACAATTTTACGGGGTTAATGTTATGGCAAAACGCGTAGTTTTAGTAACGGGCGGCATGGGCGGATTAGGTGAATCAATATGCACGAAAATGGCAGATCAGGGATATACGGTTGTCACGACCTATTCACCCAACAACACCAAAAGCGACGAATGGCTGAAATCAATGGCTGCGAGGGGTTACAAATTCAGCGCGGAGCCGGCCGACGTAGCAGACTATGACTCATGCGAAGCCTGCGTAACTAAAGTCAAAGAAAGGGTTGGTCGTATTGACGTGCTGGTAAATAACGCAGGCATTACGAGGGATATGACCTTTAAAAAGATGACCAAACCCGATTGGGATGCCGTCATCCGAACCAATCTCGATAGCGCCTTTAATATGACTAAACATGTTCTAGACGACATGGTTGAAAAGGGTTGGGGTCGGATTATTAACGTAGCATCGGTCAATGGACAAAAAGGCGCCTTTGGGCAAACGAACTACTCCGCTGCAAAAGCAGGATTACATGGGTTCACAAAAGCACTAGCGCTCGAGGTAGCTAAAAAAGGGGTGACAGTTAACACAATATCTCCGGGCTACATTGGAACAAAAATGGTCACCGCGATTCCCCAAGACATCCTCGATGAAAAAATCGTGCCACAGATCCCTCTCGGCAGACTCGGAGAACCCGAAGAAGTAGCAGGCCTTATTATCTACTTAGCCTCGAACGAAGCCGCATTCGTAACTGGAGCGAACATCTCCATCAACGGTGGCCAGCACATGTACTAACGTTTAGTTATAACGATATACACTAAGGTTATATTGCATTGCAAATAAGGGGCTTTCTTCAGGCTTTACAGGAAAGAATAAAGTATTTAGTATTTTGCTATGCAAAATAGTTCCGACATCAAGATGGAGCAACACGGGAGGTAGTATCATGGTTTCAAAAGAACGGTTGATAAAGAAGTACCCCAACAGACGCTTGTATGATACGGCGACAAGCACTTACATTACGCTGTCAGACGTAAAACAGCTGGTTTTGGAAAATAGCCACTTCAAAGTTATAGACGCCAAAACCAACGAAGACCTAACTCGCTCGATTTTTGCTTCAAATCATTACCGAAGAGGAGTCAAACGGCGCCCCGATATTTAGCTCTCAAATGCTCTATCAAATCATTCAGTTTTATGGGAATGCTTTCCAGCAGATGATGGGTAACTATTTGGAAAAAAATATCCAAACCTTTATAGAGATTCAGCAAAAACTCCCAGGGGGAAATGGAACAACAGCAAGTAATGGAAACAACGCGATGTTAGATCCAAACTCTTATTCCCAATTCGTCAACATGCAAGGGCCAGCTATACAGGGGCTCATGACCAATTATCTTGAGCAAAGCGCCAAAGCGTTTGTTGATATGCAACAGCAAATGCAACAGCAGGCTACGACAATGTTTGGCAGCTTTCCATTTGGTGGCTCGACCAATGGTAAAGATAAGTCCTCAGACTCTAATTAGATAAACCAGCAAAAGTATCAACGTGAACTAAGCACGCGACTCTTACTGCGTGAAAGAATCCTCAATTACAAAGAAAACCCCAAGCGTGGGGTTTGTCTCGTTGGGATGCCCAAAAGCGACGGTTGACTCTGAACGCATCATTACAACACTCAGATCTGATGGGTACTCCATTTCGCCAACTTATCGCGATGCGGATCTAGTCATCATCAACACCTGTGGTTTTGTTGATTCGGCAATTGAGGAGTCACTCGATGCAATTGGAGAAGCCATCGATCAAAATGGAAAGGTAATTGTTACGGGTTGCCTCGGAGCAAAATCAAAAATTATCGAGGAAAAGTTCCCAAACCTGTTAGCCATAACAGGGCCGCAGGCGACAGATGAAGTCATGCAGTCTGTACGCAAACATATCCCGATTGAATACGACTACCGCACGAGTTTAGTTCCCCCACAAGGGATAAAGCTTACTCCACAGCACTACTCCTACCTAAAAATTTCGGAAGGATGTAACCACGCCTGCGCCTTTTGCATTATCCCGTCGATGCGCGGAAAGCTCGTAAGTCGCCCTATTGGGAATGTATTGAATGAGGCAAAAACGCTGGTTGAATCTGGAACAAAAGAACTTTTAGTCATCTCGCAAGACACTAGCGCTTATGGAGTGGATACCAAGTACAGGACGGGATTTTGGAATGGGAAACCCGTAAAAACTCAACTGGTAGAGCTTGCCAGAGAACTAGGTCAACTCGAGGTTTGGGTTCGCCTGCACTACGTTTACCCCTACCCAAATGTGGACGACATCATTCCGCTAATCGCTGATGGGTTAGTGTTGCCCTATTTGGATATCCCGTTCCAACATGCGAGCGAACGCGTCCTTCGATCTATGAAACGACCCGCCCATTCAGAGAACGTACTAAACCGTCTTATGAAATGGAGAAAACTGGTGCCAGACCTCTCTATTCGAAGCACATTTATTGTTGGATTCCCAGGAGAAACTGAGGACGATTTTAATGAGCTTCTTACATTCCTATCGGAAGCGAATTTGGATCGAGTGGGCTGTTTTGAATATTCCCCGGTGGAAGGCGCCACTGCTAACGACCTAGGCTTACCGCAAGTACCGGATGAAATTAAGTCTGACAGAAAACATAGATTCATGGAACATCAACAGCACATTAGCAAACGAAAACTACAATCTAAAATTGGGACGGTCCAAGCCGTAATAATTGATCAAGCTGGAACAATCGAGACGCCTGCAGTTGGAAGAACAAAGTACGATGCTCCAGAAATAGATGGAACGGTAATTCTCGAGGGCAAAACACCATTGAGGGTTGGTGAAATTATTAATGCCAAAATCAGCGGCGCAACTGAATATGATCTGATCGGATCGCCTGCATCATAATGAGGACTTGGCTACTTAAGCAACTTGATCAACTAAAAATCAATGTAACGACTCTTTGGCTAATATTTTTAGATAGCAAATCTTGGGTTGGGAAAAAATTATTAATATTCGTTTTCCTCTGTTATGCACTATCCCCTATCGATCTCATTCCCGACTTTATCCCAATCATAGGGTTACTTGATGAAATAGCGCTGTTTCCGATTGTAATTTGGCTTATTCGAACATTCATGTCAGAGTCATTGTTCACCTCGTACAAAATCAAAGCAACAAAATATTTGGAGACAAATAAACTCCCGATAATGCAAATTGGTGGCTATATCGTCGTAATGAGTTGGGTGGCTATCGGATTAGTATCTGTAGCTAACTTAGTAGAACGTTAATACTAAATTCTCGATAGGAACCGCGTAACCTCAAATAAATCCTGGGTACGCTTCATTTTTGGAAGACTTTTCCACATCACCTTGCCATACGGTTTCTCAATCAATCTGGGGTCAAAAATGACGAGTACACCCCGATCGGATTCGTCTCGTATGAGCCTACCGGCACCCTGTTTGAGCGCCAATGTTGCCTCTGGCACTTGATAATTCATGAAGGGGTTAAGACCGAGACGCTTCATCGAGGTTATTTTCCAGCCACGATCGGATCATCAGGCACTGCAAACGGCAACTTATCAATCAACACCAGAACGAGACCTTCTCCTCTTACGTCAACCCCCTCCCAAAAGGAATAACTCCCCAGGAGAATCGCATTAGGTTCATTTTTAAATTTTTTAAAAGTTCGTATTTGGAGGTGTCACCCTGGACAAGAAGTGAAAACTCAACTTCACTTTTTTCAATCGCCGCTTTGACAAGCGTCTGCGCCTCTCGCATCGCTGAAAGACTCGTGAAAAGCATAAAACATCGACCATTTGACGCCTCGATAAGAGGGAAAGCTTTTTCAACCATGGTAGAGATAAAGGTCTTATCTGCTGGAAGTGGCATCCCCGTCGGAACATACAAAATACTATTGCTCTCATAATCAAATGGACTTTCGCAAGAAAACAACGATACATCCTCTACTCCAATTTGATCGGTAAAAAAAGAAAAATTCTCTCCAACTGAAAGAGTTGCCGATGTAAATATCCAAGCTCGTTTCTTAATTTGAAAATACTTCTTCAATTTGCTCGAAACATTTAAGGGGGATATGTTCAATTTCAGATAACGCTGATTTAATTCGATCCAGCATATATGCTCGCCTGTAGATTGCTCTTTTAATGCTGAGAAAAACGAATTGAACCCTAGTAAGCGTTCAGCACAATTTTGCATCTCCACACTCTCTGACCAATAGTCCTGAAAACGATCTTTCAATTTAGTAAGGATTGAAATTAATTCACCCAAATCGGGTAATGCGGATTCGTCGATACTGACATTTTTAATCGCATCGCCCACGTTATAACGACTCACGAGAGAAAGCCTAGCGTCCAGCATAGCCTTTTCAAGCGCCGCCAGAATATTGGTCTCTGGCAGTTCAGTACCAATAAGAGAGATCGCGTATCGAAGATCACGTATGAAATCAAAAATTTGATTGGATGAGACCGATTCCCCAAAGAAGTTTGTAGCTACGTCTGGAACTTGATGTGCCTCGTCCAATATTACAACATCACAGTCTGGCAAAAGCTCTCCAAAACCGTCTTCCTTCAGCACTAAATCCGCAAAAAGAAGGTGATGATTAACAACCACAACTTCGGCCTCTAGCGCTCTTTTCCTCGCTTTCAACACAAAACATTTCGCTATGTGTGGACAGTCCGCACCAAGGCAATTTTCTCGGGTGGAGGTGACACGCGACGTGACGTCCGAATATTCGCCCTCAGTTGATACAACCTCGGAAATATCGCCCGTGTCTGACACCTCAAGAAGTCGCTCGTATTCACGAAAAACTTCCACATCTCTTAATTTGGAAAAGGTGCGCTCTTTGGCGGTTTTTTCAATTTGGTAATGACAAAGATAGTTTGCTCTACCCTTTAATTTAGCGACCGTAATCGGTATCGCTAGCGCCTTTCTTACTTCTTTTATATCTTTCTCAAAAAGCTGGTCTTGAAGCGTCTTAGTACCAGTAGAAATAATTGTTTTCTTTCCGAAAAGGAATGCGGGGACAAGGTATGCGTAGGTTTTACCCGTACCAGTGCCCGCTTCGCTTACAAGAATATCTTTGCTGGCAATGGCGTTACCAACGGCTTTTGCAAAGTCCACTTGACTTTGCCTCAGTCGATAGTCTGGTATAACTTTTGAAAGCGGCCCAGTCTCCCCAAATATTCTAGATATTTCTTCAGCAGTATCCACAGTGAAAACTTAATTGATGATTCCTAATAGAATACGTGAGAACCCCAAGCGGATAAACTGCTAATTTTAGCTGCAGCCTAAAGTAGTATAGGGTTAATGATTTATGAAAATAGAAAATATCAATATATTGCACCAGGGTAGCTCTCCTACCGATCTCCCAACCGAGGGACTTGGGTTTGGTCGTTATTTCACAAAATTGATTTTTACCCAGCAGTACGATCCCGAGAATGGATGGCACTAATGAGAAATCAAAAACCGGAGCTCTCTTGATCTTGATCCTACTGCTCAAATTTTCCATTGTGGGCAAGGAATATTTGAGGGGATAAAGGCGTTCCAACAAGTAGATGGCCAAGTGGCGTTCTTTCGTATTGAAGAACACCTCAAAAGGTTTAATAAATCAGCGATTCGTATGGCGATGCCTACGATAGATTTAGATAATCATCTTGAAGCCATTAAAAAACTAGTCGCAATGGAAAAAAACTGGATACCGTCGAGCGAGGGTGCGGCACTCTACATCAGACCCGTGATGATTGCCAACGAATCGACCCTCGAAGTACGAGCCAGCAATACGTTTATTCACTTTATTTTGCTGTCCCCGGTTGGTCCCTACTTTGGCAATGGACTCAATCCTGTATCTGTTTATATCTCGCATGACTACGTTCGCGCAGTTCAGGGGGGACAGGAGAAGCGAAAACAATTGGGAACTACGCAGCCAGTCTCCTTGCAACCGAAAACGCCAGAAAAGATGGATTCCAACAAGTTCTGTGGCTAGACGCGAATGAACGACGATATGTAGAAGAGGTAGGAGGCATGAATATTGCCTTTGTATACGGAGATACCCATATCAGCACACCGGGCCTAACAGGAAGTATTTTGCCCGGGGTTACACGAGACTCTATTGCTAAATTATCTGCGTCACTTGGATTTACCTTTTCGGAGGACAAAATCGATATCAATACACTTGTGAAAGATTTACGATCTGGAAATGTAACAGAGGTGTTCGCAATGGGCACAGGCGCGATCATTGCGCCCGTTGGACGTTTGAAATATATGGACGAAGAAATTATAGTCAATGAACAACGAGTAGGGCCCGTTTCACAGACACTTTTCAAAGCGCTTACCGACATTCATTATGGTCGCACCTCGGCGCCAACCGGCTGGCTTCAGCACCTAGCACAGTAACGTTAAAAATTACATCGCATTCTATGAATAACATCGAGCGCCGCTCTAAATCATTCAATGTAATCATTCTTGCAAACTTAGTCGCCGCATTAGTGATTGTACTGCTAAGTATCAATCTTCAGGGCGGAAAATTAATTCTTTATGTTTGTGTTGCGGTATTACACATACTGCTCGCGGTAGGTATCGGGTCGAGAAAACGTTGGGCTTACGTCTTGATGATTATCTACGGATTATTTCAATCCGTTGGAATGACCTTGTGGTCCCTAATTGGACTCTTAACCTTAATGGGTGAACCTCTTACTTCAGAAAAAAGTATCTTCTTCGGGATCAGCGCAGTGGTTGTACCCTTTCTGGTCTGGGTAATTCGGTTCCTGATAAGGACACTTAAGCAAGAAATCTAACCGCCTATACGTCTAGCTAAAAGCCCTCAATTATCCTGATCGATATTAGGCTGTAAACTCAGGCCAATCTCTTGATTTTCCCCATCAGGTGACCTTGGCCCCTCTAGCTCCACCTTCTCAATGCTATTAAACCGTTTAGTAATTTTGTCGCTACTAATGCGAACCTCTTCCGCATCTTTATGCGCAAGACGGATGTGATCCGCAAGCTTCCTCATCCGATCGTCAAAACGCGAGAAATCTTGTCCCAACTTTCTCAATTCATCCTTAATGATATGCACTTGCTCTCGAGTCGCAATATCCTTCATAACAGCACGAGCAGTATTCAATACCGCCATCAATGTGGTCGGCGAAACCACCCAAATCCGTTTTTGCATCGCGTAGTCAACCACATCTGAATGGTAAGCATGAATCTCTGCAAATACTGCTTCTGCGGGGATAAACATGACTGCACCATCACTTGTTTCCCCATCGATAATATATTTATTACTTATGTCATCCACATGTCTGCGAATGTCCGCTTTAAATGCCTTCTGCGCCTGAAGTTTATCTACATCAGCAACATCTTTGTCAAACATACGATGATAATTTTCTAGGGGAAATTTAGAATCTACGCCAACCATACCAGTCGGAGCTGGCAGCCGAAGGACGCAATCCACTCGGTTTCCATTTGAAAGAGTGAACTGAAAATCAAAAGAGCCTGGCGGTAACATGTTTTTTACCAGACCCTCGAGCTGGACTTCCCCAAAAGCCCCCCTCGAGCGCTTATCTCCTAGTAATTCCTGTAATCCGACAACGTTACTGGTTAATCCATCGATTTTCTTTTGAGCCTCATCTATCGTAGCCAACCTCTCCATGACGCTGAGGAAAGTTTCATTTGTTTTCTTGAACCCCTCTTCAAGACGTTCATTCACCTTTCCAGAAATCTGTTCTAACCGAGAATCTGTTGTTTTTGATAACTGTTCCATCGAGCTATTGAGCTGAGATGTTGCATTTTTCAAAGATGACTGCAAGAGTTCCCGCTCCGCCCGGCTTTGCTCCGTTAATTTTTCTAAGATTTTAGAAATCGCCTCTAGTCTCATTGCCTCCTGCTTCGCGCTAATCTCGCTTCGCATTTCCGCTATACTCGCCAGCGTTTTTTCTTTGGAAACCGACTGCTCCTCAAGTTGTTTCAGCTGGAATTCACCAGTCGTACTTCTTAATTGAGTCAGCTCTTGGGATAGTAGCGCACGAAGGTTCTCATTCAAGCTCGCTTGATTTTGTGAGAGCCTATCCGCTAACGAATTGAAGGATGCACTACTTTCTCTAAAACTATCCGATGCGAAGAGATCATGCGCTCGTTGCAACTGCTTGGGTAATCTTGCCAGAAGAAACACCAAGACCAGAGCTACTAACAAGAGGATCGTTAGTAGGATATTTGAAAAACTTAAATCAACGACTTCAGGCATGAGCCTAGTATAGCCAACACGCGGAAGAATTACACCAAAGTCTTAGCTGGCCCTAGGCGGCCTTGGTCTCTCTCGCCTCACGTTTTCTTTCATGTTCTTTTAACGCTTTCTTCCTTAGACGAATGGACTTCGGAGTGATTTCCACAATTTCGTCATCCGCTATAAACTCGACCGCACGCTCGAGCGTTAACTCAATCGGAGGTATCAAGCGAGCCGCTTCATCGGATCCAGAAGCGCGCACATTAGTTAGCTGCTTCTGACGTATCGGATTTACGACAAGATCGTTGTCTCGCGAATTGATGCCAATGATCATCCCTTCATAAAGAACTTCACCAGGCGAGACGAACATACGCCCGCGCTCCTGAAGCTTCCAAAGCGCGTAGGCTACAGCGGGACCATCGTCTTGACTAACCAAAACCCCGTTACGCCGCTCGTCAATATCCCCCTTCACGACGTCATAAGAGTCAAATACGTGCGATGCAACGCCGGTTCCTCTCGTGAGAGTTAGAAATTCACTTTGAAACCCGATAAGGCCGCGCGCAGGGATTCGGTAATCAAGTCGCACTCGACCTTTCGAATCCGAAACCATATCTAGAAGCTCACCTCTCCTGCGACCAAGCTCCTCCATAATCGCGCCCTGATGAGACTCCTCGACATCCGCAGTGAGAATCTCGTAAGGCTCGTGCGTAACTCCCTCTACTTGCCGATAAACAACGCGCGGACGACCGACTGCAAGCTCATAACCCTCTCGTCTCATATTCTCTAATAGAATCGTCAAATGCAATTCTCCTCTGCCCGACACGATAAATGTATCCGAATCGGAGGTAAATTCCACCTTGAGCGCTACGTTTGATTGTAGCTCTCGGTCAAGTCTTTCTCGCAACTGGCGACTCGTAACAAACTTCCCCTCTCTACCCGCCAGCGGTGATGTATTAACCATAAAATTCATTGTGAGCGTGGGCTCATCAACCGTGAGCAGTGGCAGCCCTTCCGGACACCCAGAGTCACAAATCGTTTGCCCAATCCCGATCGATTCAATTCCATTGATTAATACTATGTTTCCAGCATATGCCTCATCTACTACAGCCCTATCGAGCCCTTGAAAAATGGAAACCTGATTGATTTTTGCTGTTTTAACCTCTCCGTCGGGCCCATTTACTAACGCAACTTGCTGCCCGCTCTTCACCTTTCCTCGAGTTATTCTCCCAATGCCAATTCGCCCCACGAAACTCGAGTAGTCCAGGGAACAAATCTGCAACTGCAGAGGCCCTTCATTATCAAGCTCTCGTTCGGGAACATAGGTGAGGATCGCTTTGAACAAGGGCTCCATATTTTCTTGTGGAGAACTTAGGTCGGTCACCGCCCAGCCTTCGAGGGCGGACGCGTATACCACAGGAAAATCCAACTGATCTTCGGAAGCCCCTAACTTATCGAAAAGCTCAAAGGTCTGATTGATAACCCACTCTGGTCTCGCTCCAGGCCTATCCACTTTATTAATTACAACTATCGGCTTAAGCCCCAACGACAGCGCTTTCTTCGTGACAAAACGCGTTTGAGGCATAGGACCATCCACTGCATCTACAAGCAGTAAAACACTGTCCACCATAGACAGAACCCGCTCTACCTCACCACCGAAATCCGCGTGTCCAGGAGTATCAACGATGTTTATGTGAGTATCCTTGTAGCTGATGGCACAGTTCTTTGAAAGGATCGTAATACCGCGCTCTTTTTCTAGATCGTTAGAATCCATAACACGCTCAGATACCTGCTTATGAGCAGCAAAGGTACCGGATTGGCGGAGCAACTGATCCACCATCGTGGTTTTTCCATGATCGACGTGCGCGACAATAGCAATATTACGGATACCATTCGGCATAACAATTTGACCTAAAGAAAGATTGATAATTTATGTGTGTAGCGGCGTTTCAAACCGCCAAAAGGCGCGCAAGTTTACCACATCGTGCCTACGAAGACTGAAAATATACGTCGCGAGGGACCTAAGCTAGAACTACCACTCCCGGCTGACCCTCCGAGACTCTTCCAATCACACTCGCTCGAGAAAATCCTTCGGAGTTGAACAAGGAAAGAACCTCCCCAACACAGGACTCTGACACCGATACAAGCAAGCCCCCGCTAGTTTGTGGATCAGTCAATATATGTCTACTAGAGATCGCAAACTTTTCCGGCAGGTTGATATCCCCTTGGTAACTCTCCCAGTTACGCGTGGAAGCCCCCGTGAAAACACCATTCTCAACATGACTCTCGATTCCCTCAATTTTTGGAACCTCAGAATAATTGATCGTAAGGGACTTTGATGACCCCATTGCCATCTCTCGAGCGTGTCCTAGTAGCCCGAAACCCGTCACATCAGTAATTGCGTGGACATCATCCAAGTCAGCCAATGAGGCTCCAGGCGTATTGATCTGGGTGGTTAAATTAAGCATCGTACGGTATTCGTCTGCGGTGATAATGTTTTTTTTCATGGCAGCAGAAAGTACCCCGATCCCAATCGGTTTACTCAGAACCAAAAGATCCCCGACCTGAGCAGTATTGTTTCTTTTAACCTGACTCGGATTTACAGATCCGATGACGACAAGACCATAGATTGGCTCAGGCGTATCGATAGAATGCCCGCCAGCCAGCGGTACCCCAACTCATCGCATACTGACTTTCCTCCAGCCAATATCCTACTAATCACCTCCGTGGGTAATTTTTCTATAGGCATTCCAACAATTCCGAGCGCCATGATCGGTTTTGCACCCATCGCATAAATATCAGAGATCGCGTTAGATGCCGCTATTCGACCAAAATCATGCGGATCGTCAACAATCGGCGTGAAGAAGTCGGTGGTGGCAACAATTGCCAAATCATCTCTAACCTTATACACGGCAGCATCATCGGAACTATCAAAACCGACTAGCAAGTGAGGATCTGGAACCCCGGGCACTCCCGCAAGAATCTCTTTCAACACCTTTGGCGAAATCTTGCACCCGCAACCTCCACCATGCGCATACTCTGTCAATCGTTTTTCCATAAAATACAATCCGCTCTAGCTGTTACCATAAAAACTGTGAAAAACATTCGAATAGCATCGTTTTAATTATTCAAAAAAATGAATCGACTTGTTGGGATTGAGCAGCTCCGCGAATTTGATGAAATCATAGATGTTCGCTCACCCTCTGAATTTGGACTAGATCATATCCCAAACGCGATAAACGCACCTGTATTGAATGATCAGGAAAGAGCCGAGGTAGGGACGATTTACAAGCAAGTCAACCCGTTTGAAGCAAAACAGGTTGGCGCATCCATCGTGGCCAGAAACATCGCAAACGCCATCGATCATATTTTTGTAGGCCGCCCAAAAAAGTGGAAGCCATTAATTTACTGCTGGCGCGGGGGGCAACGAAGCGCCGCAATGGCTCATATTCTTCGACAGATCGGATGGAACGCGCATCAACTTGAAGGTGGATATAAGGCTTACAGGAAATACGTTATCGAGGAATTAGAGCACAAGCCGGGAGCACTTTCGTTCATTGTTCTTTGTGGTCTCACTGGAGTTGGAAAAACAACTATTCTTCAGGAACTCGCAAAAAAAGGCCAACAGGTTCTCGACTTAGAAGAGCTTGCGAATCACAAGGGTTCACTTTTGGGAAAACCGGCAACTAGCGATCAACCTAGTCAAAAACATTTCGAAACGCTGCTGTGGGAAAAACTAACGAATCTTAAACCAAGCCAGGTTATCTTTACTGAATCCGAGAGCAGAAAGATTGGGAATCTTCGGATACCGGAAGAATTGATGAATAGAATTCGGATAGGAGATACGATTCGAATTGAAGCCTCAATTGATGAACGTATTAACTTGATTATTGAAGAGTACCCTCACTTCTTAGAGAATCCCAACGGATTAAAAATGACAATCAGATCCCTCCAGCAATTGCATAGCAATAAAACTGTTCAAGCTTGGGAGGATCTCATCGACAAACAGAATTGGAAAGGATTCGTTGGGGATATTATGATTAAGCACTATGATCCTGCTTATCAAAAATCTTCGATACAAAATTTTCCAAAACTAAGCAGCGCAACAACTTTTCGAGTTGATGATTATTCTGATAACAAATATCAAAAAATCGCAACCGACATCATTAGCTCAACCAATAAAAATACGATTTAGATTTGAAAAAAGGGAAATATCAAAATGGAAAAAACAATTTTAGGAGCCAAAGTGCCGAATTTTTCTGGCAGTATGACGAGCAATAAAACTTTTCGTTTATCTGACTTTCAAGGTAAAAATATAGTCCTATATTTCTACCCGAAAGACAGCACTCCTGGTTGCACAAACGAGAGCATCCAGTTCTCTGAACTCGCAAAGTCATTTGAGAAAAAGAACTGTGTGATTTTTGGCATATCTAGAGATAGCTTAAAGTCTCACGAAAACTTTAAAGAAAAATATCAACTTGCCTTTGAGCTGATTTCAGATGCCGATGAGAGAATCTGCAATATGTTTGATGTCATCAAAATGAAAAATATGTATGGCAAACAAGTTCGAGGAATTGAAAGAAGTACATTCCTCATCGATGCCAGTGGCAAAGTTGCCAAAGAGTGGAGAAAAGTTAAGGTTGAAGGACACGCTGCAGAGGTGCTAGCGAGTCTCTAATTCACCAGAGTTAATCCCGCCTTCAATAGCGCTGAGGATCAGCGAAATTGGCAAACTTTGTGTGCTTACCGTTCCAAGTAAGCATCACGGTTCCAGTTGGACCATTTCGCTGCTTACCGATTATTACTTCAGCCTTGTTCTTATCGAGTGTGTCGGGATTGTAGACTTCATCTCGATAAATGAAGAGGATCGTATCGGCGTCTTGTTCAATCGCCCCAGATTCACGTAAGTCTGACATAACTGGCCGTTTGTTCGGCCGTTGCTCTAAAGATCGATTTAGCTGCGAAAGTGCGATAACTGGCACATTAAGTTCCTTCGCTAAGCCTTTGAGAGATCGAGATATCTCAGAAATCTCAGTTGCCCTGTTCTCACCTTGCGAAGAAGCAGACATCAGCTGCAAATAGTCAATAACCAAAAGTCCTAATTGGCCATATTGGCGATGTAATCTTCTAGCTCGCGCTCTCAACTCCAGCGAGTTTAAACCTGGCGTCTCATCAATATGAATAGGCGCATCACTCAATCGACCAACAGCATTCGTCAATCTCCTCCAATCATCTTCTGCTAATCGACCCGTCCGCAAATCATGCGCGTTGATTTTTCCCAACGAACTCAGCAATCGCATTGCGAGCTGACCCGCACCCATCTCCATGGAGAAAATACCTATCGGTAGCCCAGCATCCAAAGCAACGTGTTGCGCCATATTTAGCGCAAGTGCAGTTTTACCCATCGATGGCCGTCCCGCTACGATCACCAAATCCCCCGGCTGAAAACCTGATGTCATACGATCGAGATCACTGAAACCTGTAGGCACCCCCGTAACATCTGAGGGATTATCCCTGTTGTATAGCAAATCAATTCGCTCAACAACTCCAGTGAGAATAGGCTGCATATCCTGAAACCCTTGACGAGTCCGAGCCCCCTCTTCCGAAATTGAGAAAATTCTCGACTCAGCCTCATCGAGGAGCTGTGCAGCCTCCTGGCCCATGGGGTTATAAGCCGTATCGGCTATTTCAGTAGCTGTATTCGCTAATTTTCGTAGAATTGATCTTTCACGAACAATCTCCGCATAGCGACGAATATTTGCCGCGGAGGGTGTGTTCTGGGCTAATGCCGCGAGATACGAAAGACCACCGACTTGCTCAAGCTCTTTTGTACTTTCTAGGCTTTCAGCAACGGTAATAGCATCGGCAGGTTTATTGGAGCCGATGAGCTTCGTAATATGGCGGTAGATAATTTTATGATCTGCACGATACAAGTCCGACTCATTCATAAAATCGGCAACTCGATCCCACGCAGCGTTATCTAAAAGCAATCCACCCAAAACAGACTGCTCCGCCTCCACTGAATGCGGAGGCACCTTAATCATCTGAACTTCGTTATCAAGCATCAAATCACTCTAGGAAAAGAATTCTATATTCTGGGTTGGCATCAAGAATAACATGCTATGGAAGCGCCGAGAAACGTATTGCTTGGCCATTTGTGGCTGGTACAAAAAAAGCCACACGAAAAGTGTGGCTTTTTTAATTTGAAGCGATTTAAGCCTCCGGAGTCACAGAAACGGTAATCGTTGCAGTAACTTCAGCGTGTAGGCTAATAGCTATTTCAACATCACCAATCTGCTTGATAGGCCCCGTTGGCATTTGGATTTGATTCTTATTGATATCGTGACCTTTTACTTTAAGCGCCTCAGCAATATCGTAGTGTGTCACTGAGCCGAATAGACGTCCGTCTACACCAGCTTTTTGTGCGATCTCGACACCAACCCCGTTCACCTTTTCAAACTTCGCTTTCGCCTGGGCAAGAATCTCAGCCTGCTGCGCCTCGAGCTCTGCACGCTTTTGCTCAAATTCAGCAAGATTTTCTTTAGTTGCCCGTTTGGCTTTTCCGTGCGGGATCAAAAAATTTCGTGCGTAACCCTCTTTAACATTAACGACGTCACCAAGGCGGCCAAGATTAACCACCTGCTCTAATAAAATAATTTGCATATCGAGCCTCCTGATTAGTGGTTATCTGAGTATGGAAGTAGCGCAAGAAATCGAGCTCTCTTGATTGCCACCGAAAGCTGTCGCTGGAAGCGAGAGCGCGTACCCGTGATGCGCGCCGGAATAATTTTTCCACCTTCACTAATGAAATCTTTCAAGATGTCGGTATTCTTATAATCGACCCACTCGATCTTCTCTGCCGTGAATTTACAGAATTTTCTGCGCTTAAATAACGGTCGGTTATTAGGCCGTTTTTTGTCGTTTTGCTTTTTATTAAATGGACGAGCCATAGTTTTCTCCAAGTATTCTTATTTTTTTCCGATTGCAATATCCTGAACGTGGTACTTGATCGAAAAGTAATTTTTTCCGCGATTTGCCAAAAATCCAGTTAAGCCAACTTCCGATCCCAATGCTATTTTGCTAACTTTCCCTGACAAATCCCCAATCGCCACACAGTCTATTGATAACTTCACCAATCTTTTAAATCCCGCCTCACTAATCTCACCATCGTACTCAACTCGAAAATCCACGACTGGCGTTCCCGAAGGGGTTTCTCGAATCACATCTTTCGAGATGAGCTTGGCCTGGAGGTCAAACTGATTCACGTTATCAAATAGTTATTTATGCCTCCTGTGGCTCAGGAGCTGTATTCTCGCTAGACGCCTCATCTTTTGACTCTGGAGCGGGCTCAACAACAATCTGCTTCGCCTTCTCCTCCATCATCATAATGGAGGGCTCAGTAACTGCAGCATCCATAGACACGGTCAGGTGTCGTAGCACTGCGTCATTGAACTTGAAACCGTTCTCCAGCTCTTTAAGGACGTCTTGACCACACTCCACGTTCATTAAAACGTAGTGGGCTTTGTGTATTTTTTGAATTGGGTAAGCAAGCTGCCTTCTACCCCAGTCTTCGAGTCGGTGTACTACACCACTACCCGAAGTCACTTGATTTCTATATCGCTCGATCATCGCTGGAACTTGCTCGCTCTGATCCGGATGAACGATAAACACGATCTCGTAATGCCGCATCTATATCTCCTTATGGATAATTAAGAGGCTCAACGCCTCAAAAAAGCCCCCTTCACGCGGATGAGGTAGGGCAAGGGACGCGAATTATATGCTTTTTTTAGTATTTTCTCAATCTTGATAGATAGTTACATAGATTTTTCGTCAGCCGTAACGTCAGGAGCTATACGAATGTTTCGTGGAGCCTTTTTTTACCAAATTTACTCTAAACTGTCGGGATGCCTAAAGGGACTCCATTAACAGAAATTAGCGTTGGGAAAAGGTCTTGCGCCTAAGAATAGGCGCTCGCTCGAAGAACGTCCAAATGGCAGCGGCGACACATTCAGAAGAAGAGGTAGTCCCATCTCGCCGTTGGCTTGTGCTCCTTATCGTCCAAATAGTTACCTTGCTATTCGGGATGGCCATAACCGCCTCGACTATCGTGTTGCCACATATCCGAGGGGCGCTATCCATCAACCATGATCAGGCAGCATGGACGGTTACGTTATTTCTCGTGGGCGCAGCAGTTGGAACTCCCATTACCGGTTGGCTAGCGGGGAAGCTTGGTTGGCGCAGACTGATGGTGACAACGCTGATCGGCTTTACCCTCTCTTCAATCGCTTGTGGTTTAGCCGGGAACTTAGGTGTACTTCTCGTAGCAAGAACCCTCCAAGGACTATTCGGCGCACCGCTAACACCGTTAGGCCAAGGTATGTTACTCGCAACTTTTCCAAAGCGAATGCACGCCTTGGTTTTGATGTTATGGGGTGTGGGTGGGGTGATGGGACCGGTGCTCGGCCCTATTCTCGGTGGAGTTGTTGGGGAGGCCCTGGGTTGGAGGTGGACCTTTTTATTTCTCGCACCGGTCGGATTTCTCGCCACGTTACTAGCACTTGTCGCCCTGGGAGATCAACAAAAAGGATCCTCAGGAAAACTCGGATTAATGGGATTTATTAGTCTTGCAACCGCAATGGGGGCACTTCAGTTAATGTTAGATCGCGGGCACAGACTGGATTGGTTCGAGTCGTTTGAAATCACGACTGAGCTTATATTGGCGCTCTTTGCCGCAGGATTATTCATACTACATACAGCGTGGTCCAAGAATCCCTTTATGCAAAAGGAATTGTTTTCCAATTGGAATTTTATGTTTGGGCTACTTGTGATGCTAATTATGGGGGCGTTGAGCTATACACCGATCGCGCTTTTCCCAACATTATTGCAAGATCTACGAGAATATCCGGATGCTACGGTAGGTTTTATTCTATCTTCTAGGGGACTTGGAAATTTTGGCAGCTTCCTAATCGTCGTTCAATTCACAAAATATCATCCGCGACTGGCTCTTACCGTAGGAATATTACTGCAGGTGTGGGCCGGTTGGGCAATGTCTCGGCTGAATATAAATATGACTGAATGGGACATCATCTGGACAAACTTTGTACAAGGGTTTGGTTTTGGACTCGCCTACACCCCTATGACAGTCCTTGCATTTGCGACACTTCCAAATAAATTAGTAGTCCAAGGCGCATCCATGTTTAATCTCATGAGAAATTTTGGGAGCAGTCTTTTTATTTCGATCAGTATTTTGGTTTTACTAAGAACGACCGCAGCTAATTACGCTGGTCTCAGTCAGCTTGTTTCACCTCTTAACGAAAAGATCACCAACTCACCAATCTCCGGTACTTGGGGATTAGAGAGCTTAGAGAGCCTCACAAGACTGACCACTGAGATTGAACATCAGGCGCTCATTGGTGGTTACCTAAATGCGTTCGACCTATTCACCTGGGTTGCACTAGCATCAGTGCCCCTTGCTTGGGTATTTAAATCTAAGTCGACTGGGACACTAAAAACCTGATTAAGCTACGGCTCCAAGAATAGCGCAGGATCAACCGATTCCCCACCGAGGATGACGCCAAAATGTAGATGTGGGCCAGTAACCCGTCCGGTTGCACCGACTAACCCGATCATATCCCCAGCTCTCACCGCTTGACCGACCGTTACATCAATCGCTTTGAGATGCGCGTAGAGCGTGAGGAACCCCTGACCATGATCTACGGTGACCATATTCCCAGAGAAAAAGTAATCCCCGACATCAATCACAATTCCATCTCCCGCTGAGATCACCGGCTCTCCAGACGGAGCCGCAATATCCATACCCCGATGCGGCGATCGAGGTTGTCCATTAAAAAATCTGCGAAACCCAAACGAGGAACTCATCTGCCCATCACAAGGCATCTTCAATCGGAAAGTATTTATATTTCTATCGCTGATTGTTTTCTTCAACTTGGCGATGTGCGCGCTTTCCCTGTTGTTTCTCTCCAAATTTTCCGAAGAGAGATCAACATGTTTTTTTGCGACCTTTAACTGCTGCTCGCCATATGGAAAAGAACCAATTGGAATAGTCAGGTTAAGCGGCTCCTTACCGCCATCATCGATATTCAAAATCATCTCGGAACCTGCAGTTTGTGACAGAGAAATTCCAAGAATGGCAAACCAACGCCCTTGGTCCTTTACAACTGAAACTGGGTTTCCAGCATAAAGAACAACTGGCTTAACTTCCCCTACCCCGAGATCTACAACAGCAACACCCCCAGGAGCCAATCGCTCTTTTGGTAACTCAACTGAGAACACCTTGGGGACTGTCATCAAACATAACACCGCCCAAACGAATGAACATAAAACTTTGGCCCGTAAGCTCGAGTACCGCAAAAGTTTATCGTTTCCTCAGTTTTAAAATTAAAAACACGTTAAGAATTGATACAAAAAGCGCAAAGATAAAATGAAACCGCGCCCAAAACACCGTCGATCCGATAATCGAATTGATCACCTCGGTTTGATCATTGATATGACTAAAAAGAAGTGACGCTACTGCTCGCAAACCCTCAAGATCTCCGGTCTTTGATATGGCATCCTCCACCACGGGAGGTGGAGAGCGAAGCGACTCCATATTCGGGAAAACCGAAAAATCGAGATACATAATTCCAGCTAGGAAAGACAGGTAAAGCAGTAATGCAACAACATTAACCCCTAAGAAAATTTTATATTGCATCTTCCCGACTCTGCGCTAACCCGAGACTGCATTTTTAATCTGATCGATTGCCGCCGGATCCTCCAAGGTCGTCAAATCCCCGGGAGATTTGCCCTCCGCTATCGCTTGAATACTTCGCCTCAAAAGTTTCCCAGAACGAGTCTTCGGTAACATGGAAACGAAGTGCACATTGCGAGGCCGAGCAATCGCCCCGAGACTGTCATCGACTTTTTTCATAATCTCCTTGGCTTGGATGCCCGCCTGATCTTGCTTCTCAACCAACGACATATCTTTTGGAACAACAAAAGCTAGAGGCATCTGCCCTTTTAACGCATCTGCGACGCCAACCACAGCGACCTCTGCAACATTGCTGTGCATCTGTATCGCCTCCTCGATCTCCCGCGTTCCCAAGCGATGGCCTGCGGTGTTAATCACATCGTCAGTACGCCCCAAAATAAAATGGTAACCGTCTTCATCGCGAATACCCCAGTCAAAAGTTGAGTAGACCAGTTTGCTTTTGAATGTTGAAAAATACGTATTCACGAATCGCTCATCATCTCCCCACACGGTAGTCATACAGCCCGGTGGCAAAGGCGGCACAATTGATACCAACCCCTTCTCGTTCGCATCACATTCTGATGCGTCATCTTCTCTCAATACTTTGAGCTCATATCCATAAGCCGGAAACGATGGGCTTCCAAACTTTATTGGGGTTTTCTCAATACCAGGCATCGACGTCAGAATTGGCCACCCTGTTTCTGTCTGCCAAAAATGATCAATCACCGGTTTATTGATTGCAGATGAAATCCAAGAGTGCGTTGGTTCATCCAACGGCTCTCCCGCCAAGAAAAGATGCTTCAATGAAGAAATATCATATTGACTCAAATATTTTGGATCCTGCTTCTTTAAAACACGAATCGCCGTTGGCGATGAGAACATCACGCGAACGTTATATTTTTCAACCAATTTCCACCAGATACCTGCGTCTGGAGTCGTAGGCAACCCTTCGTATAGGATCGTGGTCATTCCCATGATCAATGGAGCGTAAACAATGTATGAATGCCCCACTACCCATCCGATATCGGACGTCGTAAAAATCGCCTCTCCCGCAGCACCATCGTAGATATGTTTAATTGAGGAGGCGAGCGCAACTGCATATCCACCCGTATCACGCTGAACCCCTTTTGGCTTTCCCGTGGTGCCAGACGTGTAGAGGATATAGCTAGGCTCACTAGATTCAACCCAAGTGACATCCACTGAGCTCCCTTCAAATGTCTCTGCTAGCGCGTGGTAATCAAAATCCCGTCCCTCAACCATACTCATTCCTTCGACGAGACCTCGATTAACCAAAATTACCGTTTCGGGCGGAGAAGAAGCTAATGAAATTGCATCATCGACTAACCCCTTGTAAGGAATCACCCTACCGCCTCGTAATCCCGCGTCAGCGGTAACCATGACTTTCGGCGCACAATCGTCGATTCGTTGCGCAAGGCTGGCAGATGCAAATCCCCCAAAAACAACTGAGTGAATAGCACCAAGTCGAACCGTTGCAAGCATGGCAAAGATCGCCTCCGGGATCATTGGCATATAAATCAAAACTCGATCCCCTCTACCAACGCCTTTTGCGCGTAACACTGCCGCAAATTTATTTACTTCTCTGGATAAATCAGAGTAGGAGATCGAGTATTCTGTATTCGTCTCAGTTGAAACATAGACAATTGCAGCTTGATCACCTCTCTCTTCTAGGTGACGGTCGATTGCGTTAAAACAAAGATTCGTTTCTCCATTTACAAACCATTTTGCGAAGGGTGGCTTGCTATAGTCGAGGACTGCATCAAATTTTTTGTTCCAGTGGATTAGATTAGCTTCACTCGTCCAAAAAGCGTCACGCTTCTCGATTGAGTCACTGTGAATTTGTTGAATTTTTTCGACATTACTTCCCCCGAAGTAAAAATTTAATGACTAAGCAACCTTGACCACAACCCTTCCTCGCATCGCTGACTGCATAAGCTTAGGGAATACAGAAGGCAACTCATCAAATTCAACCGTTTGAACAATGTCACTTAAATGAGCAGGCTTCATATCAGAACCTAGTCGCTCCCACACTTTTCTTCGAACAAGGGATTTTGCGTTAACCGAGTCAATCCCCAAGAGACTCACTCCTCGAAGGATGAACGGCATAACCGTCGTATTAAACTTGAAACTCGACGCGAGCCCAATCGATGCAATGGCACCACCGACCTTCATACCACTCGCGATCCAAGAGAGGATATCGCCACCTAAATTATCGACAGCACCTGCCCAGGTCTCTCTCGCAAGGGGTTTAATTTTTTCCAAATCGATCGAATCACGCAGAAGAATTTCACTAGCACCAAGATTTTTTAAATAGTCCTCCTGGTCACTCTTTCCAGTCATCGCAGTAACCGAGTAACCAAGCCCCGAGAGAATATCAACTGCAATACCACCCACACCACCAGTCGTGCCATTCACGACAACCGGACCAGCGGACGGCGCTAACCCATCATGCTCCATACGCTCGACCGCAAGACCCGCTGTGAAACCAGCAGTCCCAAGCGCCATCGATGAGAACAAGTCTAAGCCTTTGGGCATGGGAACCACCCATTCCGCCGGGATACGTGCATACTCAGCATAACCACCATGGTGCGCCACTCCGATATCGTAACTCGTGGCAATCACTTCATCACCGACAGCAAATTCGCTCGATGAAGATTCAACGACTGTTCCAGAGAGATCAATGCCGCCAATACAAGGAAACCTTCTGATAATTTTCCCGGCACCAGTTGCAGCCAATGCGTCCTTAAAATTGACCGAGGAATAGGCAGTTTTGATTACTACCTCACCTGAATCAAGGTCAGTCAGGTTCATTTGTTTGAAACCACTTACGACCTTCCCGTCACTTTCTTCAATTAAAAACGCATTAAATTTGTCCATTGCCCTCTCCTAAAAATTTTGCTCAATACCGACTATGTTTCCCAAGATACTCAAGGAGTATGCGGTTCCGACAAGTATCTCCTCGACTGCATCTCAATTAGACGCGATTCCGTTCTCTCCTTCTCTGGCCCTCCCAGGGAATCCGCAAAAATATCAGGTATTGCATCATGAGATGAGAGAACCAATTTTACACGTCGATCATAAAATTCATCCACAAGCCATGTGAATCGCCGCCGTTCATTGTCATTGTGGCTTGCAAAAAATGGGATTTTACTAATCAACACCGTTTGAAACTCTTTTGATAGTTCGATGTAGTCATCTTTGCCTCTAGGGCCCTCACAGATGCCACGAAACGTGAACCAAATCAAATCCTCTGACATTGCTTCATAAGGAATACTACGATCATTAAGACAAATGACACCGGGCTCACCGATCGTCGGGGACAAGGTTTTCATCAACGCACGCATCTCGCCGTCAGTCCTTTCATCATCCCCCAGGAAAAAGACTCCTGATTTTTCAAGTGACGCTAATCGATAATCATTTCCGCCATCGAGATTAACGACATCCATCCTATTTTTTATAAGCTCAATCGTTGGTAAAAATTGAACTCTTTGCAACCCATGTTCGTACAGGCGATCAGGCTCCCAATTTGCGGTCGTGACAATCGTGACATTTTGTTCGAATAACGCGTCAAGCAAATTGCGCATAATCATCGCATCTCCAATATCAGAGATGTGAAACTCATCTAGACAAAGCAACCTAACATCTCGAGCAAACTCTCGGCCAATGACGCGAAGTGGGCTTTCTGTTCCCTGCAGCTCTTTTAAACGATGATGCACCTCCTGCATGAACCGATGAAAATGCACTCTTCGCTTTTTAGAGATCTCAACGCTTTCAAAGAACAAATCCATCAAGAAGGTTTTTCCACGACCCACTCCACCCCAAATGTACATACCTTTGGGCGAATAGGTCTTCCCAAAAAACCTTTGAATAAACGACTTCTCCTTGGAGTCTTCAACGAGATGGTTATTTAAATCTTGAAGTTTCTCTACGGTAACGCGCTGGGCTCCATCAAGCACATATTCAAGGTGATTCGATCGCGCTTCGACAAAGCTAACAATTGACTGAGTCAACGGGGTTCTCCAACTGCATCATTCATTTCAAAGAAACACCACTACCCCTAAACACGTACGCTCAGAGGCCCGAATGTTTGCCTCACAAACTCAGATATCGCCCATCAACGCCGAGAGCCGCTTCATGCATCGCTTCAGATAACGATGGATGAGCGTGAACAATTCTTGCAATATCTTCGGACGTTGCGCCAAATTCAATCGCCACGACGGCCTCAGAGATTAATTCAGAGGCGTACGGCCCAATAACATGTACCCCTAAAATTTGATCCGTTTCCGCGTGAGCGATCATTTTTACAAATCCGTGCGTATCTCCAATCGCCTTCGCCCTGCCGCTCGCAATGAAGGGAAATTGACCAATTCGGAAAGGAACCCCTTCCGCTTTTAGCTCCTGTTCCGTTCGGCCCACCCACGCGATTTCTGGTGATGTGTAAATAACCCATGGAATCGTATCCAGATTTACATGCCCTGCCTGTCCCGCTATTTCCTCGGCAACTGCGACCCCCTCTTCGGAGGACTTATGAGCCAACATCGGCCCACGCACGACGTCACCGATCGCGTAAATATTTTTGACTCCAGTTGCATTGTGCTCATCCACAACAATATATCCGCTGTCATCAACCGTGATGCCCACTTTATTGAGCCCCAATCCATCGGTATTTGGCACGCGACCAACCGCGACAACAACACGATCACATTCAATCGTGGTTTCACTTTGGCCATCGTCATAGACCACACTGATATTATTTTTCTTGGGGTCTAGTTTTTTCAGCGTACAGCCCAGTTTGATTTCAAGACCGACAACTTTGGTGAACACACGGAACGCCTCTTTGGAAATCGCCTGATCCGCAAGAGATAGAAATCCTGGCATAGACTCAATCACCGTAACCTTCGCTCCTAGCCTTCGCCAAACACTACCCATTTCCAAGCCAATCACACCGGCACCAACAACTACAAGATGTTTTGGAACCGTATCAAACGCTAATGCTCCGACATTGTCACAAATTAATTTATTATCGATTTTTGCTTGCGGTAACTCCCTCGGTTTTGAACCAGTTGCCACAATTACATGTTTGGCGTCTAAAAGCGTCTCGCCCTTTTTCCCAACAACTTTAAGCGTGGTTAAATCTCCCGTAGATACAAATTCAGCACGCCCAAACTCGCTATCTACCTTGTTCTTCTTGAATAGCAAAGAAATACCATTCGTAAACTGCTTAACGATTGTATTTTTCCGACCAAGCATCTTGGCAACATCGAATGAAACTTCTTTTGCCTCGATCCCATGATCTTTAAACTTATGCATCACTTTTTCGTAGTTCTCGGAAGACTCTAGGAGCGCCTTCGAGGGTATACATCCCACATTCAGACAAGTACCACCAAGACTTGGTTTGCCATCCTCACCAGAAAAATCGTCAATACAAACGGTGCTTAACCCAAGTTGAGCAGCTCTAATAGCGGCCACGTATCCGCCAGGGCCCGCACCGATTACCGCTACATCGTACTGTTTATTCATGCGAAAACTTTTGCTTCGTTAAAGACTAAAGATCTAGTAGCAACCTTGAAGGATCCTCGACCGCATCCTTGATCGCCACTAAGAACAAGACTGCCTCTCTCCCATCGATAATTCGATGGTCATAAGAAAGAGCGAGATAATTCATAGGTCGAATGACGATCTCACCATTTTCAACCACTGGCCTTTCCTTCGTGGCGTGGATTCCAAGAATCGCAGATTGCGGTGGGTTAATAATTGGAGTCGAGAGCATCGATCCAAATACACCTCCGTTAGAAATAGAGAAAGTCCCACCCGATAATTCCTCTATGGAAAGACGCCCCTCTTGAGCACGCTGCCCAAAATCCCCAATCTGTTTTTCCACATCAGAAAAACTCATTTGATCTGCGTTACGAATGATTGGAACCACAAGTCCTCGAGGACTTCCGACCGCCATCCCAATATCGAAATACCCATGGTAGACAATATCATCGCCATCGACTGATGCATTCACAATCGGAAATTTCTTGAGCCCTGCGACTACCGCTTTTACGAAAAAGGACATGAACCCAAGCTTCACTCCATGCTCTTTTTCAAACTGAGACTTATATCGATTTCTGATATTGATAACCGGTTGCATGTTTACTTCGTTAAAAGTCGTCAGAATCGCCGCACTTGCTTGCGATTGGAGAAGTCGCTCAGCCACACGCTTACGTAGCCGGGACATCGGCACGCGCTGACTGACCCTTCCATCCTCACTCGCAGTGGAGAAATTGACGACATTATTCGTCTGCGCTGCGGCCGGAACGTCTTTTTTCTGAACGGCCGCTTGAATATCCGATTTCGTCACTCTCCCCCGCGGCCTGTTCCCTGAATAGAGGAAATCTGTAAACCGTTCTCAGCTGCCATTTTTCGGGCTGCGGGCATTGCGACTACAGCAGCAGCCGAATTTTTTTCGTCTACAACCTCTGATGAAGAAACGCTTGACTCAGCCTCGTCCGCCACCTCAACTGACGTATCAATTCGGGCGATGACCTCATTCGCAGCGACAGATACTCCATCTTGCTTCACGATCTCTTTGAGAACTCCAGACTCCGGAGATGGAAGTTCCAGTACAACTTTGTCCGTTTCTATATCGATAAGATTTTCATCGCGCTTCACATAGTCACCCGCCTTCTTATGCCAAGTAAGTAACGTTGCCTCTGCAACGGACTCGGATAAAGCTGGAACTTTGACTTCAATAAGCATGATTGCTCCCGATTAATAACAAATGTTTGACCTATAAACCCAATGCGGCATTGAGTACTGCCTTCTGCCTCTCCATATGAAGCGCTGCATAACCAGTCGCCGGCGATGCAGATGATGCTCGTAGCGCATACGATAGTTTTTGACCTTTTTGTAGATGACGCTCAATGTAGTGCTGAATTCTGTGCCAAGCTCCTTGGTTGCCCGGCTCCTCCTGACACCAGACAATATCTTTCGCAGCCTTATATTGCTTTGTGATCGCCTCAAAAGCATCATGCGGAAACGGATAGAGTTGCTCAAGTCGCACAATCGCGATGTGGTTGAGATCGTGCTCATCGCGCATGGCTGCCAACTCGTAATAAACTTTTCCACTACAGAAAACTACACGTTTGACCTTTGATGGAGCTGGGTTCTTTGGATCAGGGATGACAACTTGATACTCCCCACTACCCAAATCCTCAAGAGACGAGATCGATTCTTTGTGACGTAACAAACTTTTCGGGCTAATAATCACGAGCGGCTTTCGATACGGTCGCACCATCTGCCGACGAATCAAATGGAACATTTGTGCTGGCGTAGAGGGAATACATATCTGCATGTTGTAGTCCGCACAGAGCTGCAAGTAGCGCTCGATCCTCGCAGAAGAGTGCTCGGGACCTTGCCCCTCGTGCCCATGCGGCAACATCATCACAAGCCCACAGAAGCGCCCCCACTTCACCTCACCGGAGGCAATGAACTGATCGATCACAACCTGAGCGCCATTCGCGAAATCTCCGAACTGCGCCTCCCAAATTACCAACTCATTTGGCTCCGCCGTAGCATAGCCATACTCGAAACCTAAAACGGCCTCTTCAGAAAGTAGAGAGTCAATAACAGTGAAGTCCGGCTGACCTTTGGCAATCTGCGTAAGTGGTATATGCACACCATCCGTCGCGTTCTGGCGTCTCTGATCGTGCAAAACGGCATGTCTATGAAAGAAGGTGCCACGACCCGAGTCCTGTCCGGACAAACGAATTCCGTATCCTTCCTTGAGCAGTGATGCGTAAGCCAGATTCTCAGCCATACCCCAATCAAGCGGCATTTTTCCCTGACCCATCACCCGTCTATCGCTGATAATTTTATCGACACGAGAGTGCAACACAAAACCCTCCGGCACATCGGTCAATTTCTGAGCAAGCTGCTTCAGGGATTTAATAGGCACACCTGTGTCCGCTTTAAAATTCCATGGAATATTTTTGAATGGCGACCAATCGATGGTGTACGGCGGTTTGAAGTTCGACAGAATCGTTTTGTTGGTATGAAATCCACCGTCAAGCGCAGCTCGGAATTCACTCACCATTTGATCTGCATCGGCGTTCGATATGACTTTTTGGGATACCAAGTTTTCGGCATAAATCTGTCGCGCCCCCGGATGCTGTTTGACCAGGCTATACATCCATGGCTGAGTCACCATCGGCTCATCCTGCTCGTTATGCCCCAAACGACGATAGCAAACGAGATCAATAACTACGTCTTTGGAAAACTCCATCCGATAATCAATTGCGATTTCCGTAACAAATGCAACTGCCTCAGGATCATCCCCATTCACATGAAAAACCGGAGCATCGATCATTTTCGCGATGTCCGTACAATATTGCGTAGACCGAACATCCCGTTCATCTGACGTGGTAAATCCGATCTGGTTGTTGATAATGATATGGACCGTTCCACCCGTTCCGTACCCGCGCGTTTGGGAAAGGTTCAGGGTTTCCATAACAACCCCCTGTCCTGCAAACGCCGCATCGCCGTGCAACAAGATTGGCAGAACTTCTTTTCCTAGAACATCCTTTCTGCGATGCTGGCGCGCACGAACCGACCCTTCCACAACTGGGTTGACGATCTCAAGATGCGACGGATTAAACGCCAGTGACACATGCATCGGGCCACCAGGCGTGTTGATATCAGACGAAAAACCTTGGTGGTACTTGACGTCGCCTGCAGGCAATTGCTCAACCGATTTTCCTTCGAACTCACTGAACAAATCTTTGGGCATTTTACCGAGCGTATTAACCAGCACATTCAGTCTTCCACGGTGCGCCATACCGATCACCGCCTCCTCAATACCAGCGCTCCCTGCTCGTTGCAGCAAATGATCAAGCGAGACAATCACGCCCTCGCCACCTTCAAGGGAAAAACGTTTTTGCCCAACGTATTTAGTGTGTAAGTATTTCTCGAGCGTTTCGGCGGCCGTTAATCGTTCGAGTAAATGTTTCTTAAACTCAGCATCGTAGCTTGGCTTCGACCTTGGAGCTTCAAGTCGATTTTGAATCCAGCGCTTCTGCTGCACATCACTGATGTACATATATTCCGCCCCAATAGAACCGCAATAGGTTTCTTGAAGACTTTTAATGATTTCACGAAGAGATAACTGCTCGGGTCCTACGAGGGATCCAGTATTAAAACTTTTATCTAAGTCTGATGCATCAAATCCATAGAACTCTGGAGCAAGCTCAGGAACCTCTGGCTTTTCCTTCCTCCCTAGAGGGTCGATCGTTGCACGCCGAAGACCCAAGAAACGATAGGCATTGATGAGCTGCAAAACGGAGACTTGTTTGCGCTCCGATGCAAGCGCCGCTGGGTCAGCAGTTGATCCAATCGAGGGAGCTGATTTAAAACCTACAAATGACTTTAGTATCGCCGAATGTGAGGTATCACGGACGGTAGAACCATTCGCATCCTGCATCCCATCAAAGCGTTGCCTCCACTCGTCAGAGACCGATTTGGGGTCATCCAAATAAGATTCATACAATTCTTCAATGAACGCAGCATTGGCCCCAAACAAATAAGAACTACCACCGAACTCTTTGAGCATTATTGTTTACCCAGTTATCAAACGGTTGAACTAATTTTTAAAAAAACCACTACCCTCTTTGCGCAATGCCAACCACATCTCTTTTTGCAGCGCCCGTGTAGAGCTGACGCGGTCTACCAATTTTTTGCTCCGAGTCGGAAATCATCTCGTTCCACTGAGCGATCCACCCAACGGTTCGCGCCAGCGCGAAAATACAGGTAAACATATTGGTCGGAATTCCCATCGCACGTTGCACGATTCCCGAGTAGAAGTCCACGTTCGGATACAACTTTCGCTGCACAAAGTAATCATCTTCAAGTGCGATTTTTTCCAACTCCATTGCCAGCTTAAAGAGGCGATCATTCTCGAGACCGAGCTCGCCAAGAACCTCGTGACATGTTTCACGCATGAGTTTTGCGCGGGGGTCATAATTTTTGTAAACCCGGTGTCCAAAACCCATCAATCTAAAACCCGAATCTTTATCTTTTGCTTTTTTTATGTATTCACCAACTCTGGATACATCGCCAATTTCTTCCAACATATCCAAACAGGCCTCATTCGCGCCACCGTGCGCTGGCCCCCACAAACATGCAATACCAGCAGCGATACAGGCAAATGGATTCGCCCCAGAGGAACCCGCCAGCCTTACGGTTGAAGTCGAAGCATTTTGCTCATGGTCTGCATGCAAAATAAAGATACGATCTAGCGCGCGCGACAATGTGTTGTTGACTTTGTACTCTTCAGAGGGCACTGAGAAAAGCATTCTCATAAAATTACCAGCATAAGTCAGGCTGTTGTCAGGGTAAGCAAACGGCTGACCGACTGAATACTTATAGGCCATCGCTGCCAATGTTGGGAGTTTTGCAATTAGCCTTACCGCAGAAACTTCTCTGTGAGAAGGATTATCTAAGTCAAGAGAGTCATGGTAGAACGCGGAGAGTGCTCCGACTGTACCAACCAAGATCGCCATTGGGTGCGCATCCCTTCGAAAACCTCTGAAAAAATTATTAATTTGATCGTGCACCATTGTGTGATGCATGATCTTGTAATCAAAATCTTCTTTTTGCGCCTGACTAGGTAACTCGCCGTTTAGCAGCAAGTAGCAAACCTCAAGGTAATCACATCGCTCCGCTAACTGCTCAATCGGATAACCTCGGTAGAGTAAAACGCCCTCATCACCGTCAATGTAAGTTATCCCTGACCGACAACTCGCAGTAGAGAGAAATCCAGGGTCAAACGTAACTTTTCCAGTCTTCCCTAATAATGCACGGATATCAACCGCATCGGGGCCCACGGTTCCCTTGAGCACTGGGAACTCACACGCGGCGGTCCCATCAGCAAATGTCAGCGTTGAATTATTTTTGTCAGACATAACTTCCCCTTTTTATTCGGCTGGCGACTCGTAAGTGTGTTGCCAGTGTTCATACTCTTAACCAATCAACAATCTTCCCCAATGCGGGATCACTAATCTCAGCTCGCCCCATCGCGAGGTCTAAGATATCGTTGTCTGGTAACAAGAGTAGTTTTTCAAAACTATCCAATTCCTCTTCAGTTAATAACGGCAACCGATTTTCTACAAATTTTTCTAATACCAAATCCAATTCCAGCAATCCTCTCCGACAACTCCACTTCAAACGACTGGCGCGCTTCGGATCCGCAGTCAAACCTACACCATCCTCTTCACTAGCATGTCTTTAATTTTGCCGATGGCCTTCGTGGGATTAAGCCCCTTAGGGCATACGTCTACGCAATTCATAATCGAGTGACACCTAAACAATCGGTATGGGTCTTCGAGGTTATCCAATCGCTCGCTAGTCGCCTGATCTCGACTATCAGCGAGGAAGCGATATGCCTGGAGAAGACCTGCTGGCCCTACAAACTTATCGGGGTTCCACCAAAACGACGGACATGACGTGGAACAACACGCACACAAAATACACTCGTACAACCCATCGAGCTCAGCGCGCTCCTCTGGAGACTGCTTGCGTTCTTTATCAGGGGGCGGTGTGTCATTTACCAAGAACGGCTTAACCGAGTGGTACTGCTTGAAGAACTGCGACATATCGACAACCAGATCACGAATAACTGGCATGCCAGGTAAGGGGCGAATTTCAACAGGCGTTTTCAAATCCGATAGCTTTGTGATGCAAGCAAGACCATTTTTTCCATTGATGTTCATTGCATCCGAACTACATACTCCTTCGCGACAAGACCTACGAAGACTTAACGTATCGTCCATCGCCTTAATTCGAATTAATGCATCGAGCAACATACGATCCGTTGATTGCAACTCAACGTCATACTCCTGCATGTACGGTTTTGCGTCTTTGTCTGGATCGTATCGATATATCTTGAATAACATGTTTCGCCTCTGTATTCGCCTACGGGTTCGTGTAATTAGTACGTTCTGACTTTTGGAGCTATGGTCTCAACGGTAAGCGGCTCCATGTGGACTGCTTTGTAATCCAACTTTGAGCCCTCTTTAAACCACAGCGAGTGCTTCAACCAATTCACATCATCGCGCTCGGCAAAGTCAGCTCGATCGTGAGCGCCACGACTTTCTTTTCTGGCCTCTGCAGACACCAGTGAGGCCACAGCAACTTCGATTAGATTGTCGAGCTCCAAGGCCTCCACACGCGCGGTGTTAAACACTTTGCTCTTATCTTTAATCTCGGTGCGAGCGACACGTTGCTCGACTTCCTTGATTTCTCGAACGCCTGACTCTAAAAGGTCAGGGAATCGGAATACGCCACACGTTCTCTGCATCGTATCTCGAAGCGCTGCTCCCACTTCCGAAACCGACTCTCCGCCGGTTTGATTATTTAGACGATCAAGTCGTGCTCTTGTGAGTTCCCCAGCATCGGAAGGAAGCTCCTTATGGGACTTGTTCTCTTTTAAAAACTCAATAGTCGAATTGCCTGCAGATTTACCAAACACCAACAAATCTGTCAGTGAATTGGTGCCAAGACGGTTCGCTCCATGAACCGAGGCACAAGCGCACTCACCGGCAGCATACAAACCCGGAACAACCGCTTCCATATCAGAACCTCGTGGCGCGACGACCTCGCCCCGGTAGTTCGTGGGAATTCCACCCATCATGTAATGACAGGTTGGTACCACTGGAATTGGATCTCTCGCGGGATCGACATTCGCGAATTTTTTTGCAATCTCTCGAATGCCAGGTAATTTGCTGTCGATTAACTGCTCACCCAAGTGATCCAACTTCAATAACACGTGGTCTGCACCCTCTCCACAACCACGCCCTTCTTTTATTTCTGTAGCCATAGCTCGAGCGACGACATCTCGAGATGCAAGATCCTTCGCGTTTGGAGCGTAGCGCTCCATAAACCGCTCGCCATCTTTATTCAATAAGTATCCGCCCTCACCGCGCACGCCTTCAGTAATCAGTACGCCGGCGCCCGAAACACCCGTTGGATGGAATTGCCAAAATTCCATATCTTCCAGAGGGATTCCTGCTCGAGAAACAATTCCTAGACCATCCCCAGTGTTAATGAATGCGTTGGTGCTGGATGCATACACTCGCCCAGCTCCACCGGTTGCAAACAATACGGCTTTCGCGTGAAAGATAAAAACGTCACCGGATTCCATCTCCATTGCAGTGACACCGACAACCTGACCAGAATCATCTCGAATGAGATCAAGCGCCATCCACTCGACAAAAAAGTTCGCGTTTGCGCGAACGTTACGCTGGTATAGCGTATGGAGCATTGCATGCCCGGTTCGATCGGCCGCGCAACAAGAGCGCTGGACCGCAGGCCCTGCTCCAAAATTTTGCATATGCCCGCCAAACGGTCTTTGGTAAACCGTTCCGTCCTCGTTTCGATCAAATGGCATTCCAAAGTGCTCAAGCTCCAAAATACTCTTTGGAGCCTCTCGACACATGAACTCAATCGCGTCTTGGTCTCCCAACCAGTCAGAACCTTTTACGGTGTCGTACATGTGCCAATGCCAGCTGTCCTCACCCATATTACCGAGCGCGGCACCGACTCCACCTTGGGCCGCTACCGTGTGCGAGCGCGTTGGAAAAACTTTCGATAGCACCGCAACGTTATAGCCGGCCTCGGCCAACTGAAGCGACGCTCTTAGGCCTGAGCCGCCCGCACCAACAATCACTGCATCAAATTTTCTAACCGGAAAAGACATTTAAAAACCCCACAAGATCTGAATCGCCCAGAGGCTATATGCTGCGAGCAACAAAATGGTTACAACCTGAAGTCCTAAACGAAGTGCCGTGCATTTCACGTAGTCCATGTAAATGTCACGAACACCGATCCACGCATGCCAAAAGAGACTTAAGAAAAACAATAAAGTTGCGATTCGCATCCAACTTGGTTCGAATATCGCAACCCAACCAATGTAATCGGATGGACAGATCACCCAAGCGCGTATCACAAAGAAAATAGAAAAAACTGCCATCACGACAGCCGTCACGCGCTGAACCAACCAGTCCTTTAGACCATAGTGCGCACCTGTAATTGTTCTTCTTACCATAGGGCGACTCCTACCAATATCGTCAGAGCAAGACTGACAACCAATACGGCTGCACTACTCTTTCTGGCAGCGCTAAGTTCGGTACCAACATGCAAATCGAGCAACAGAAAACGTATGCCAGCACAGAAATGATGCAGGAACGCCCAAGCGATCCCCAACACGAACAGTTTCCCAATCGTGCCAGTGAGGCACTCTTTGGCTTGCTCAAAACTCTCCGGTGAATCCAAGCTCATGCAAAGCAAGCCAAGAAGCACCCAAGCCATAATAAAGAGCCCGAATCCGCTGACTCGATGCAAAATTGACACGATCCCCGGAATGGGTAGCCGGATTTGCATCAGGTTTAAATGTTTTGGTCTATTCGTATTTGCCATACCGTTTATATCTCTTTGGAAATAAGGTTGATCTAAACAATTCGATTTCTATAGTGATGATTCGAGGTGTTACAAAAACCACGGCGGAGCTCAACTGGCTTATCACCATACGTAAATGCGATTCGATCCACCCGCAGTAGCGGAGTCGACTCCGGTAGTTTTAGACGCTTCGTGATTTCCCCGTCTGCGGTAACCGCCTTTAAACTCTCTTCGACATTGAGTATCCGAATACCGAACTCGGACTCGTACATACTGTAGAGCATACAGTTGTGATCTAGCACCAGCTGCTCTTCGACCGTTTCGAAAGAGTCTCCAGGGAGTCGGATCTCCTCGTAGAGCGTCTCTTTACCCTCTACCGATAACAGACGACGAATCAACCAACCACTCGCCCCCGGAGAAACGAGTAACTTCGCAGCAGAAATCTCATCGAGTTTAATGCGCCACAAATCAATTAGTGTTGCCTCCACCGACTGCACGACGCTGTCGTCTGGTGCGATTCTCAGAAACGGAAAATTGGTGGACTCTTGCGAGTGGGATGCTACAAACGTGCCTTTACCTTGGTGCCGAACTAGTACCTTTTGGCTCGCAAGTTCAGAAATTGCTTTTCTAACGGTCCCCTGACTGACGCTGTACCGACTAGCCAGCTCGAATTCGCTAGGAATCGGCTCTCCAGGTGCCCATTCGCCAGAGACCAATGACTCAGTGATCAGCCTCTTGATCTGCTGATACAGCGGAACGTATCCCGTTGAGTTTGCGCCTAATGCGTCCATAGTGCCCCAATTCTAAGACCATAATGATCTCAAGTCTAGATATAAAAGATAGTTCTTATATCTTATATAAGAATTATTGACTTGAACACAATTTACAAATTAAAATAGGCTGGATACAGGGAATATCTGCCAAAAAAACGACATTTCAGGCAAAATACGCGTCATTTTTAACCGGATCTCCACCTAACAAAACTTCACCAGAGGGAAAAATCGATGAAAAAACCTATCCGAGTAGCGGTAACAGGAGCCGCAGGCCAAATTGGCTACAGTCTACTATTTAGAATTGCATCAGGAGAGATGCTCGGAAAAGACCAACCGGTAATCCTTCAGTTATTAGAAATAACCCCTGCCCTCAACGCACTGAAGGGTGTCGTGATGGAACTAGATGACTGCGCATTCCCACTCCTCGCAGGTGTGGTTCAAAGTGACGACCCAAAGGTTGCATTTAAAGATGTCGATATTGCGTTACTCGTGGGCGCACGTCCAAGATCAAAGGGCATGGAGCGAAAAGATCTCTTGGAAGCGAATGGTGCGATTTTCACGACCCAAGGAAAAGCGCTTAACGAGGTTGCGAGCCGCGACGTCAAAGTATTGGTCGTTGGAAATCCAGCCAATACGAACGCCTACATCGCAATGAAGAGTGCGCCAGATCTGCCGGCCAAAAACTTCACCGCCATGCTACGTCTTGACCACAACCGAGCGCTCTCACAGCTAGCGGCTAAAACTGGAAAACCCGTGGATTCGATCGAAAAGCTCGTGGTTTGGGGAAACCACTCTCCTACCATGTACCCCGACTATCGATTTGCCTCGATCAGTGGCAGCCCTGCCTCAGAGGTCGTAAATGATCAGGATTGGTATGAGAACACCTTTATCTCAACCGTAGGAAAACGAGGTGCCGCGATCATCGAAGCACGAGGCTTATCATCAGCTGCTTCCGCAGCTGGAGCCGCGATCGATCACGTCAGAGACTGGGTTCTTGGAACCAACGGGAAATGGACCACGATGGGTGTTCCATCAGATGGGTCATACGGCATTCCTGAAGGCGTCATTTACGGTGTCCCAACGACCTGTGAGAATGGCGAGTACACCGTTATTAAAGACCTAGAGATTGACACATTCAGTCGGTCGAAGATGGACGCCACACTCGCTGAGCTCGAAGAGGAACGTGCCGCAATCGCACACCTCATTGGCTAAAACGAAATAGGACACGCACTGTGCAACATCCATCACAAGTATTGTTCGAGGCTGGACCAGCGCTACCCACAATTCCTGCATGTGAGCATTTCGCAGGGAACGAGAAGTTCATAAACAAAGCGATCGAACTTCAAGCGAGCTCTGATCTAAATTTCGACATCACTTGTGACTGTGAAGATGGCGCCCCTTCGGGTAAGGAAGAGGAACACGCGCAGATGGTTGCGAAGATCATCGCCGGCGTTAACCCTGACAAACATCGAATGGGGGTGCGCATTCATGACCCACTGCATCAACACTGTAAAAACGACATTGACATCCTGCTAACCAATGCTGGAAACAATATTGCGTACCTCACGATCCCAAAACCACTGGGCTATAGTGATGCGGCAAAAACCGTCGACTACGCAAGACAAGTTGCCGATAAAGCAGGAGTCGCATTGCCGCCAATTCATATCTTGATCGAGACCCAAAGTGCTCTCGCTGAAGTGTTTGAGATCGCGGAGATACCTGGCCTTCAAGGGATCGTTTTTGGTCTACTGGACTTTGTCAGCGATCATCAAGGGGTAGTTCCATCGAGTGCGATGCTATCTCCAGGCCAATTCTCCCACCGGCTCATCACCCGCGCCAAAGCAGAAATTACGGCTGCGGCTCTTAAAAACGGTTTAGTAGCAACCCATAACCCATGCCTCGAAATCAAAGATGAATCGGTCCCAAGAGAGGATGCCCGGATAGCTCGAGAAGAGTATGGCTTTATGCGAATGTACAGCATTCACCCAGGTCAAATCCGTCCCATTATTGAATCCATGCAACCGAACCAATCAGAAATTTTTCGTGCGAGCGAAATTTTACTGGCGGCACAGCAAGCAAATTGGGGGCCGATTTCTCACAACGGAGAGATGCATGATCGCGCTAGTTACCGTTATTTTTGGAACATCTTGAAGCAGGCGAAAACTACAAGTGCCGCTCTTTCTGAGGCAGTTGAAAACGCATTCTTCAAAACTTAAAACTTGACTTAGATAGGACCACCATGTCACAGGGAAAAAAATTCAGAGACGCAGTTAAAACTGAAAAACCACTGCAAGTCATTGGCGCGATCAACGCGTACCATGCGCGCCTCGCGGAACAAACTGGATACAAAGCCATTTATCTCTCTGGCGGCGGTGTCGCAGCCGGCTCTTTGGGGATTCCAGATCTGGGAATTTCATCACTGGATGATGTCCTAACAGACGTTCGTAGAATTACTGATGTTTGCTCCCTCCCCCTTCTCGTAGATGTGGACACGGGTTTTGGAGGCGCTTTCAATATTGCTCGCACCGTAAAGTCCCTCATTAAATTTGGCGCAGGCGCGATGCACATCGAAGATCAAGTACAAGCAAAACGCTGCGGCCATCGACCCAACAAAGAGATCGTCTCAAAGAACGAGTTCACTGACCGTATTAAAGCTGCGGCCGATGCTCGAATCGATGACAACTTTGTGATCATGGCTCGGACTGATGCGCTAGCGGTCGAAGGTTTAGATGCAGCGATCGAGCGCGCGCAGGCATGCGTGGAAGCGGGCGCGGACATGATCTTCCCTGAGGCAATGACAGAATTAGAGATGTACAAAAAATTTGCGGATGCAGTGCAGGTGCCGATACTCGCAAATATTACTGAGTTTGGTCAAACTCCACTCTTTACCGTTGAGGAACTACGAAGTGTGAATGTCTCACTCGTGCTGTATCCACTCTCTGCCTTCCGTGCGATGAACAAAGCTGCTTTGAATGTGTACAAAACCGTTCGAAGCGAAGGCACCAAGCAATCTGTAGTCGACACAATGCAGAGTCGATCAGAGCTTTATGACTATCTCGATTATCACAAATTTGAACAAAAACTCGATGAACTGTTTGCAAAGGAAAAACAATCATGAGCAAAGCAACTGAAGTAAAACCTAAACCAAAAAAGTCAGTAGCGCTATCTGGCGTACCCGCTGGAAACACCGCGCTTTGTACTGTCGGCAGAACCGGCAATGACTTGCACTACCGTGGCTATGACATCTTGGACTTTGCGGAAGACGCAGAATTCGAAGAAATCGCGTATCTATTGATTCACGAAAAGCTACCTACAGCTGCTGAGCTTGCCAACTACAAATTAAAACTGAAGTCTCTCCGAGGACTTCCTTCAAACGTCAAGGCTGTGCTTGAGTGTATCCCTGCCTCCGCTCATCCAATGGATGTCTTACGTACCGGTTGCTCAACCTTGGGAACCGTACTTCCTGAAAAAGAAGACCACAATGTACCAGGTGCGCGCGATATCGCTGACCGCCTGATTGCTTCTTTTGGATCGATGCTGCTCTACTGGTATCACTGGAGCCACAATGGCAAACGTATCGAGACCGAGACCGACGATGACTCAATCGGCGGACACTTCCTGCATATGCTTCACGGTAAAGAGCCATCGGAGCTCTGGGTACGTGCGATGCACACATCTCTCATTCTTTATGCCGAGCATGAATTTAACGCATCGACCTTTACGGGTCGCGTAATCGCTGGGACATCATCTGATATGTACTCCTCGATCACGGGCGCGATTGGAGCCCTGCGTGGACCGAAACATGGGGGAGCGAACGAAGTCGCATATGAGATTCAACAACGCTATCACTCACCGGATCAAGCTGAGGCTGATATCAAGGCGCGCGTTGCTAACAAAGAAATCGTGATTGGCTTTGGACACCCGGTCTACACGATCAGTGACCCACGAAATGAAGTGATCAAAGAAGTCTCTAAGCGACTTTGTAAAGACACTGGAAACATGAATCTTTTCAACATCGCCGCACGCATCGAAAAAGTCATGTGGGATGAGAAAAAAATGTTCCCGAACCTCGACTGGTTCTCAGCAGTGAGCTACAACCAAATGGGAATACCAACCGCCATGTTCACCCCGATCTTCGTGATCTCGAGAACTTCTGGCTGGGCAGCACACGTGATTGAACAGCGACTTGATGGAAAAATTATCCGCCCAAGCGCGAACTACACTGGACCTGAAAACCTCAAGTGGCAGTCGATTGCTAAGCGAAAGTAAGAACCAATAGATCCGCTACTAAACGTCTTGAGTAGCGGTTTTTTTAGATTTATCAAACTATTTTAATCACAGGAAAGATTTAAATGTCCGCGCATATTTCAAATGTTCGACCTAAACCAGATAAAGTACTTGTCGATATCGCTAAGTACGTTGGATCAAAAAAAAATTACGAGCAAAGAGGCTTATGAAACAGCTCGTTACTGCCTCATAGATACACTAGGTTGTGGTCTGGAAGCACTCGAGTATCCTGCATGTACAAAGTTACTTGGGCCGGTTGTCCCAGGTACCGTCGTGCCAAACGGAGCGAAAGTTCCTGGCACACAATTCCAGCTGGATCCGATCCAGGCTGCTTTTAACATTGGCGCCATGATTCGTTGGCTCGACTTTAACGATACTTGGCTTGCCGCAGAATGGGGGCACCCCTCCGATAACTTGGGTGGCATTCTTGCAACCGCTGACTGGCTCTCAAGAAACGCAGTAGCCGCCGGTAAGAAACCCCTCACCATGCAAGACGTGCTTACTGGAATGATCAAAGCGCACGAGATCCAGGGCTGTCTAGCACTTGAAAATAGTTTCAATAAAGTTGGGCTTGACCACGTTGTGCTCGTAAAAGTCGCGTCAACCGCCGTAGTCGCGAGCATGCTAGGACTAAATCAAGAAGAGATCATCAACGCGGTCTCGCTCGCTTGGGTCGATGGTCAATCGCTAAGAACTTATCGCCACGCACCGAACACTGGGTCACGCAAGAGCTGGGCTGCTGGCGATGCTACTAGCCGCGCCGTGAAACTTGCCTTAATGGCGAAAACCGGGGAAATGGGATATCCATCCGTTCTCTCTGCCAAGACCTGGGGCTTCTATGATGTACTGTTCGACGGAAAAGAATTTAAGTTCCAAAGACCTTACGGCAGTTACGTGATGGAAAACGTGCTCTTTAAGATCTCCTTCCCTGCTGAGTTCCACTCACAGACTGCGGTAGAGTGTGCGATGCAGATTCACGATCTACTGAAAAAAGCAGGTAAGAGTGCAGATGACATCAAGAAGATTACGATTCGTACACACGAAGCGTGTATCCGCATTATCGATAAGAAAGGCCCACTGAATAATCCAGCTGACCGTGATCACTGTATCCAGTACATGGTTGCTGTGCCAATTCTTTACGGGAGACTCACTGCGGCTGATTACGAAGACGCGATCGCATCCGATCCGCGTATCGACAAACTCAGAGATAAGATCGTTTGCGTGGAAGACAAGTCCTTTACGAAGGACTATCACGATCCAAACAAGCGCTCGATTGCGAATGCATTGACCGTTGAGTTTAAAGATGGGAAGAAACTCAAGGAGCTTGTTTGTGAGTACCCAATCGGTCACAAACGAAGAAGAAAAGAAGGAATGCCAGTGCTGGTTGAGAAATTCAAGACCAATCTTGCAAGGCAGTTTCCGGTTAAGCAGCAAAAGGCAATTCTTGATTTGTGTTTAGACGCGAAGAAGTTAGCGGCAACACCAGTTAACGAATTTGTCGACATGTTCGTTATCTAAGTATCAAATGGCTTACCTAGGAATCCGAACGAGATTCCTAGGTAGTTTTATCACCCAGAGCTTCGAGGAACCCCACTGATATGTCACACAATCTTTTTAACTCGGCAAAAGAATTTACGATCAAGTCTGGCAAGAAAGGAAAACTATTCTCGCTACCTGCGCTCGAAAAAGCAGGAGTCGGAAAAATTTCGAAGCTCCCCATCTCTATTCGAGTGGTTCTGGAATCGGTACTACGCAATTACGACGGTAAAAAAATAACCGAAAAACATGTGAAACAACTTGCCAATTGGAAACCCAAAGGTAAGCGCGTCGATGAGATCCCATTCGTAGTTTCTCGAATTGTCTTGCAAGACTTCACTGGCGTGCCTTTGCTTGCTGATTTGGCGGCCATGCGCAAAGTCGCAAAGACCATGAAGAAGAATCCGAAGTCGATTGAGCCACTCGTTCCCGTCGACCTCGTAGTCGATCACTCCGTTCAGATTGATAACTACGGCAACAAGAATGCGCTCGATGCGAACATGAAGCTTGAGTTTCAACGTAACAAAGAGCGCTACCAATTCATGAAGTGGGGAATGCAGGCGTTTGATACGTTCAAAGTCGTCCCACCCGGAATCGGGATCGTGCACCAAGTGAACCTTGAGCATCTCGCTCGCGGCGTTCATAAAAAAAATAATGTCTACTACCCAGACACACTGGTAGGGACCGACTCCCACACCACCATGATTAACGGTATTGGCGTCGTTGGTTGGGGCGTGGGCGGAATCGAAGCGGAAGCGGGAATGCTCGGTCAGCCACTCTACTTCCTCACCCCTGACGTCGTGGGTGTAAATCTAAAAGGGAAACTTCGCTGGGGAGTAACTGCGACTGACCTCGTTTTAACGATCACCGAGATGCTGAGAAAAGCGAAAGTAGTCGGAAAATTCGTAGAGTTTTTTGGTGAAGGAGCCGCTTCATTGCCTGTCACCGATCGCGCAACGATTGCGAATATGGCACCAGAGTACGGCGCCACCATGGGATTCTTCCCTGTGGATTCAAAAACAATTGACTTTATGCGCTACAGCGGAAAAACCGACGAAGAAGTTGCTGCGTTTGAAAAATATTTCCGCGCACAAGACATGTTCGGCATGCCAAAGAAAGGTGACATTAACTACAGCCAAGTGCTAGAACTCGATTTGTCTAAAGTGGAGCCCTCCCTTGCTGGACCGAAGCGCCCTCAAGATCGAATTAAATTAGGCGAAGTGAAATCCCAGTTCTCATCGCTCTTCTCCGCACCAGTTTCTGCTGGTGGATTTAATAAAAAAGCAGCAGATCTTGATGCGCGATTCAAAACTAGCAACGGCGTCGATATTGGTTCAGGTGACGTTTTAATCGCAGCAATTACTTCCTGTACCAACACCTCGAATCCAGGCGTATTGGTCGCTGCAGGTTTACTTGCAAAACGAGCGGTCGAGAAAGGTCTCACAGTTCAAAAGCACATCAAGACCTCGCTTGCTCCAGGATCAAGAGTTGTCACTGAATACTTGAAGAAAGCGAAGCTTCTTCCTTACTTAGAGAAATTAGGGTTTTATTTGGCGGGATATGGCTGTACGACCTGCATTGGAAATGCGGGACCATTAGCTGAGCCAATTGATGAGGCGATTATCAAAAATGATCTCGTATGTTCAGCCGTTCTTTCCGGAAACCGAAACTTCGAGGCACGTATTCATCCAAATATTCGCGCGAACTTCCTCGCAAGCCCTCCTCTAGTCGTCGCTTATGCGATCGCAGGTACGATGAAACGAGACCTGATGACCGAGGCACTCGGTATAGGAAAAGACGGAAAACCAGTTTATATCGGTGATATTTGGCCAACTCCTCAGGAAGTTGCAAACGCGCTACAACACGCGACCGATGCTAAAACTTTCCGAAAGCTTTACAAGGACCTAGCAAGCGCGACACCACTTTGGAAAAAAGTACCTTCTGCAGCTGGAGAGGTTTATAACTGGCCAACATCCACTTACATTGCTGAGCCACCTTTCTTCGGCGACTTCGCGATGAGCCCAAGCGGCGTTGGGGATATTGTTGGCGCACGCGCACTCGGTATCTTTGGCGATTCGGTTACGACGGACCACATCTCACCAGCAGGATCCATTAAAGAGACCTCACCTGCCGGTAAATATTTAATCGGCAATAAGGTTCAGAAAGTGGACTTTAATAGCTACGGCGCAAGACGAGGTAACCACGAAGTGATGATGCGCGGAACGTTTGCGAACGTACGTATTAAAAACTTAATGCTACCCGCGAACAAAGACGGCACCCGCGTTGAGGGCGGTTACACCTTGTATCAGCCATCTGGCAAAGAAATGGCGATCTACGACGCTGCGATGGCATACCAAAAGGCCAAGACCCCAACGGTTGTGTTTGGTGGCGAGGAATACGGCACAGGATCTTCGCGTGACTGGGCCGCAAAAGGAACACAACTGCTCGGAGTACGTGCAGTGGTCGCGAAAAGTTTCGAACGGATTCACCGCTCGAACCTCGTCGGAATGGGCGTTCTTCCTTTGCAATTCAAAGGAAATGATTCGGCAGAAAAACTTGGCATAACTGGAAACGAGACATTCGATATCGTGGGGCTCGATAAATTGAAACCGCAACAAGATATTGAGCTCGTGATTACCCGAAAAGACGGAAGCAAGAAGCGAGTCACCCTCCTCTCACGTATTGACACCGCGATTGAGGTGGATTACTTCCTACACGGTGGGATCTTGCCGTACGTGCTACGAGAACTGTTAGACGCTGCGTAATCACCCATGGCTCGCCTGAGTCTTAAGCCAGGCGTTGAGAAAAAGAAGACCTCAACGCCTGAGCAAACTTTTAAGGAACCCCCAGCGCTGATCAGGGTTTCTAAACTCATGTCCGAGCGAGGGATGTGCTCAAGACGCGAGGCAGATGATTACATCGCTAAAGGCTGGGTAATCGTTAACGGCGAGAAAGTTCAAGAGCTCGGAACTCGAGCACCAGCGGATTGCAAAATTATTATCGCGCAACGCGGTCTTGAAAAAAGCAAAGCAACGATTCTCATTAATAAGCCGATTGGTTATGTATCGGGTCAAGCGGAAGAAGGATACAAACCGGCGATTCGTATTGTGCTCCCAGAGAATCAATACGCAGAGGACACCTCAAAAAAAGTCTTTATCCGACAGCATTTGAAGGGCCTTGCGCCCGCCGGTCGTTTGGATATTGACTCCACAGGCCTACTCGTTCTGACCCAAGATGGACGCATCGCCAAGAAACTCATCGGTCAAGACTCTTCAATCGAGAAAGAATATCTCGTACGAGTAACCGGGAAACTGGATGACAAAGGACTGGCACTTTTAAACCACGGGTTAAGTCTTGATGAAAAACCGCTCAAGCCTGCCAAGGTGTCTTGGTTGAATGAAGATCAGCTGCGCTTCGTTCTAAGGGAAGGAAAAAAACGTCAGATTCGTAGGATGTGTGAATTAGTCGGCTTAAAGGTCGTTGGCTTGAAGCGAGTCAGAATTGGTCGTGTGAAGCTTGGAAAATTACCCGTTGGCCAGTGGCGATACCTCGGAGATAAAGAGGAATTCTAGCCGCTCGTGCGAATCGTCCTCGATACAAACATTTGGTTGGATTGGTTCGTCTTCAATGATCCTACGATCAATACCTTAAAAACCTGGAGCGCAAAGCCTGAGAATACGATTGTGATCGATGAGGCGTGTAGACAAGAATTGATATCAGTACTCGCCTACGAAAAGTTTCAACTGAACACATCTCACCAGATAGAAATTGCGAGTAACGTAGATAAAATATGTGAGGCCTATAATAGCGATGGCGCCTCTCTCGAGGTATGGTGTAAAGACCCTGCGGATGAAAAGTTTCTGAGATTAGCACTCAATAGCGAAAGTGATTTTCTACTGACCAAGGACTGGGATCTATTAAAAAGAAAGAATTACCGGATAAAAAACTTTAATCAAAGAAATCTGAAGATCACCACACTACTTAGCTGGAATAAACAGCAATCACAATTTGAACAATAACAGTCATCGTTTATCCAACGCATTCCCTAACAGAGGGTTTCTGTTAGTGCTATGCGCAAGTCTTATCTTGCTCGTGCTCATGGGGAGCCGACAAGCGCAAGGGCTATTCCTATCCCCTATTAATACTGCAACTCAAATAGGAATCGTACCGCTCAGCCTCGCGTTAGCTTTGGGACATTTTTTCTGGGGATTTATCCAGCCTATCGCTGGTTGGATTGCAGATAAATATGGCTCGAGACGCGTACTGGTTGCTGGCATTCTCTTGTACTCCACGGGTTTAATCCTTACCACCTTTGCCAAGAATGCTCCCGTCCTTATTTTTTCGTTGGGTTTCATATCGGCCATCGGAGCGGGTGCTGCGAGTTTCTCAGTATTAATTGGCTCTGTAAATCAGCATGTCCCAGAGAATAAACGAGGGCTTGCAGCCGGGATTATTAATGCGGGCAGCTCACTTGGCCAATTCATATTCGCTCCACTAAGTCAGTTCTTTATTACGAGCTATGGCTGGCAAGGAGCAATGCTTATAGTGAGCGCGATTGCTGCGGTGACAGCAATGCTGGTTATTCCTCTAAGCAACAAACAACTAGCCTCAGAGAAAGCGTTAAACATTTCTCAACAAGGGCTTCGTTCCACCATCTTTCCCGCCTTTAGAAACAAGAGTTACATACTTCTACACATGGGATTCTTTACCTGCGGATTCCACATCGCGTTTTTATCCACCCATCTCCCTGGAGAGGTTCAACTCTGCGGACAGAGCGCGACAGTGGCCAGTTGGGCACTTGGGATCATTGGTTTATCCAATGTCGTGGGAAGCTTAACGATCGGATGGTTGACCCAGTTTTTTAGAAGCAAGTTCTTGCTCGCCATCATGTATGGATCTCGAGCTTTGTTGATATTCGTGTATCTTACTCTCACCAAAAACAGAGCTGACGTTTTTCTTGTTCTCGATTGGATTGGGGTTCACTTGGTTGGCTACAGTTCCACCAACCGCAAACATCGTCGGAAAACTATTTGGAGTTCGTTACCTCTCCACGCTATTTGGCCTAACGCTTGTTACGCATCAAATAGGAGCGTTTCTCGGTGCGTACCTTGGTGGGATTGTGATAGAGACTTTCGAGAGCTTTCACGTGATGTGGTACGCAGACGCAGCGCTAGCGATATTCGCCGCACTACTTTGCCTTCCTATTACCGAATCACTACCAAGGTTCATCGAGAGAACACCGCGAAATGACTCACACAGATTAAATTCTTAGCGCTTAAAATTCAAAATGAAGTCAGTTGATGCTCGGCCATTCCATTGATCTTGGGCGACTGCTCTTAAATTTAACGTAATCTCATTCGGCGTACATACAACCCCTAAATCACACACATTGGCTGGCAAATTAGTTTCGATTAACTCGCTCGCTTGCTCAAATCTAATCCAAGAAGGTACGGGTTGATACGTGTCACCCACCTTTAGCAAAAGGTTAATGGAGATAATCCCCTCAGGATCTGTGTGAGTAAATGTGTCCTCAGGTAACTGATACAGTAAAACACGTTCGTTAGATTCCGGAATCGATGGTAGCGGTTTAACTAGGATTTCACCTCTCTCTCCAAGCACAACATTTCTCTCGGCATCAGATGTAGCCAAGCTGCCATCACCATTCTGTCCGCCGTCTGGTGTCGGATCTGGTGTCGGATCGGGCGTCGGATCAGGCGTTGGATCAGGCGTCGGCGTCTGGATCAGGCGTTGGATCAGGCGTGGTGTGTGGATCTGGTGTCGGATCAGGTGTCGGATCTGGTGTTGGATCTGGTGTCGGATCTGGTGTTGGATCTGGCGTCGGATCTGGTGTTGGATCTGGTGTCGGATCTGGTGTCGGATCGTTGGATCTGGTGTCGGATCTGGCGTCGGATCAGGCGTCGGTTCTGGTGTTGGTTATGGTGTTGGATCTGGCGTTTGTTCTGGTGTTGGATCTGGCGTCGGATCTGGTGTTGGATCTGGCGTCGGATGAATCTGGCGTTGGAGAAGGATCACTATTTCTAGATCGATCTCCACCCGCATTTCCTACATCTTTATCATTGCCTTGATTGCCTAACTCACCCGAGATCTCATTGTCATTTTCATCCGACCCTCCAGCTCCAGCCTCACGGTCACCATTGTTCTCCGATCCACCATCAGATCCATTATCACCATTGCCACCATTGCCGTCATTTCCACCCTTGCGAGGAAGATTCTTTGTTAGTACCACCATCGTTTCCATTGGATCGATCTCCACCCGCATTTCCTACATCTTTATCATTGCCTTGATTGCCTAACTCACCCGAGATCTCATTTTCATTTTCATCCGACCCTCCAGCTCCAGCCTCACGGTCACCATTGTTCTCCGATCCACCATCAGATCCATTATCACCATTGCCACCACCATTGCCGTCATTTCCACCTTGCGAGGAATTGGACTCGTTTTTAGCTCCTCCTCCGTTACCGCCATTTTCCCGCGGACCCAATCCTTGTCCAGCACCCTGGCCTGGCCCATCACCATCTCCAGGTCCTCCCGCGCCTCGCCCAGTTCCCTCGACCTCGTTCGCCGCCCCTCCGGTATTCGCACCCCCACCTTGATCATTCAATGCAATTTGGGTCTTACTGTTATCATTTGAGCCAGAATCTCGCGGGCCCAATCCTTGTCCGGCACCCTGCCCAGGACCATTACCGTCACCCGGACCACCAGCCCCCTTACCTGTCCCAGCGACTTGGTTCGCAGCCCCGCCCGAGTTTGCTCCTGCCCCGGAGCTAGAAGCCATCACCACAGAACCCCCAGTTAATCCGCCAAGCTTTGGATTGCCGCCGCCCGTATTTCCAGAAACATTCGTTCGAACGTTTGATGATCGAGAATTTTTATTTGATGATGAGCTCGTGGTCGAACTCGTTGAGCTGGAGCTTGAAAGACTTGACGTATCGACTGTAGGAAATTGCGAATCGGGAACTGCAACACTGGAGCTGGAGCTGGAGCTGGAGCTGGAACTAGATGATGAACTTACCGTTAACGTATAAGTACCGGTCCCATTCGTATAAAACCCATTACCGCCCGTGCTTGTTGCCGTGATGGTCGCAGACCCAGTGCCTTGGACCGTTACAACCCCGCTGCTGTTGACAGTCGCTACCGAAGTATTGCTCGAGCTATAACTCGTAATAGAGGCTGGGGTAACTGCCGAATTAGTCGACCCTCCAGAGAAACTGAGGGACGCGGCCTGCGTAAAGGTTCCACCAATATCACTCGAGGTTTTTGAAACATTCCCCGCAAATAAAACATTCGCGATGTACTCATCGCCATACGTCGCCCCACTTGAAACCGCGAGTGAGGCACTCTGGAGCGTACCGGTAACATTCATCGTTCCATTACTGACCGTCGTTGCTCCAGAGTAGGTGTTCGTGTTACTAAGTATCAGAGTGCCAGCACCCGTCTTCGTCAACCCATATCCCGTCCCAGAAACCACTCCAGAAATTGTTAACGTATCACCAGAGCCTACGTTCATCGTGCTGTCAGCCGTAAGTGAGATGCCCCCAGTCCACTCTGAAGTCGCGTCGGTTAATGTTCCTCCTGCGAGCACCAACGATTCACCTGAGATTGTCAAACCAGAAACATCTAGCGTTGCACCTGATGAGACAGTCGTTGCTCCAGTAGTAGAACCGAGAGCAGCTGCATTTGTAAGTAACAACGTTCCGTTAGAAATCGTTACCGCACCAGAAAACGTATTCGTTCCACTCAATGTGAGTGTTCCTGCTCCTGCCTTCGTTACGCCGCCCGCTCCCATCACGGTTCCAGAGATCGTGTCATCTCCTGCGTCCCCAGTCGTGAGCGTTATCCCTGAAGCAAGATCCACCGTTCCAGCACCACTGACAGAAGCTACCGTATCGGATGCATCCACGTCATAGGTCGCACCACTTGCAACCGATACATCCGTACTGTTACTCAACGTACCTGTGACATTCAAGGTGCCGTTGGAAATCGTCGTCGCACCACTGAAGGTGTTTGCTCCGATAGCGTTAACGTTCCAGTACCCGTTTTCGCAAAGGTGCCTCCACTACTCGTGAGATCCGTCGCTAACGTAACACTCTGCCCATTCGTATCGAACTTATAAGCCTGACTTGCACCCGTACTAAATCGTGAGGAATAGTCCGTCGTGTTCGAAGCACTCGCCTGCAGCGTTCCACCACTAAACGTAATCGTGCCACTCGATCCAATCGCATTGGCAGAACCCAGACTTAACGTTCCAGCACCCAGCGTGACTCCACCCGTAAAGGATGCGTTCGAACCACTCAAGGTGAGCGTTCCCGCTCCCGCTTTCGAGAGAACACCCGCTCCCTGCACGGCTCCCGAGATCGTGTCATCTCCTGCGTCCCCAGTCGTGAGCGTTATCCCTGAGGCAAGATCCCCCGTTCCGGCACCACTGACAGAAGCTACCGTATCGGATGCATCCACGTCATAGGTCGCACCACTTGCAACCGATACGTCCGTACTGTCACTCAACGTACCCGTGACATTCAAGGTGCCACCAGAAACCGTCGTCGCACCACTGTAGGTGTTGGTACCCGATAAGGTCTGTGTACCCGAACTTAGAGTTACCCCTCCCGTTCCACCAATCGCGCCCGAGAAGGTGTTATTCGCTGCCGTTAACGTTAACGCTTTCGATCCTAAGGTAACCGTGCCCGCACCATCCAAACTTACGATACTGGCACCACTCGTTGTGCCACTAATATCAAAAGTGCCGGTTGCCACAACCTTGCTAGAACTCGCAAGTGAGCCTGTGCCAGTCAGTGCCAAGGTACCAGCTGTAACCGTCGTCGCACCACTGTAGGTGTTGGTACCCGATAGCGTTAACGTTCCAGTACCCGTTTTCGCAAAGGTGCCTCCACTACTCGTGAGATCCGTCGCTAACGTAACACTCTGCCCATTCGTATCGAACTTATAAGCCTGACTTGCACCCGTACTAAATCGTGAGGAATAGTCCGTCGTGTTCGAAGCACTCGCCTGCAGCGTTCCACCACTAAACGTAATCGTGCCACTCGATCCAATCGCATTGGCAGAACCCAGACTTAACGTTCCAGCACCCAGCGTAACTCCACCCGTAAAGGATGCGTTCGAACCACTCAAGGTGAGCGTTCCCGCTCCCGCTTTCGAGAGAACACCCGCTCCCTGCACGGCTCCCGAGATCGTGTCATCTCCTGCGTCCCCAGTCGTGAGCGTTATCCCTGAAGCAAGATCCACCGTTCCAGCACCACTGACAGAAGCTACCGTATCGGATGCATCCACGTCATAGGTCGCACCACTTGCAACCGATACGTCCGTACTATCACTCAACGTACCCGTGACATTCAAGGTTCCTTCACTTACTGTCGTAGTTCCTGTGAAAGAATTAACCCCACTCAGAATCATGGTTCCCGTACCTGTTTTCTGGAAGTTACTGCCCCCAGAAATGACCCCAGAGTACGTATTATCTGATGTTCCGTAATTTTCAAAAATCACAGTGCCAACATTTTCAATATTCGCTGATCCACTGATACCTCTAGCAGCAGTAAGCGTCAACGTTCTAGCATTTCCGGAACTCACAGAGATTGCATCACTTATTACTAAATCACCATCCTGCGATCCTGAACCGCTGGCCAAGTTATACGTAACGCTCGCATTCCCACCGGTCACGTGGATATACCAAGTTCCCGCAGCATAGGTCGCACTGCTACCAAAATTGAAAGTTCCCGATGTGGGATTACCAGATAACCCTGAACCTAAAATTTGATTTGCATCACAGAAGGTTGCCGTGGTGCAAATGTAGACCTTCAGACCTGTCCCCGACTTTAGAAACCGTCATCGATTCTCCGTCTGCAATAGCAATTGCACTGCTATGCTGACCCGAATTGATGGTCTCCGAAGTGCTAGCGCCAGTAAATCCCGTTGAAATAGCGACATTGCTGCTCCCGAGTGCCGTCACTACGGAACTCGTTTGAATGCTAGAAACCGAGATATTGGATGCCCCAGCATCACTGATCCACTACTGCTAATCGTTACGTTCGTTGGATCCAAAACCAAAGCCCTGCTGAACCATTCTCGGCTCCAGCGCTAACGGTAATGTTGTCAACATTTAGATAATGACCAGACGTTTCGATGCGTCCACCGTCACCACCATTACTTCCGCCAAGTGCATATAGCGTTCCATTGGCGTACGTTTGAGAACTCGCGTCGCGTATGTTGGACCACACAACGATCTTTCCACCGTTACCCCCATCAGTGGCTGACACGTCAACTACAGCACCTTCTTCAACCGTCGCAAAAACGGCTTGACGAACCGTTCCTCGTCCTTGCCAATCACCACCTATTAAAATCTCGCCACCACCTGACGCCCCAGTCGCATCCAAGATTGCGCCGCTGTAAACCCTAACCTCACGACCCGTCGCCTCTATACGGCCCCCGATGTCGTTGTCTTCGATAGCAACCACCGAGCCATACAAGCCCAGGCCACCAACATTTCCGGAATCCAATGCATATTGTTTCGCTCTCGCACGACCAGCAACATTGACTAACTGCAGCACTCCATTGACGCTAACAAGTTCTGCAGAACCAACATCCTTTGTGATTAACTCATCAACCCAGGACTGCGCAACGGATGCCTTCATAATGATCGAACCGTTCTCCGCCACAAGCGCCCCTGTGTTGTTAATGGCAGCGGCGAAGTCCGCATCCTTTACCGCGATCGATACAAGATCTGAATCGGAAAACGTCAGCGTCACGAAGTCACTTGCACCAAAAACAATTGAACCCACCCGCGCAGTGATCTCGCCCGCGTTCTCAATATCAGGAGACACGAGACCGATAAATCCCCCGTTAGGCTTCCCTGGTTCAGAATCTTTCCTCCAGTGCCCGAGAATTGATAGTTGCCAACCAAGAAATCTTCGTCACCAATAGAGAGCGTAGAAGCAACCAGTCCACCGACATCGACCCGAGCATTGGGGCCAAATAAAACTCCGCTTGGGTTCACAAAAAATACCTGGCCATTCGAACGAAGTGTGCCGTAGATATACGATGGATCGGATCCTAGAACGCGATTCAGAATCGCAGACGTAACACTCGGTTGATTAAACGTCACCGATGCACGCTCGCCAATATTGAACGTGTTCCAATTGACGATGGCTTTATCCGAGGACTGCGTCACGGTCATATCCGCATCGCTCACATCAATGGTGACCGAGCCAGACTGAACCTGGTGTCCCGTTGGTAACTCCACCTCCGAGACCTGCGCAAAGCTCTCAGTCACTACGATCAAAGACGTAACGACCCCGACCCATCTCATCAATGCGCCAGATTTCACTGCTTGTAAAAATCGTTTACGCATCTAGAATTGTTTCACAAGACTCGCCCAGAGTATTGGCGTACGTCTTGATCCATCGGCGTCGTTTCCAGCTGAGTCTCGAGCCGGATTGTTATGGAGCCGATTCGCGAGGAGCGCATTCAACTCCACTTTGTTCTCCGTCGTGTAGGTCAACCCAATACCGACCCCATTTAACTCGTAGTTGTTGTGAACTGCGGTGTTACTCGAATTAAAATCCGGATACGCGTCGTGGTATTGCTGGATCCAACCGTGGTCGTAAAACGCCGAAGCCATCATGGCATCACTTAAGTAACGCTTGATCTCAATTGACACAAGCGCTCCGTGGTCTCCAGAGGCCTCACCGCCAGGATAAGCCCGTACACCGCTTGGGCCTCCAAGTGACATTTTTTCTCCAGAATCTAAATTCTTATTGGAGACTTGCGCAAGGAGCGATCCGGTCAGTATCCAATTCTCTGCAATCGCGTTCAAACGCGAAAACGCGATCATGATTTTTGAAAAACCTCCCTGCGTCTGCGCCGTCGTCGCATCGGTCGCTAGATTTGTCGCGTCATCTCCGAGATCCAAGTCACCACTTGTGAGCATCAGCATCACACTATTGATTCCACTCCCGAATAGACTATCTCGCCATGCGGTGGAAGCAGTCATGGATACACTATCAATCGTTTTTTTGAGGAGACTACGTCTGCCCCAGTTTCATTGAAAAAATTTTTATGGTTGAGATCAAACCGACCCAAAACGTCAGTGTCTGCTAGATGAAACAGCGCTCCAGAAACAAACAAATTGCTGGTTTGAGAGGCACCACTCGCCTCAAGGCTTGCTAACGGAGCACCTAATTCGTACTGCATCCAGCCGTAGGAGATCCCTGCTCTTGCGTCACCGTCAGTTATCGGCAAGGAACCTCCAACGCTGTAGTACTCGAGCCCACGGGCTTGCATCGAGATCAAATTGATTTGGTCACCTACCTCAGCGAGCCCATCCACATTAAGTAACAATAACGCCCGAGCCCCATGCCAACTCGTCGATCGACTTCCATGGTTATCCACTCTGGCACTACCGCCTAGTAACGGTGTATTGGCAATACGCACAAGCGCATCGGTACTTCCCTCTTCACTACCATTTTTGAGGACCGCCGCCGCAGTGATGCCGGGCAAGGAGTCGAGATTCTTTACCGCGCGCTGAAACGCGCGGATATCAAACACCGACTCCGTTTTTTGACCATGGAGCAATATTTTCCGTGCGCGATCTTCGGACAAGCGAATGTCTTCATCCATCTTTTCGATGATCAAAGAAGCCTAACTCACCCTCCACGATCTCGATGATCAGCTTTCCACTTTCAAGTGTTTGTTCAGGCAGTATTCCGCGTGCCCACAACCCTTTCGATCGGTAAAACTCTCCTACCATTCTGGCGAGGGTTTGCAAGCCATCGTAGTCATACGAGCGCCCCAGGTAAGGGTTAAAAAATTCCTGAAGCTCTTTTGATTGGATATTCACATTACCGCGGAATTCGATCGCGGAGATATTTACTACGACACTGTCTGTCGGCGCATCAATCTCACGAGTGACGGGAGACTGCTCCTCAAGATTTTTAGGAGTCCGCCAGTCCCGCCTTTCTTGCTCAATCTGTTGAATGATAGAACCCGCGTCCGGAGTGGCAGCAAAAGCCTCGAGGCCAATTCCTACGAACAAAAAAACCCCAACCTAAAAGGCGAGGTTTTTTAAACGGAGCGAACACCAAATTACTCATTCTCAGGAACCAACACATTTTTTCGTGCCCAAAAGTTTACTCTTGAATATTCACAAACGATATATTCAAAGAACTAAAGATTAAAATAATTTTTCACTTTTCAAAACATCAATCATGCTAATTTGATTTAGAGTCATTGTTACGTACAATCATATCGTTACGTTAACTTTAAATTTCTCTATCGGACATGAAAATCGAAGATAAACGGGTAAAGGCGAGGCAACGAGCGGTTGATGAGACGGTATCTGCTGTCCGCGCTATTGAGAGATCTCTTGGCGTAACTCGAGAAGGAATCAACGCAATCAAAGAGGAACTCATTAAACTCCCGCAAAAGTCAGATCTATTCCCCATTGAGGATTTCCCGCCACCCAACCGAACAGACCTCAGACCAAATGTTCTGTACCTCATCTCTGAAGACCCGGATAAACGGTTCGCACTCTATGTCACCGCATCCCACCGTCGTTACCTAACAGCGCCTCATAACCACCAGACTTGGGCCGTGATCGTGGGGATCCAAGGTGGAGAGCCGAATATTTTTTATAAAAAAACCGAGGATGGCGGCGTTGAGATCACGGGACGTGACACAGTGAGTTTAGGTAAGGGAGTAGCATTTATGCCAGAGGATATCCACGCTTTGGATATTCCCGGCGTCGAACCCGTTATCAACTTTCATATGTACGGACTTGGCCTCCCCTATCTCGATAAGCGTCAGTACTACAACGAGAGGGATAACACCTGGCACTATTTCCCGGCGATTACCAACATTCAAGATGCTCGCGCTAGCAATCATGCATCCTGATGCCTGAAATTGGAGTCATTTCCCCAAAAGCATTAAAAGAGCTAGTCAGAAATGGTGGCGAATACGCCATCCTCGACATTCGCGACCAAGGGATCTATTACGATCGACATTTACTACTAGCGTCCTGCTTACCGATCGGTCGTTTGGAGCTAGACCTTGCGCGACTCGTACCAAGAAAGACAACCACGATTATTCTTGTGGATGAGACGGTGACGGATGAAATAAAAAACGTAGCGCATCAAATGGAACAGATGGGCTATAGCGACGTAAAAGTGCTAGAAGGCGGCCTAAAGAATTGGGAGGCACACGGTTACGAGTTGTACTCGGGAATTAATGTGCCGAGTAAAGCCTTCGGTGAATTTATCGAACACTCGGAAGATACGCCGCGAATAAGCGCAAAAGATCTCGAACAAAAAATTCGCGAGAACGAAGATATCGTCATTCTTGATAGCCGCCCGATGGAGGAATTTAACAAAATCAGTATTCCGAATGGCTCTAATTGCCCTGGCGGAGAACTGGTTTATCGAGCGTTTGATATTCCCAAAAACCCAGACACACTCTTCGTCGTGAATTGTGCGGGCCGCACGCGGAGCATCATCGGAGCGCAGTCACTCATTAATGCAAAGTTTCCGAATAAAGTTGTTGCCCTCAAAGATGGGACTATGGGTTGGCAACTCGCAGGATTCACTCCGGATTCAGGGAGCACGGAGCAAACACCCAAACCGAGCTGCGAAGCACATGTGGCAGCAAAACGTGCCGCAAAAGAAGTGTTCGACAAATACCGCATCCAAAAAATAAATGTGGATGACCTTAAAAAACTGCAAGGTGACACCTCAAAAACAACCTATGTTTTAGATGTCCGAACGCGAGAAGAATTTTTAGAAGGACACTTAGAAGGAGCTCATCATGCCCCTGGTGGACAGTTGGTACAAGCGACCGACGAATACATGGCTACGAGAAACGCTCATGTGGTCCTGTATGACACCGATGAGGTGCGCGCATCCATGACCGCCTCTTGGCTTAAGCAAATGAAATGGGATCACGTTTACGTACTAGAAGGCCACGAAAACTTTCTTAGCAAAAAACAGGACGATTCCATTGAATGTGAATTTCCGATTATTACCTCGTTTGACCTAAGGAATCGTAATTCCAATTCCAATGTAGTCATACTCGATTTCTCGACGAGCCTCCAATACCGCGAGGCACACATCGAGGGAGCGGTCTGGGCGATGCGATCGCGTGCGGCGGAGTATAAAGATCTAGTAAATGAAAACGCGACCTTTATCGTGTACTCGCGCGAGCCTCAATTGTCAGTGTTAGCTGCAAGAGATATGAAAAAGGTTTTTAAAAATCCAAAAATCTTTTTACTCTTTGAAAATGAAAGCCCCTGGCGGGCAGCAGGGCTAGAGGTAGCAACTGGATTTACAAATCTCTCAACGACTCCAAACGATATTTGGTACAAGCCCTAAGAAAGAAGCTCTTCTGATACCGGTGCCATGCAAGGCTATCTGGATTGGGAGGTTAACCTCGTCGAACAGCTACAGCGGGATGGTGACCTGGTTTTTTAGTTAAACCAGCTAGGGCCAAACAGTCGCTTAAGGCTTCGGCGCCTCGACGTTTCCGCGCTCAAGCATACAAGACGAAAATCGCTCTCGTTGCCAAACGCCGTTCATCGCTCCCGCAATCGCTTCACTGGCAGCTCTTGGATTTCCTCCCCACCGCATCGCCGCGCGAGTCGTACAGGTGACCTCATCTCCGTTCTTGGTACATTTCGTGAGGTAATGATCATCACCGCTAAATCGTTGCAATGGGCTTACACCCTCGTCTTTGAACGCTATTTTTCTACAATCGGCCTTATCAGCGCGCACAAGCTTTTGGTCGTACTTCACCCCAGGCCTATTCCAGTTCGTGGACTCACAACCCGAGACTACAAAAACCAAACATAAGCTAAACAATAACGCGCGCACTCAATTCTCCTAAATATACTCTTACCCACAAAGGGTGCGTAATTTAACAAAAACCAAACCTCTCAGACAAAACAACAAATCCCCGAGTTCAATTTTCAGTACACTGCTACAAACGCCAACTAGGGTCGATACTTATGAATGCTTTTACGCCAGCGCTTACTGAGGATCATAAAAAACTTCCGCCGATGGCCTCACGCTTTATCCAGGCGAACTCCATTCCGTGGGAGTCCACACGTTATGAGGGAATTCAAACCAAAACTCTGCTCGTAGAACCCTCGAGTGGCTTACTCACCCTTCTCATGAAAATGGAATGCGGTTCAGTACTCCCAGATCATGAACATGTACAGATCGAGCAAACCTGGATCTTGGATGGAAGCCTCGTTTGCGATGAAGGCAGTTGTCACGCAGGCGAATTCGTCTGGAGACCAGCGGGAAGTCGCCATAAAGCATGGGCGGGACCCGCAAGGTGTGACACTACTTGGAATGTTTTTAATGCCAAACAAATTCTTTGAGGCGAACGGCAGTGAGGTCGATTTTTTAGGAGAAGACTGGAATAAAAAATGGGCTGCCGCAAACGAAAGAAAACTAAACGCCCTCTTTGATTAAGCGATGAACCAATCGACGCATCAAGGTCTCCTCGAAGGCCAAACCGCACTAATCACTGGCGCTGGAAATGGGATCGGCGCGGCAATGGCAAAAACGTTTGCTGCCGAAGGAGCAAATTTAATTCTTACCGATATCAACCAAGAGGGATGTGAATCGACCTTAGCGAGCCTTTCTCACAATAAATCTAACTCTCGCTACATCCAAGCAGATCTTAGTAACAAAACTGAACAGCGGCGACTGATCGATGCCATCAAAGACGATCTGATTACCTGTTTTATCCACTGCGCGAGCCCACGACGGTTGGAAAAAGACGTAGTGGATTCGGTATCGGAGGAAACCTGGGATGAAATGCTTGCGGTAAATGTGTCTGCCGGTTTTTTGATCGCGAGACATGTTTCTAAAAAACTTATCGAAAAAAATAAACCGGGAAACATCGTTTTCACCACATCGCTTCACGCAGAAACACCAAGGAACCTACCGCACTACAGCGCTTCGAAGGCAGCACAGACCATGGTCATGAAAGAGCTGGCCAAGTCCCTGGGTCGACATGGAATTCGAGTGAATGCGATTGCTCCAGGTGCGATCCCCGGAGGGGATTCAATGCCGCTGCTTCAGGTATCGAGCGCCTAGAAGCCTGTACAAGCATGGGTCGACTAGGGACACCAGAGGACGTCGCAAACGTTGCACTAGCGCTCGTTTGCGACAGGTTCTTTGGTTATGTCACGGGAGCCACGATCCCCGTCGATGGCGGACTTGCTCTTCACAATTGGATCGAACCGCCCGCGGTTTAACTTACTGCGTAAGTCGACCACTCTGGTAATCCTGGATCGCCTGATCGATTTCCTCTCGAGTATTCATGACAAAGGGGCCGTACTGAACAACGGGTTCGTTAATCGGATCGGCTGCCAAAAACAAAAATCGTGCACCACCCTCTCCCGCAGTTAAAAGAATTTCCTCGCCATTCGAGAGAATCACAGCAGTGCTTTTTCTGATACCGGAACGATCCTCACCTATCGATAAGTTTCCTTCGTATAGGTAGAGAAACGCACCGCGATTTGCCGCTATCGGTAATTCAAACTTCCCCCCGTCTTCTAATCCACATCATAAAACACGGGGTTTGTCGGAGAGACCGGCACCGGCCCTGACGTCACCGAGCCTCCAGAACTAAAGCTTCCGGCGATAACCTTAACCTGACCGCCGTACTCGAGATCTACCACCGGAATACTTACCGCTGGGACATCTTTGTAGGACGGGTCCTTCATTTTGTGTGTGGCAGGCAGGTTAATCCAGAGCTGAAAGCCTCGCATACGACCCTCTGTTTGCTGAGGAATCTCGGAATGGATAATTCCACGCGCCGCACTCATCCATTGCACATCACCCGGCCCCAGATCCCCTTTATTGCCAACACTATCCTCGTGACGCATATGACCATCGAGCATATACGTCACGGTCTCGAAACCTCGGTGCGGGTGAGACGGGAAACCTGCTATGTAATCATCAGGGTTGTCTGAGAAAAATTCATCGAGCATTAGAAAAGGATCGATGCGCGCAAATTGCGTTGAACCGATGCTTCGTTTGAGCTTTACCCCTGCTCCATCACTGGTTGCCACCCCTTGGATCACACGCTCTATTTTTCGTATCGCCATTTAATGCTTTCTATTGAATAAATTTTACAACCGAAGCAATGGATTCTCGCTCGGTTCGGTAGCCATTGATCGGGTGCGTCGTATCTTCAAAACCAAAAGAGATTCCGCACACGAGATGTCGTTCTTTTCCGATATTAAGCGCTTCACGAACAACATCCGGATAACTCGCCAGTGCCGCTTGCGCAATGGTTGCAACCCCCAGCTCGTTAGCAACCAACATAAAAGATGAAACGTAGAGCCAACAATCTACGGCCCCATAAACTCCGAGCTCACTCGGGACCGTTAAAAACATCACGTGAGGTGCCGCGAAAAATCGAAAGTTCTCCAAAGCCTGATCACGTGTGCGCTCCGCGTCTCCTTTTTCGATTCCCACGGATTTATAAAGCTGCAAACCACACACTTTACGACGATCGCGGTAGTCTCCCTCGTAGCGCTCTGGGAACAAGAAATCGGGATTGGGAGTAACACCAGACGCAGCTTGTTTCTCTAATTTCTCCGATAACGTTTGAAGCGCTTCACCCGAGACAACATGCACATCCCACGGCTGCGTGTTACACCACGACGGGGTTTTTTGTGCCGCCGTTAGTATTTTATGTATGAGATCAATCGGCACCGCATCCTGTTTAAAGCGGCGACAACTATATCGATTACTGAGTGCATCAATGACAGACATTTATTTCACCTTTTTGGCTTTCGCTTTCTTGACTGCACTCTTCGCGATTTTTTTTGCAGTTTTAGGTTTTTTCCAAGGAGTCGCCTTTTGTTTTGATGCAAAGACTTCATCCACAGGAACCTGATATCCAATCACGAGTCGATTGCCTGCATTTGCTAGCGCCACGATTTCATTGAGCTCACCTAAAAGCTCATCATCCAACCCCTTCTTGCGCGCGGCAGCCGTATGCGTATTAATACAGTAAGTACAGTTATTCGTGATACTAACGGCGAGATAGATAAGCTCCTTGGTTAGCGGATCTAATCTCGAAGGCTTTAACATCACGTCCTTCATATTCTCCCAGAAGTGCTTGAGTGCAGGCGGATAGGAAGCGAGCGCTCTCCAGACGTTATTAACGAACTCTGTGTCTCGAGTCTTCATAATGTCATCGAAGACCTCACGCGCCTCTTTGGTAGCTTCCGAATAATTGACGAGCTTTACCAGTGCATTTTTACCCACGATTCATCCCCCTCCAAATAAACAGTCATTTTCAAGTTATAGGATAACGAAATTTCATTTAAAACGGTCGGCGATCCGCCTAGACCGTCACTTCGGTTTACAATACCAAAGAGCTCAGACAAACCCGTCCCGTAATGGAGTCCTCGTGAAATTCTTATTTGAAATTTTCCCAATCATCATTTTCTTTTTTGCTTTTAAGGCCTACGGAATTATGGCTGCCACTGCCGCCGCAATCGTTGCGACGATCTTGCAGGCTGGCTGGTCTTGGCTAAGGCGCGGTCGAATCGAAAAGATGATGATCATAAACCTTGCGGTGATTATCATTCTCGGAGGCGCAACACTGCTACTCAAAGATGAAACTTTTATCAAATGGAAACCCACCGCTTTGTACTGGGCTTTCTCGATAATTTTATTTGTCGCAGATCTTGTCTTTAATAAAAATCTCATCAAGACCATGATGGGCTCTCAAATGAGCCTGACCGATGGACTCTGGAGACGAGTAAACTTCAGTTGGGTGGCGTTTTTTATCTTTATGGGAGTCCTTAATCTTTATTTTGCATTTAATTTTGATACCGATACGTGGGTCAACTTCAAGCTATTCGGGGGTATGGGATTATTAATTCTCTTTGCGTTGGGACAGGCCGTCTTGCTCTCGAAACATATTAAGTTGCCCGAGGAAGGAAATAAGTAATGCTGTACGCAATCATTGGACATGAAGCCCCAGATGGCCTTGAGAAAAGAAAAAAAGTTAGAGCAGAACATCTATCGCGTATTCAAGCGATGGTGGATGACGGAAGAATTGTTGCCGCAGGACCAATGCCCGCGATTGATAGTCCAGACCCAGGTCCAGCGGGTTTTTCCGGTAGCCTCATCATCGCCGAATTTGAGTGTCTAGAGGATGCCAGAGCATGGATCAACGCTGACCCTTATGTAACACAAGGTGTTTTTGAGAGTGTTGACGTTAGACCTTTCAATAAAACGGTGCCGTGAGATGCTGGTTGAATTAATAAAGGATCGACTCGCCGATCTAGACCCTTCAGAAATCGATGTGTTTGACGATAGTGCTGCGCACGCAGGACATGCCGGCGTACGAGAAACCGGCGGTGGGCATTTCGAGTTATTCATTGTTTCCTCAAAATTCGAAGGTCTAATGACCGTAAAACGCCACCGAATGATTTACGACAAGCTCTCAGATTTGATGCCACACCAAATCCACGCACTATCGATACGTGCGTTAACACCTTCTGAGACCGACTAATAAAAAAACGTCCCAATAACCTTAAGACATACAGGTCAACTTCATGAACTCAATTTCGACAATTTCAAAATATTGTTTCGCTCTACTTATTTTCTCTGAGTACCGCCAACGCCAACGCAGACGATACCGATCCAATTGCTATCGTGAATGGAGTTGAAATACCAAAAGATTACTTTGAGATGCTTGTAAAAAGCCAAACGAGTCAGAGTCAGCAACAAGATACTCCACAATTTAGAAACGATTTACTCGAGGTTGTCATTACTCGAGAAATTCTTGCTCAAGAGGCACTCAAACGCCAGCTTGACTCGAACCGAGACTATCAACTCCAAATGGCGACGACAAAAGAGCAACTTTTGATCAACATGCTGTTTAAACAACTGGTCGATGAGTCAGAGCCGACAGAAGATCAAAAGCGAACTGAGTATGCTCGCTTAAAAAAGAGAATGCCAAATTAGAGGAAAAAGAATATTTGGTGCGACATATTTTGGTGGATGATATCGAGACCGCCAATAGTATTATCGAAAAGCTAAATTCAGGCTCTGAATTTAGCGATCTTGCAAAAGAATTTTCGACTGACACCAGCACGAAGGACTCAGGCGGAGATCTGGGTTGGTCCTCTCCAAACCGATTTGTAAAACCCTTCTCGGATGGGATGGTGCAATTAGCAAAAGGAGCAGTCTCTGCTACCCCAGTTCTCAGCAATTACGGCTATCACGTCATCCAAGTGACGGATATCCGCGCATCGGACTTCCCACCCTACGAGGATATTCAAGATCAAATCAAAAAAGAACTAGTCGGAAAAGCGCGTGACGATTTCATCACAAAACTTCGTGATCAATCGACTATTGAAAAATTAAACCCGAAAAACTAAGTAAGACCTAGGCGACCCATCGTCGCGCATTTCGGAACATCTCGATCCAAGGGGCATCCTCGCCCCACTCTTTCGGGTGCCAAGAATTTTGGACGGATCGGAATACCCGCTCGGGATGCGGCATCATAATCGTGAAACGCCCATCCCGCGACGTTAAGCCCGTAATTCCCTCTGGTGAACCGTTCGGATTCAATGGATAAGTTTCTGTAACGTTTCCGAAATTATCCACGTAACGTAACGAAACATACGGTCTTGCCTGAGATAGTTGTTTCGCTGAATTAAACTCCGCGAATCCCTCACCATGCGCAGTCACGACTGGGATCCTCGAACCCTCCATGCCCTTGAAAAAAATCGATGGACTCTTCCCAATCTCCGTCATCACAAAGCGTGCCTCAAATTGCTCTGATCGATTGCGTACAAAGTGCGGCCAATGCTCAGTTCCCGGAATAATCTCGCGCAGATTCGACATCATCTGACATCCGTTACAGACCCCTAACGCAAAGGTATCTTGTCGCTTGAAAAATTTTTCGAATTCCGCTCTCGCCACTGGATTAAACAGAATGGATTTCGCCCAACCCTCGCCTGCCCCCAATACATCCCCAAAAGAAAAACCACCACAGGCAGCGAGACCAACGAAGCTATCGAGACTGACTCGCTTCGACAAGATATCAGTCATATGAACATCAGTGGCTTCAAAACCTGCTCGATCAAAGGCTGCTGCCATCTCGATCTGACCATTCACCCCTTGCTCTCTCAGAATCGCCACACGGGGACGTCGAGAGCTACGAGACTTGGTGGTTTTGGTAACGTTCGGATTATTGTTGAACGTAAGTTTTGTATGTAAACCGGGGTCATTTAACTCTAAAATCTGGTCATATTCTTGTTTCGCACAGTCTGGGTTATCACGTAAGCTCTGGATGCTATACGTCACCTTCGACCACACTCGACGCAACTCATGACCCAATGCGCTGTAAACCTGTTTAGAACCCGCGTTGATGTTTAGACGACCCTGCTTGTTAATTCGACCGAGCTTCGATACATAGGCTTCTAAACCATACTTTCTGAAAATCTTTTGAACCGCGGGAAGATCTTTATCTTTTACCTGGATCACCGCACCGAGCTCTTCTGCGAAGAGCTTTGAAAGAATAATTTCCTTCTTGTCATCCGATCCCAGATCGAGCGTGACACCAATGTGTGACGCAAACATCATTTCAGCTATGGTTGCAAGTAATCCACCATCTGAACGATCGTGATACGCCTGAATGAGCGAGAGGTTATTGAGCGACTGGATCGCATCAAAAAAACCTCTCATCGCCTTAGGATCATCTAGATCTGGACTTTGGTTTCCGAGCTGATTAAAGGTCTGAGCAAGGACCGACCCACCAAGGCGATTCTTCCCACAACCTAAATCGATAAGCATCAACGATGTATCAACATCCGCTACAAGCTGAGGTGTGAGCGTTTTTCGCACATCTTCAACCGGAGCAAACGCCGAGATAATGAGCGAAACCGGTGACACCACTTCCCGTTTTCCTTTTTTGTCCTCCCAAGAGGTTTTCATGGACATCGAATCCTTACCCACAGGAATACTAATTCCCAACGCTGGGCAAAGCTCCATGCCGACAGCTTTCACCGTATCGAATAAGTTCGCATCCTCGCCAGGATGTCCCGCAGGTGCCATCCAATTTGCTGATAATTTTATCGATTGGATTCCCGGCTAAATTCGCTGCGGCGATATTGGTGATTGCCTCACCGACTGCCATACGCCCTGAAGCAGGAGCATCGATCAAAGCCAACGGAGTTCGCTCGCCGACGGTAAATGCCTCGCCTGCATAGGAATCAAACCCCATGGTTGTAACAGCTACATCACTCACTGGAACTTGCCACGGACCCACAAACTGATCACGCGAACACAATCCACCGACACTGCGATCACCTATCGAAATCAAGAATGTTTTATCAGCAACCGCCGGAAACGAAAGCACCCTTTCGATGGCGTCTGAAACCATAATTCGCCCTACATCTAAAACAGGGAGATTTACTTTTACACGACGAACATCCCTTGTCATTTTTGGTGGCTTACCCAAAACAACCGATAGATCTAAGTCCACCGGCGCATTGCCAAATAATTTATCGCTGACAACTAATTTTCCATCATCTGTAGCAGTACCTAATACAGAAAACGGACATCGCTCGCGTTCGCACAGAGCACGAAAATCCTCAAAGCGAGCGGGATCAACCGCTAACATGTAACGCTCTTGAGCTTCATTGCTCCATACTTGCATAGGAGTCATTCCTGGCTCCTCAGACGGGATATCTCTCAAGTTCACTCGAGCACCGCAACCCGCATCGTTTACAAGCTCAGGGAGTGCATTTGACAGTCCCCCAGCGCCCACGTCGTGGATCGACACGATCGGATTTTCTTGTCCCAATGCCCAGCATCGGTCAATGACTTCCTGACAACGACGTTGAATCTCAGGATTTCCCCTCTGAACCGAATCAAAATCGAGATCCGCATCGTTGGTCCCAGTCGCCATACTCGAAGCGGCTCCACCTCCCATACCGATCAACATCCCTGGTCCGCCCAACTGAACCAATAACGTGCCTTTTCCGAACTCTTCTTTAAAACATTGGCTATCCGTGATGTTTCCAATGCCGCCCGCAAGCATGATCGGTTTGTGATATCCGCGTGTCACACCCGAAACTTTTTGTTCAAACGTTCGAAAGTAACCAAATAAGTTAGGCCGTCCAAACTCGTTATTGAACGCAGCCCCACCGATCGGTCCATCTATCATGATGTCTAATGCAGAGGAAATACGATCCGGTTTTCCAATGTTTTTTACTTCCCATGGCTCACCTTGATTTGGAATGCGAAGACTCGAGACAGAAAAACCGGTGAGCCCAGCTTTTGGTTTCGCGCCTTTACCAGTTGCACCTTCATCTCGAATTTCCCCACCAGACCCGGTAGCAGCGCCTGCGAATGGAGAAATCGCGGTAGGATGGTTATGCGTTTCCACCTTCATCAAAGTATGGGTCAACTCATCTTGATTCCATCCATACACAGAATTTTTATTCGGCCGAAACTTGGAGACTCTACGCCCTTCCATAATGGCTGAGTTATCCGAGTAAGCAACAACCGTCCCCTGAGGAGTTCTGCGGTGTGTTTCGCGGATCATTTTGAATAATGAGTTCTCCTGCTTTTTACTATCAATAACCCAATCAGCATTAAAAATCTTGTGACGACAATGCTCCGAGTTTGCCTGAGCGAACATCATGAGCTCTACATCAGTCGGGTTGCGATTGATTTTCTTGTAACTCTCAAATAAATAATCGATCTCATCCTCAGATAGCGCGAGCCCCATCTCAAGATTCGCGGCCTCGAGCCCACTGATACCGGCGTTTAATACGTCAATTTCACTCAATGGCTTCGGATCAAACTGCGAGAATAATTTCTCCACGTCGGAAATATCCAGAAGCACTGTTTCAGTCATTCGATCATGCAGGACAGAAGTAACAGCTAGTCTTTCTTTATTAGACAGCAAGGCGTTATTCTTCGTCACCACCTTCCAACCAATCCCTCGATCAATTCGAAGTACTTGCTGGAGCCCACAAACTTTTGCGATGTCAGTCGACTTCGTTGACCAAGGAGAAATGGAACCAAGTCTCGGGATCACCACAAAATTCGGATTCCATTGGACGCCCCTTCGCCCACGCTCGGCTGCGCCATAGGTCAGAATTCGTTCTAACGTTCGTTGGTCCGCGTTCGATAATTCTGACGATAATTTTACAAAGTGCCAAAAGTCAGCCTTAATACCTATAACTTTCGGTACTATTTCCTGTATCGCATTGAGGAACTTCTTGAGTCGAAAACTAGAAACAGCACTATGACCTCTCAAGAATAAAAGCTGCGACATTAGATTCGTGGATTTGAAATATGAGAAAGCGTGATTATAGCGGACAAAAGACAATTCCTACTCGTATAGCCGAACGTAACATATACTAAACATATGCATACCATTCCGGTTTATCAAAGCAAGCACGTCAGGGAAATAGAGGCAGCAGCACTCGCAAAAGAGCCGACTCCTCCGCTCATGGAAAGAGCTGGCTACGCGGCGGCAGAACTTATTCAACGCATTTCGCCAGACGGATGTAAAAATATTCTCGTATTGGCCGGACCGGGCAATAACGGTGGAGACGCATTTGTTACAGCTAAACACTTAGCACGGTCATTCCATCACGTCACATTGATGCTGGTAGAGCCAAACAAAAAAAGACCCCCAGACGCCCAGAATGCTTTTGATGAGCTATCCCAGCTGGATATAGCAATTACAAAAGAATTAGAGCGCGATCAAGAATACGACTTCATCGTGGATGGCATCTTCGGTATTGGCGTCTCTCACGCCTTAAGCGATGCGTTAATTGATGTAATAAATCAGATCAATATCCTGGATAAACCGGTACTGGCACTAGATATTCCAACGGGATTAAATGCGGATTCAGGCGAAATTCTCGGCGCATGTATCCGCGCCACCTACACCCTAACTTTTTTGGGATACAAAGCTGGCCTTTTCACAAGAGATGGCCCCGACATGAGCGGTGAGGTTTTCCTGGACATGCTGGGGCAGACGAGTGCCCCTGCATCGCAAGATTTTGGTCACCTCATCGGTTTGGATATTGTTAAGTCGTCAATCCCAACCCGAAAATTAAATAGTCACAAGGGGCAGCATGGGAGACTACTTGTGGTGGGCGGTGCGCCGGGTATGACGGGCGCTGCCGTTCTCGCAGCACGAGCAGCCCTATTTTCCGGCGCTGGTTCTGTAACGATTGGTTTTTTGGAAGAAGTTGACCGCGTCGATTGGAGTCAGCCAGAAATTATGGTGAAGCCATTACGCGCTGTACTGGAGAATGAAAGATTCGACTGTATCGTCATAGGACCCGGACTTGGCACTTCAAAATCTGCTGAGCATGTGTTGCGGTCTGTTTTAAAAAAAGATACCCCAGTCGTTCTAGATGCCGATGCCCTCAACATTATTGGAACGGCTAAGGTTCTTAAAACCATGCTATCCAAAAGAGAGGCGCCAGATGTCATCACGCCTCACCCCGGAGAGGCGGCAACACTTCTGGAGACCACCGTACCGGAAGTACAACACAATCGTATACATAGCGCCTTGGATCTAGCAGAAGAGTTAAATTGCGACGTTGTTTTAAAGGGTGTTGGGAGCGTTTGCGCATTTAATTCTGGTGATTGGTTTATCAATACCAGCGGGAACCCAGGACTAGCAGCTGCGGGTATGGGCGATGTATTAGCAGGTTTGATCGCAGCATTAATTTGCCAAGGATCGAGCCCACATGCGGCGCTACTTTCTGCAGTGCATATCCACGGACTTGCAGGCGATCGCCTTCTCGAGAGACTTGGAGCACCAGTGGGAATTACTGCATCAGAGGTTATACTAGCTACGAGGAGCGTAATAAACGAAATCTACGCATCGATTGAACGCTAATCTGCGGTGGATTACTTACGAGACGATTATTAAAAACCAGATGTCCAAGAAAGTACAAAAGATAGACGCATTGGTGATAGGCGCTGGATTTTCAGGGCTATACCAACTCCACCTCCTGAGAGATCAATTGGGACTCAATACTACTGTCGTAGAAACTGGAGCAGATCTTGGTGGAACTTGGTATTGGAACCGCTATCCAGGGGCACGTTGTGATTCGGAAAGTCATTCGTATTGTTACCTTTTCTCCGAGGAGCTCTACAAGGAATGGGAATGGAGCGAACGTTATCCTCAACCGGATGAGATACGGGCCTATCTAAATTTCGTCGCCAAAAAACTGGATCTGAGAAAAGATATTTTATTCAACACAAAAGTCGTATCTGCTAAGTACGAGGCAGAGAGTGCGCAATGGGTTGTGACAACCGAGAGTGGGGAAATTTTTGAAACGAAATACCTGATTACCGCCATTGGATGTATATCCTCAGCGAACATCCCGAACATTCCTGGCTTAGACCAATTCAAGGGCGAGTGGTATCACACGGGCCAATGGCCGCATGATGGAGTGGACTTTAAAGGCAAACGGGTTGCACAAATCGGTACGGGATCGACCGGAATTCAAGCCGCGCCAGTCATTGCAGAGACTGCGAAAACGCTCACCGTTTTTCAACGAACCGCAAATTACAGTGTGCCTGCACGCAATGGCCCACTAAATGCAGAGTTCAAAGCATATGTGAAAGAAAACTACGCCGAACTGAAAGACATCATCCAATCGACACCGAATGGTCATCCATTTCGAATTTCTAATACTAAGGTCTTTGATGTATCTGAAGAAGACAGGCAGAGCATTTACGAAGCCGCCTGGGAAAAAGGTGGATTACAATTTCGAGCAAGCTTCCAAGATCTCATTGTTAACAAAACAGCAAATGACACTGCCGCCGAATTTTTGAAACAAAAAATTCGCGACACCGTTAACGATCAGGGCACTGCGAATTCTCTTGCCGAGATTGATCATCCATACGCGGCAAAACGACCACCCATTGATACGCATTACTTCGAGACCTTTAATCAAAAACATGTTTCACTCGTAGACCTTAGAAAAGACCCCATCGTAGAAATTACTAAATCTGGAATTAAAACCGAAAGCGGTGAAAAACAATTTGATGTCATCGTCTTTGCGACGGGCTTTGATGCGATCACGGGCAAGTTTTTCCAAATCGACATTCAGGGCGCGGAAGGAAAGACCTTAAAGCATGCTTGGGCTGAAGGACCCAAAACTTATCTTGGCTTACAAACGCCTGGGTTTCCGAACCTATTCACCATTACTGGACCGGGTAGTCCATCGGTACTATGCAATATGCCAGTTCCAATCGAGCAACACGCCGAGTGGATACGAGACTGCATTGCTTACATGGAAAAGCATGAATTTATATCTTGCGACACCGATGTAGAGTCCGCGGAAAAATGGGTGGCACATGTCAATGAGGCTGCAGCAGCGACTTTATTGCCAACTGCAAAACACTCCTGGTACTTAGGTGCAAATGTTCCAGGTAAGCCGCGCGTATTTATGCCTTACGCAGGCGGAATGGTTCGCTACCGCGCAATTTGCCAAGATGTTGTCGATAAAGGATATCAAGGGTTTGTGATGAAAAAGCGTGATGACGAATCGAGTAATAAAAATACGTCTAACGACTTTAGCGCTGCAGGAAAAATAACCTCTCCGGGAGTCTAAGCTCCAAAGAAAGTTCGGAAGCAGTACATCCCGATGATCGTCATCAGGATCGAACCAATTACGTGCATCCCTATGAGCAACAACATCCACCCCGCTCTCCCCGTCTGCAAAAGATGAACAGCCTCTGCGGAAAAACTCGAAAAGGTGGTTAATGCACCCAAAAACCCAGTAATGAAAAATAACTTCCACTCCGGAGGTAGTTGAACATTTTGCGAAAAAAATTCGACAGCCAATCCGATCAGAAAACCACCCGTCATATTCGCGACAAATGTTCCAAGCGGGATATTCGGAAGTACAGCGTTTAGCGCAACCCCCAATCCCCACCGGAGCCAGGCTCCACCGGCCGCTCCGACTCCAATCGCTACGAGCTTAGTTATCATAAACGTTAGTATGCCCTATCTAAAAAACCCATTACGCTTTAATAAGTCATCCATGGTCTCAGAACTTAAAAAGTCGACGAAATCTTGGGCCAAAACTGGGTTATTCGTTGTTTTAACAATCGCCATCGGATATTGAATATCTAAACTTGCATCCTCGATTGGCACCACTCGAAGTTTGTTTTGAACCAGAAGCGAGTCCGTGATATATACGAACGCGACATCGACCTCGCCTCTCGTCGCATAATCAAGGCACTGTCGCACGTTTTGTGCATAAATAAACTTATTCGAAATCTTTTCCCACATTCCGGCCTTTTCCAATATTTTCTGGGTATAACGACCAGCTGGCACGCTCCTGGGGTGTCCAATCGCTATACGCTTAACCGATCCGTTATCGAGCGAGCGAATATCACCGATATCGAGGTCAGATCGAACCAACATTACCAACTTATTTTTCGAAAATATTCGAACGGCACTGTCAACGACTAGATCTTTTCGGACCGCAACATCCATTGTCTCTGAGTCCGCAGACACAAAAACATCGACTGGAGCGCCTCGCTCGATTTGTCTCAATAAAGTACCTGAGCTCGCAAAATTTAAAATGATCTTTACTTCCAGGATGAGATTTTTCAAATTGCGCAGCTGCCTCATTCATGACGTTTGTTAAGCTCGATGCGGCGGAGACAATTAATTCATTTGCGAGACCTATAAGCGGAAACATCCAAAGAACGACTGCAATACTTAAAGATCGAAACCACATGCTGAGCGCTCTACTCATCTAATGCGCCCGTTGCGCTAAGGAGTAACTCTCTGATTTTTGGACGAATTGGTTTCCCTTCAAGATCTCGATACGGGGCACCAATCAAAGCTACGATATCTTTCACAACGCCGTTATCCATCAAGATCAGTCGCTGTGCGAGTTCTGCAACATCTTGGGGATCGTGCGTAATGATCAAAACAGGAATCGAGAACAATCTTTGAGTTTTTTAAGCTCCTCCCGCATACGTATTCGCAAAAGTGGATCCAGCGCTGCGAACGGCTCATCCAGCAATAATATTGAGGGACGGAGCATGAGCGATCTAGCCAGCCCAACCCGCTGTCGCTGCCCTCCCGATAACTGAGCTGGATATTTTTTTGAAAGTTCTTCTAAGTGAAAAACATCGAGGAGTTCTCGAAGTCTCGCCTCATCTTTTCTCGAGGACGTCAGTAGCGCTCTTCTGCTTGAAAAATTTATGTTTTCCTCGACGGTCAAATGTGGGAAAAGTGCATAGTCTTGAAAGAGGTACCCGACGTTTCTCTCGCGCGACGCCATATCGATTCTTTGAGCGGAATCAAACATTACCGAGCGATCAATCTTTACAGACCCTTGGTCGGGTTTTTCAAGGCCCGCGATCATTTTCAAAACTAAACTTTTACCAGCACCAGATGGACCAAAAATAACCGTGATGTCTTCCTCACTCGAAAACTCTACATCCAAATTGAACTGATGCCCTCCGGAGTGAAGTCGCTTCTTAGCCGAAAAATCGATTCTCATGTCGGGCTACTCCGATACATACTTGGGACGCAGAAAATAATTCGACGCAAGGAGAACCAGACACAAACGATTGAGGTGATGATCACAAGAAAATTAGCCACATAGTCATCCCCGCTTTGAACCGCCTCATATACCGCGATGGAGAGCGTTTGCGTTTTACCAGGAAGGCTACCCGCAACCATAAGCGTCGCACCGAACTCACCAAGCGCTCTCGCAAAAGACAACATTGCCCCTGCTAAGATTCCTCTCCAAGCTAGTGGAAGTGTGACTCGAACAAAAACCATGAATTCGGTTTGACCCAATACCCGCGCCGCATCCTCGAACTTCCCTGACACGGATTCAAATGCCGCACGGGACGATTTGTAAACGAGCGGAAATGCGACTACTGAGGCTGCGATGACGGCCCCCTGCCAAGTAAAGATCAAGGTAATCGAAAATATCTCTTGTAACCACCCACCGATAGGTCCATTTCGACCCAAAAGCACTAGAAGGTAATATCCCAAAACCGTCGGCGGTAAAACCACTGGAAGTGTCATTACTGCATCAAGAATTTCTTTGCCCCAAAATTTCTTCCGAGCAGCAAGCAACGCCACCGAGACGCCAAAAATTGTGGAAAAAAGTGTCGCAGTTCCAGCGACCTTCAGGCTTAACATCAAGGGCACCAAGACCTGCTCGAGACTAATAGAAAGGCCTGAATCCACTTATAAATACACTTTCAAATAAACGTATAAATAACTGTTTTTAATGTGAAAACAGCGCCATATCCGAATGGCGCTGTTTTTCACTTAAGCTTCTTTTTGCCGTTCCTCAAAGAGGAGTATTTCAAGTATTCCTGTACCCTCGTTATATTAAATCCGATATAGCGATGTGTGTCAAGGACTGTCATTTCATTAAGTTTGAGAACTCTTCCATCTCGGCACTGACACTACGACCTGCTCGCTTCTCCATGCTCCGATAGCGCCGTAACACATCTTTGCCAAAATCGGTCACTTTAGCCCCTCCACCCTGCGTGCCACCCGTAAGAGTCTCAACAAGCGGCGCTACAAAACAAGTATTCATGGTGTCCACAAGAACCCACGCTCGGCGATAAGACATCCCTAGCTCTCTCGCAGCCGCTGATATGGAACCGGTACTTTCAATTGCATCAAGAAGGGCGGCCTTTCCCGGCCCCATCGCAATAGACTTACGAAAACTAATACGAAGCTGCGGTTTGAGTTCCATCGGATTAGCTTATTAAGGTCTGGATCACTTCCACCGCTCGGCGGCAGCATCATCCGATGATCTCGCGTCGACCCAGCGGTCTCCGCTAGGCGTGCCCTCTTTTTTCCAGAAAGGGGCTTTAGTCTTCAGATAATCCATCAAAAATTCGCACGCCTTAAAAGCTTCACCGCGGTGTGCGCTAGAGACAACAACAAGAACGATTTGATCCAATGGTTTAAGGGTTCCTACTCGATGAACAACGAGAGAGTCATAAATATCCCATCGCTTTTTAGCTTCGGCCTCTATTTCCAAAAGGGCCTTTTCAGTCATCGCTGGGTAGTGCTCCAGAGTCAACGTTGAAACCTCATCACCCTCATTTAAATCTCGTACCACTCCAACGAAACTCGCTACTGCTCCAACTTTCTTGTTACTTTGTCGAATACGAAAAATCTCCGCACCCACATCAAAATCTTCAAATTGGACGCGTACACTCATTCCCTATCCACCAGTGACCGGCGGAAAAATCGCCAGCTCATCGCCATCCCCGACAAGGGTATCAAAGCCACCCATCTCTTGATTCACTGCTATACGGTAGGATCGATCCATAGACAATTCTTCAGCCCAAGCTCCGCCACGTGCGACGAGTAAATTGATGATGTCACTAACGGTGGGGCTCTCCGAGTCCACTACCAATATTTCTTCAGCTGCGCCAAAACGCTCCCTTAACTTCGCAAGGAATACTAGCTTCAATTTCATGTAAATCTCTCAGGCCTTTCAATTCGTGCGGGCGACACTTCCAACCGCATCCGTTGTGTTCATTCGTATATAATGATGCCACAAAACTAACCACCAAGATTGCAAGCGTTTTCACTCATCCACATGCTACAAAAAGATACACGGAAAAGACTTTTAAAAGATCTGCGAATTTCCGTTACCGACCGTTGTAACTTTAGGTGTACATATTGCATGCCTAAGAGCGTCTACGACCGCGATTTTAAGTTTCTCGATCGTAATCAACTCTTGTCCTTCGATGAAATCAATCGACTGGTGAATATCTTCAAATCCTTGGGCGTCGAAAAAATTCGTATCACTGGCGGTGAGCCTTTGCTGAGAAAGCAGTTAGAAGTACTGATTCAAATGCTTGCGAATGACTCAAGCATTGACCTCACACTTACAACCAATGCTACTTTGCTCACCCAGAAAGCAAAAATATTAAAAGACGCTGGACTGAAACGGATTACTGTCAGCCTAGATTCTCTTGACGATGAGATCTTTAAGTTGATGAATGACATGGATGTTGGAGTAGCAAAAGTATTAGAGGGAATTGAAGCTGCTGAGCGCGTCGGATTCAAACCAATCAAGATAAATATGGTTGTAAAGAAAGGTGTAAATGACCACACGGTAATTGATATGGCTCGATATTTTAAAAATTCGGGACATATTGTTCGGTTTATCGAATTCATGGACGTGGGGCACACCAACGGATGGAAGATGGATAACGTAGTTCCCTCTCGCGATTTAGTAGCTCAAATCAATGAGGTTTTTCCAATTGAGCCCGCAGAGCCCAACTATCAAGGAGAAGTCGCTGAGAGATGGAAATATAAGGATGGCGGCGGTGAGATTGGTTTCATTTCATCTGTAACACAAGCATTCTGCAGCACCTGTACTAGAGCGAGATTGTCTGCGGAAGGATCTATTTATACTTGCTTATTCGCAACGCAAGGGACGGATTTACGATTACTGCTACGAGCTGGAGCGACAGATGAGCAGATCGCCGACCTGATCCAAAAAACTTGGGCCAAGCGAGACGATAATTATTCGGAAATCCGCACCCTCAGCAATAAAGAAGAGCGCAAAAAAATAGAAATGTCCTATATCGGTGGATGATTTATATATTAGCGAAAATAAGATAATGACAGAAACGATTAACTCAATCACGCTAGAAAACGACTATGACCCAAACTCTATGCCTGTCGATAAGGCTCGTGAGTACATCCAAAAATTTTTAAATCCAGTAACGGGCAAAGAACGACTCTCAATACGTGACGCCCTGGGCCGAGTGCTTGCTGAAGATGTGATTTCCCCAGTCAATGTTCCTCAACATGATAATTCAGCGATGGACGGTTATGCATTCCGAGCTGGCGATCTAAATGAAAATAATAAAACTTCTTTGACGGTTATAGGAACCGCGTTTGCGGGACAACCATTCAAGGGTACTGTTGAAAAAGGCGAAGCTGTTCGCATCATGACTGGCGCGGTTATCCCAGACGGAGCAGATACCGTAATCATGCAGGAACGAACGGAACGGAATGAAGAACAAGTAACAATTGAATACGTTCCATTAGGGGCAAACACGCGAAAAGCGGGGGAAGACCTAAAACAAGGTGCCGCCGCAATCACAGCTGGATCGGTAATACGCCCTGCAGATCTTGGAATGATTGCGTCACTCGGGATCACTGAGATTTCAGTCTATCGAAAATTGCGAGTAGCCTTCTTCTCAACTGGAGACGAACTCGTAGGCGTTGGAAATCCCCTTGGGGATGGACAGATTTACGACAGTAACCGCTACACCATATTTGGGATGCTCAGCGAATTAGGTTGCGAGTTAATCGATATGGGCGTTATCAAGGATACCCCTGAGGATGTTGAGGCAGCTTTTCAGTCAGCTGCCGACATAGCAGACGTAGTCATTACGAGTGGAGGCGTCTCCGTTGGCGAAGCGGATTTCGTCAAACAGATATTGGACAAACTCGGGGAAGTGCTTTTTGGAAAATAGCGATGAAACCAGGTCGTCCACTTGCATTTGGAAAAATTAGAAATGCGAATTTTTTGGGCTCCCTGGAAACCCTGTGGCCGTAATGGTGACGTTTTATCAGTTCGTACAAACTGCGTTGAAAACCATGCAAGGCCAAAAACATTTCAAACAGACTCCTACTTTCAAAGTGAAGTGTACGGAGCCCATCAAAAAAGCGCCTGGTCGTACGGAATTCCAGCGCGGCGTACTAACTACTTCTACGACCGGAGAGTTAACCGTGCGTACTACCGGAAACCAAGGCTCAGGAATCCTCTCTTCCATGAGTGAAGCGGACTGCTTCATTGTGCTACCTACCGATGTTGGAAGACTAGACGCGGGAGCAATGGTTGACGTGCAGTTAATGGGTGGGATTTCAAGATGACGGACAAAATCGTAAAAACCGAAGATGAATGGAAGGAATGTTTGACTCCAGAGGAGTTTCATATACTTCGGAAAGAAGGTACCGAACGAAGTTTTAGCCATCCCCTAAATAAAGAATATCGTCCAGGAAAATATGTCTGCGCTGGTTGCGAGACCCCCTTATTTAAATCAGATATGAAGTTTGACAGCGGAACGGGATGGCCTAGTTTTTACACAACGCTACCAGGCGCATTTGAAACAAAATCAGACCGAAAATTATTCATGCAGCGTACCGAATATCACTGCGCTCGATGCGGCGGCCATCATGGCCACGTATTTGAGGATGGTCCCAACCCAACTGGGCTCAGATATTGCAATAACGGCACCGCGTTGAAATTTATTCCAGATTAAACCAAATCTCACTCCGGGCAATCACTTTAGGCGGCGTATCGCCTCCACCGCGATCTCGGGCAGCCCCTCTCCTCCGTCATTAACATGTTGTTTGATGGCTTCTCGCATTTTAATATTCCAGAAACGAGAGATGTGGCCATGAATACCGTTTATGGATTCTTCTCGATCAGGGTCAGAGGCAAAAAAACTCGTAATGTCATTCACCATTTTTATTAACTGATCATTCTTCACTTCATTTCTCCTCAATTCACAATACTGCCAGCATTCGCGTAGATTGTTTGCCGACCATCCCGCGCAAATCCAATAAAAGTCAAACCGGAATTTTCGGCCGTTCATACAGCAAAATCGGTGGGGCCAGAAACAGCAGCTAACAACGATATTTTCACGCTTGCGGCTTTCTGTACCATCTCATAACTTGCTCTACTCGTGACCAGCGCAAAACCTGATAAACAATCCACTTCAGTTTCCAGTAACACGCCTATCAGCTTGTCGAGGGCGTTGTGACGCCCCACATCCTCTCGTACAACTAATATCTCACCCTCGCTGTTTGCCCAAGCAGCCGCATGCACCGTTCCAGTTTCTTTATTGAGGACCTGCAATACACCTAAAGCAGAAACAGCTTTCTGAATACTTCTATTTGAAAATTTTTTCTTATTTTTCACCGGATCAATTGGTCGAACAGCATTCTCTAATAGCTCTTCACCGCACAAGCCGCAACCAGTTCTTCCTGTCAGATTTTTTTTTCGAGTTTCGAGTGCAGAACTTCTCTCAACGGGAATACTCACGTAGGCCGAAATACCGAGGGAAGATTCTTCGAGCTCGATCCCACCAACTTCGCTAGCCTTCTCAATGATCCCTTCGGTCACACTAAATCCCAGGACGAAATTCTCAATATCCTGCGGAGTCACAAGCATGACCGCAAACGGAACGCCATTGTAGACAAGCGATAGAGGAACCTCATTGGCGAGCAGACATCGCTCGCTCTCGACACCATTACCTACTGACCAGCGAACTGCGTTCGACGCTACAACAGCATCTACACTTTCAATCGACATCGATTGCGTTTTTTCTTTTTTAGGCGCTTACAGTTTCACTGGCCTTCGCAAGCAACTCGAGCTGCTCTTTATTGAATCGATGGAACTGCTTTTGCCATTCCGTAGGCTGGGTTACTGGTTCAACCTGAACTGCAGTCACTTTGTACTCCGGACAATTGGTTGCCCAATCAGAATTATCCGTTGTGATCACGTTCGCACCCGACTCTGGGAAATGGAATGTCGTGTAGACCACCCCAGGTTGCACACGATCACTCACCCGAGCCCGAAGTACAGTCTGTCCAGCACGACTGCTGATCCCTACCCAGTCATCCGATTTGATACCACGCACCTCTGCGTCACTTGGATGAATGTCTAATCTATCCTCGTCAAACCAGACGACGTTTGGTGTTCTTCTCGTTTGCGCTCCGACATTGTACTGAGACAGAATACGACCAGTGGTTAGTATCAATGGGAACTTTCTCGTTGCTCGCTCATTCGTTGGAACGTATTCAGTAATGACGAATTTCCCTTTGCCACGCACGAACTCATCGATATGCATGATAGGAGTTCCCTCAGGCGTATTTTCGTTACAGGGCCATTGGATACTACCCAAAGCATCTAGCTTCTCGTAACTTACCCCATGGAATGTTGGAGTGAGCTTCGCAATCTCGTCCATTATTTCCGATGGATGCTGGTAAGTCATGGTGTATCCAAGCGCATTTGAGAGCATCACTGTGCCTTCCCAATCGGCCTTTCCACCGAGTGGCTCCATTACTTTCCTGACTCTAGAAATTCGACGCTCAGCGTTGGTAAACGTACCATCCTTCTCTAGGAAAGAAGCGCCGGGGAGGAAAACGTGCGCATACTTCGCAGTTTCGTTCAAGAATATGTCCTGAATAACAACACACTCCATCGCCTCCAGTGCTGCAGTCACATGCAAGGTGTTCGGATCCGATTGCGCTATATCCTCCCCCTGAACATATAGACCCTTAAATTCATTCGAGACTGCCGCGTCCAACATATTTGGAATTCGAAGACCTGGCTCGTGATCCAAAGATACTCCCCACTCACCTTCGAACAACTCTCTCGTTACCGAGTCAGATAGATGGCGATATCCAGGCAACTCATGTGGGAATGACCCCATGTCGCAGGATCCCTGAACGTTGTTCTGCCCTCTGAGCGGATTAACACCGACACCGGGCCGTCCAATATTTCCAGTTAGCATCGCGAGATTCGCGATACCCATGACCATCGTAGAACCTTGGCTATGCTCAGTGACGCCGAGCCCGTAATAAATAGCAGAGTTCCCTTGTTGCGCATACAGTCGAGCAGCTCCACGAATGAGATCAGGGTCAACGCCAGTAACGTCTTCAAGCGTCTCAGGCGAATTCTTATCCTGTTTAATAAAATCGACCCACTTTGCAAAATCAACCGCCTCACATCGCTTCTCAACAAATTCTTTGTTGAAGAGGCTCTCACTAACGATAACGTGGGCAAGGGCGTTGATAATTGCGACGTTGGTTCCCGGTCTTAGCTTTAGATGGTAACTCGCTTTAATGTGCGGGCTATCTACCAAATCAATCGCACGAGGATCGACAACAATCAATTTTGCTCCTTGTCGGAGCCGCTTCTTCAATCGCGATGCGAATACTGGATGTCCATCGGTTGGATTTGCACCGATAACCATCGCAACGTCGGTTTTCATTACCGAATCGAAATCTTGTGTTCCCGCAGACTCACCTAATGTTGTCTTGAGACCGTATCCAGTTGGTGAGTGGCAAACACGAGCACAGGTGTCTACGTTGTTATTTCCAAACGCTGCTCTCACTAATTTTTGAACAAGGTAGGTCTCCTCATTCGTACACCTAGATGATGTTATTCCTCCAACTGAACTTCGACCATACTTTGCTTGGATTCTCTTAAACTCACTCGCTGCATGTTGAACCGCCTCTTCCCAACTAACTTCCTTCCAGGGGTCCGTAATTTTTGACCGAATCATGGGCTTCGTAATGCGATCCTTATGTGTGGCGTATCCGAATGCAAACCTACCTTTGACACATGAATGTCCTCGGTTGGCCTTACCGTCCTGATCAGGAACCATTCGAACAACATCATTCCCCTTGATTTCAGCTTTGAAAGAACAACCGACTCCGCAATAGGCACACGTTGTCTTCACACTGCGTTCCGCCTGCCCCATTTGTATAACAGACTTCTCCATTAACGTTGCGGTCGGGCACGCTTCTACGCAAGCACCACAGCTCACGCACTCGGACTCTAAAAACGTTTCCTTCTTACCAGCGGAAACGCTGGATCCAAAACCCCTACCGTCGATCGTTAATGCAAAGGTACCCTGGGTTTCCTCGCACGCCCTTACACATCGCGAGCATACGATGCACTTTGAGGCATCGAAGGTAAAGTAAGGATTGCTTTCGTCTTTCTTTTCTGCGAGGTGATTCTTACCCTCAAATCCATATCGAACCTCGCGAAGGCCAACCACTCCGGCCATATCTTGAAGTTCACAGTTGCCATTCGCAGGACAAGTTAAACAGTCCAGAGGGTGGTCCGAAATGTATAACTCCATAACCTCACGACGCAGTTTCGCCAGCTTTTGGGTTTGAGTACGAACGACCATTCCCTCAGCAACAGGAGTAGTGCAAGATGCTGGGTAACCTTTTCTACCCTCAACCTCTACTAGACACAATCGACAAGAACCAAATGGCTCCAAGCTATCTGTCGCGCAGAGTTTAGGAATGGAAATCCCCGCCTCTCCAGCAGCACGTAATACAGAACTGCCTTCTGGAACGGACACGTCGATTCCATCAACAGAAATCGTCACTAGCGTTTCCGATTCCCTCTTCGGTGTTCCCAGATCTCTCCACGTCGTCAGACTCATATCACCACCTCCAGCTGAACTAAGCAGCTTCCTTAATTTTTTTATTCTGAAGTCCAAAATCTTCAGGAAAATGCTTCATTGAACTCATCACTGGAAACGGGATCATGCCACCAAGCGCGCAGAGCGATCCATGTAGCATCGTGTCACACAGATCCTCGACTAATTCGGCATTACTCTCTCTATTCTCTCCAGCGATAATCTTATCGATAGTCTCCATACCTCTCGTTGACCCAATACGACACGGAGTACATTTGCCACACGACTCGATCGCACAAAATTCCATTGCAAATCGAGCCATCTTGGACATATCCACGGTGTCATCAAACACCACGATGCCGCCATGCCCTAACATTGCACCATTCTCAGCAAACGTCTCGTAATCGAACTTCATATCGAACTGACTCGCTGGGATGTATGCGCCTAAGGGACCACCAACCTGAACCGCTCGAACCGGTCTACCACTCGCAGAACCGCCTCCAAACTCATAGATCAAATCGTTTAACGTTATTCCAAACGCTTTCTCAACAAGGCCGCCACGCTTTACGTTCCCTGTGATCTGTATCGGGAGAGTGCCTTTCGACCGTCCCATTCCAAAATTTTTGTAGGACTCAGCGCCCTTTGCAAGAATGAAAGGAACGGACCCCAAAGTAACGACGTTATTCACCACCGTAGGCTTACCAAACAAGCCGGATATGGCTGGCAGCGGTGGCTTTGCCCTGACCAGGCCTCTCTTGCCCTCCAAACTCTCAAGTAGCGATGTTTCCTCGCCACAAATATAAGCCCCAGCAGCTCGCCGAAGTTCAATATCGAAACTAAAGTGAGAACCTGCTACCGAGTCTCCAAGGTAACCAGCCTCTCTGGCATTAACCAGCGCTTTTTCAAATATTTTCTCGGCATGGGGATACTCCGATCGCAAGTATAGGTATCCTTTACTCGCCCCAACCGCTATCCCGGCGATTGTCATTCCCTCTATGAGGCAAAGCGGATCGCCCTCGATAGTCATGCGATCACTGAATGTTCCCGAGTCACCCTCATCAGCATTGCACACGATGTACTTTTGATCTGCGCTACAGTCGAGAACTGTTTTCCACTTGACTCCGGTTGGAAATGCAGCACCTCCTCTTCCTCTCAGCCCTGAATCGGTTACCGCATCAACAATCTCACTTTGAGACATTTTGAGAGCATTCGCTAAGCCATCAAATCCGCCGAGAGATACATACGTTTCAATATTCGAAGGATCCCCAAGACCATTTCTGGCAAAAGAAAGTCTCTCTTGATTTTTTAAATAAGGAATTTCCGACACGAGACCTACATGTTTTTCATGCGCTCCACCGTTTAAAAAGTCGCAATCAAACAAACTGGCCACATCAGACTTGGCAATGTTCGAGTATCCGATTCTACCTTTTGCAGTCTCGACTTCTACGAGGGGTTCAGCCCAAACAAGCCCACGCGATCCATTGCGAATGATATTTACTGCTGTTCCGAGCTTTTCAGCGACGACCCCGATTTCATTTGCCACATGATCTGCTCCTAAAGCGATCGCGGACGAGTCTTGTGGGACATAAACCGTTATTCCACTCATCAAATCTCTCCCATCGCTATCACCTCATCGACGCGAGATGCAGTCACCCTTGCCAATGGCACATCATTCACCATCAGCGCTGGCGCACAAGCACAATGGCCTAAGCAGTAAACGGCCTCCAGCGAATACTCTCCATCACTTGAAGTTTGATGGAAGTCGATACCAAGCTTTGTCTTAAGCGCCTCAGCCACGTCATCACCTCCCATCGACTTGCAAGCTTCTGAACGGCAAACTTGAATGACCTTCTTTCCGGGAGGAGATGTTCTAAAGTGGTGATAAAAAGATATGACGCCATGCACTTCTGCTCTTGAAAGCCCGAGAGACTTGCCAATTCGCTCTATTCCGTCCTCTGGCACATATCCAATTGCATCCTGAATGTGATGGAGGATCGGCAGCAACGCGCCCTCTTTCCCGGCATTTGCATCCAAAGCATTATTAACTGCCGTGACTGTTTGATCTTTCTCTGACAAATAACCCCCTCAATTTCTTCAATCGATGAACTGGTTCAGCGAACCCTAGTCTCATGGACCAGTAATCACCCACATAATTCAAACCAGAGCAGGCAAAAGTTATGAAAGTTTTTTCATAACTTATAGAATATAATCAAATTTTGCGTAACAATATTGCAGTTCATGCAAAACCACAATATGCATAAATATACATATATAAGATATGCCAAAAGTTAGTTTGCGCCCTTCCTGGTCCATATCAAACGAGTCGGGAAAAGATCTTGGACCTGAGATATTCACTCTCCTCGATGCCATCAGAAACCGAGGCCGGCTAACGGCAGCAGCGAAAGACTTGGGAGTTTCCTACAGACATGCGTGGAATATGGTGCAGCACTGGAGGCAATTCTTTGGTACTGAGCTCATCTCCTTTACCCAGGGTAAGGGCGCAACACTTACCGATGTGGGTGAAAAACTACTGTGGGCAGAACAGCGTGCATCTGCCCGTATTGGGCTTCAGCTTGATTCACTCACCTCAGAGCTAAATCTAGAACTTAATAGAACCTTAACCTCGAGCAAAACTGCTCTCACCATTTACGCCAGTTATGGCTTCGCTGTCGCCTACCTACCAGAACTCTTGAAATCAAAACCCGATATCCAGGTGGATTTGCGCTACTTGGGTGCAGTCGAATCTCTAAGTGCTCTCTCACGAGGGGATTGTGACCTCGCTGGATTCCACCTTCCACAGGGTGGTTATGGAAAAAAAGCGGTAGAACTCTTTTCCCCCTTGCTTGACTCTAACGAGCACAAACTTGTCCACCTTGTAACCCGAACGCAAGGGCTTTTTGTTGCTCCAGGGAATCCAAAAAATATAAAAACGTTATCGGACCTAAAAGATAAACAAATACGATTTATCAACCGCCAAAAAGGATCTGGCACGAGGATCCTTTTCGATGAACTTCTCAAGAAAAACTCGCTTGCGAGCGCAGACGTGAGTGGGTATCAAAGTGAAGAGTATACCCATGCTGCAGTAGCAGCCTATGTCGCCTCCGGTATGGCTGACGCAGGTTTTGGCGTTCAACCTGCAGCCGATCAGTTCAATCTCGAATTTATCCCACTTGCCAAAGAAAAATATCTCTTCGCAGTGGCCAAGCGCTCAACGCAAAAACGGGAAATTATTGATCTCCTAAACCTACTCAAAGGTCCTGAATTTCAGAATTACGTGGGAAGTTTAGCTGGATACTCTGCTCCCGATGCAGGAGAGATCGTTTCCATTAAAGAAGGGCTGATAGCATAAAAAATCCCCAGAGCCCTGCGCACCGGGCTCCTGGGGATCTCCTATCCAATTAGCTTGAGGCTAACCTAACAACTGCATCGCCTTTTCAATGGTTTGAAGAAGTCCCCAAACCAGAGGAATTCCCACGAATCCCCAAGCTAGAATAAGATGAAGCGTTGTAGTTTTTCCATCTTTACTCATTGTCCGTTCCTCCTAAGCTGTCTGCTTCAAGTGATGTCGCTCATCACCGGCTTTGATTAAGGCGTTCGCGATTAAACCCACAACCAAAAGCCCCGCCATGATGTACATCGTCGTGTTATAGGCTTCCGCCTTGGGAATGCCACTGTCGATTTGATATTGTCGGATGTAGTTCACCAACACTGGCCCTAGGATACCGGCTACCGACCAAGCCGTTAGCAACCTGCCGTGGATCGCACCAACGTACTGAGCTCCAAACATGTCTCTCAAGTAGGCAGGCACAGTGGCAAAACCACCACCGTACATCGTCATAATTACGACAAAGCAAAGAACGAAAAGCCCGACGCTTCCTATTGAACCTGTTGACGGCACGAGCGAGTAGAGAACGATACCGATGGCAAAAAAGCAAAGATAGGTGTTCTTTCTGCCAATATAGTCGGATAACGAAGCCCAAAATATTCGCCCTAGCATGTTCGACAAGCTCAAAACACCGACAAATCCTGCGGCAACGGCCGCCGTGACAGCCGGGAACATTTCTTGACTCATCGCTGAGGCTTGTCCAAGCACCCCAATACCTGCAGTAACGTTCATACAGAGCACAACCCAGATACACCAAAACTGAGGGTTTTCCAAGCCACATTCACGTGAACATGGGCGTTGGTGACCAATTTCTTCGGCTGCGCTGGAGCAGTCCATCCTTCTGGCTTCCATCCCTCCGCCGGCACCCTAACAATCATGGAACCAACGAACATAAATACCGCATATATCAAACCCATTGCTACAAATGCCTCAGCGACACCTATATGTGCGTCGGTAGTGAACCGATCGAGTAGCCAAACAGAGAGAGGAGAAGCAATAAAAGCGCCTCCACCGAAACCCATAATTGCAAACCCGGTGGCCATGCCTGGCCGATCAGGGAACCACTTAATGAGGGTAGAAACCGGAGATATGTATCCCAGACCTAGCCCTATTCCCCCTAAAACGCCGTAGCCAAGATAAACAAGCCATATGTTATGGAGGCTGACACCCAACGCAGAGACTAAAAATCCTCCAGCCCAACACAACCCAGCGGTAAACATCGCTCTTCTCGGTCCACCTTCTTCCACCCAGCGCCCAAAAAGCGCCGCTGACAAACCTAAAAAGAATATTGCGATCGAGAAAATCCATCCTAATTCCGTCAGCTTCCAATCATCTGGCGCTGATTCCGTGATTCCGATCAATTTGGTCATCGGCAAATTAAACACACTCAATGCATAGGCCTGACCAATACAAAGGTGAATACACAAGGCAGCTGGCGGCACCATCCATCTACTGAACCCTGGCCCCGCTACCGATCGCTCTCTAGCTAAAAAACCGCTCATATCCTGATCTCCTCCAAATGTTATTTTTTCTCAGGCAAGCATCATTAAGTCACATAGACTTGTTGCATAATACCGCATTATGAGATTTTTAATACCCCTAACCACAATATGTAGGGATTTATGACAATTACCGCGATAATCTTATGTGGCGGCGAGGGAAGCCGCATGGGGCATAAAAACAAGGGGCTCTTAGAGTTAGGGGGAAACCACTCATTCAAAGAACGATTGAGCGGCTACCCGAAACTGTTACTGAGATACTGGTAAGTGCCAACGCGGACGTAGATAGCTATCGCAATTTGGGGTACACCGTTATCGTTGATGAGTTATCCGATTGCGGTCCACTTGCAGGAATTCTCGCTTGCTCGAAAAAAGCTAAAGGGGAAACCCTGTACGCCACCGCTTGCGACACACCCTTCGTAACAGCAAGCACAGTGTCCAAACTGTGTCAGGTGATTGAGTCAGGCACATCAAATCTCGCGATGGCTAGTGACGGGTCAGGAATTCACCATCTATGTTTTGCATCCAACAAGAAAATTTTGCCTAGCATTGAGAACTATCTAAAAAAAGGCAACAGACGCGTCAAAGACTGGCAAGCCCTACACCAGCCTGCGATTTTGCGTATAACTGACGAAAAAAGTCGAGAATTTTTAAATATTAATTCAGAGCATGAATGGCATTCAGCCCAAAAATACTTTAGACACTTAATCAGACTAGTTTTTCTCAGAGCTATTTTGGTCGCTTCAAGTCTCGTTTTTTTATCGTTTTAAAGAAAACTTCGCCGGACCGAATCATTCCAAGTTCAGATCTAGCCCGCTCCTCTACTTCATCTAGACCAGTCTTCAAATCACTAATTTGCGCACGAACTGCACTGTTCCTATCTTCTAAATTTTTATTCGTAACCAGCTGGTCATCAATTTTCGATTGAAGCTCCCACACCTCCCACCAACCTCCCTTTCCAAACCACAAGGGGTACTGAATTAAAAGTAACAGGGCGAAGAATGTCCAGGTTAATATTTTCATTTAAGAAGGTTGTAAAAGGCCTCTTTTCCAGCATAAACAGCGTTAGAACCAAGCTCCTGCTCAATCCTTAAAAGTTGATTGTATTTCGCTAAACGATCGGACCGCGAAAGAGACCCAGTCTTAATTTGACCAGCATTCGATCCAACTGAAAGATCCGCAATAAAACTATCCTCAGTTTCACCAGATCGGTGTGAGACAACCGCCGTGTATTTCGCTCGCTTTGCCATTTCAATTGCGTGCAAGGTCTCGCTGAGGGATCCTATTTGATTGATCTTTACTAGGATAGAGTTAGCGACACCCTTATCAATGCCCTCTTTTAAGATCGCCGTATTGGTAACAAATAAATCATCACCGACGAGCTGTGTTCCAGATCCTAATTCCTGCGTTAGGATCTTCCAGCCATCCCAATCGCCTTCAGACATGCCATCCTCAATAGAAACTATCGGGTACTTTGAAACCAATGTAGCAAGGTAGCCAGTAAACTCAGACGCGTCCATTTTTAAATTTTCAGATACAAGGTGATAGGATCCGTCCTTGTGAAACTCAGAGCTCGCACAATCTAACGCGATTGCCACCTGCGACCCAACTTCGTAACCAGCTTTTTCGATTGCATCGACAACTAATTTAATCGCATCCTCATTCGATTCAAGATTAGGCGCAAACCCTCCTTCATCTCCAACCGTGGTTGGCATACCTTTTCCCTCGATGATCTTTTTTAGAGTCTGGAAAATCTCTGCACCACATCGCACCGCCTCCGAAAAAGTATCAAGCCCGTGCGGCACAATCATGAATTCTTGTATATCCAAACTGTTGTTCGCGTGTGCTCCTCCGTTCACCACATTCATCATTGGGACGGGAAGCTCCATTCTTCCGCTACCACCGAGGTAGCGGTAAAGAGGAATATTGAGATTCACGGATGCCGCCTTAGCTACCGCCAAAGAAGTCGCAAGAATCGCATTCGCACCAAGTTTTGCCTTGTTATCGGTCCCGTCCAACTCAATCATTATTTGGTCAACTACAGACTGTTCCGTCACATCCAGACCTATAATCGCCTCGCATATTTCCGTATTTACATTTTCGACTGCATTAAGGACGCCTTTACCCCCATATCGATTAGCATCCCCATCTCGTAACTCCACAGCCTCTCTGGACCCGGTCGATGCTCCCGAGGGTACAGCAGCTCTACCAATCACCCCAGAATCAAGGTGTACATCAACCTCGACTGTCGGGTTTCCCCTTGAATCTATAATTTCACGACCAATTACATCAACTATTGCACTCATTGCTTAACACCAATATTTTGTTTTTTAGAATAAGTCGCTCTCATCATACGGTCTAAGCCTTGACGATTTTATCTAGGCCTATCACCATTTTAAGCAAGTCCTTCATTCGTTTGAGAGGCCAAGCATTTGGCCCATCTGACAAAGCCTGATCTGGCCGAGGATGCGTCTCCATAAAAAGACCATCGATACCCGTTGCGACTGCTGCGCGCGCTAGAGCTGGAACAAATTCGCGTTGCCCACCACTCTTATCACCCTGACCACCAGGAAGTTGCACAGAATGAGTTGCATCAAAAACTACTGGACACCCAGTAAGACGAAGTGTCACTAATGACCGCATATCTGATACGAGATTGTTGTATCCAAAACTCGCCCCTCGCTCACAAACGAGTATATTTTCTTCTCCACTCGCCTGCCTCGCTTTTTCCACGACGTTTTTCATGTCCAGCGGAGCAAGGAATTGACCCTTCTTAATATTGACAGGTCGGCCAGATCTCGCCACTGCTTTTATAAAATCAGTTTGTCGACAGAGGAATGCTGGAGTCTGGAGCACATCAACAACCTCAGAAACTGGCTCAATCTCATCAATGCTGTGTACATCTGTGAGCACCGGGATATGAAGCTTTTCCCTAATTTCTGACAATATTTTTAAACCCTGTTCTAGACCCAACCCCCGGAATGAATTCTGAGAACTTCTATTAGCCTTGTCGTAAGAAGCCTTAAAGATATAGGGGATCCCAAGCTGTGCAGTTATCCCCTTCATCTCGGCGGCAACCTCGAGCGCTAATTCCGCAGACTCAAGTACGCACGGTCCAGCTATCAAGAATAATGGCGCTTGATCACCAACCGGAAAACCACAAAGTTTCACCGATTAATCTCCACTTTTTTACTTCGATCACGGGCCGCCTCAATAAAGCCACTAAAAAGTGGGTGGCCAGCACGCGGTGTTGACGTAAATTCGGGATGAAACTGACACGCTATGAACCAAGGATGATCCTTTATCTCAACCACCTCACACAGATTTTCCACGGGGGACTTGCCGGATATTGTTAAACCGCCCGACACCAACTGATCGACGTAATTATTATTAACCTCATATCGATGACGATGTCTCTCTGAAATAAATTCAGAACCATAAATTTGTCTGATTTTCGTTCCGTCGAGAAGATCTGCACGCTGCGCTCCAAGCCGCATGGTACCCCCGAGATCAGATTCCGCACTTCGTGTTTCCTTCTCCCCAGAAGCATCCTGCCACTCAGTTATTAGGCCGATCACTGGATTTTTAGTCTTTGCATCAAACTCGGTGCTGTGAGCATCAGCTAAACCGAGAACATTCCTCGCGAACTCAATAACAGCCAATTGCATACCCAAACAAATACCCAGGTAAGGTACGGAATTTTCCCGAGCAAAGCGAATCGCTTCTATCTTTCCTTGAACGCCTCTCTGACCAAAACCACCAGGGACTAGTATTGCATCAACATTCTGTAACTTTTCGACACCATCTTTCTCAATAGACTCTGAATCAATATAGATAATATTTATTTTCGCGCTGCAATGGATTCCGGCATGAACGAGCGCCTCAGAAAGCGACTTATACGACTCCGTAAGATCTACGTATTTTCCAACTAGCGCTATCGTTACAGAATCTTTCGGGTTCTCTAAGCTCGATACTATTCGGTCCCAAGGTCCTAAGTCCGCCGGTGCAACCTGGAGATTTAACCTTTTCAAAATAATATCGTCGAGCTTCTGAGCATGAAGCACCGAAGGGATTTTGTAGATGCTATCAACATCCATCGCAGAAATAACAGCATCAACATTTACGTTTGTAAATAGTGCAATCTTTGCTCGCTCATGGTCAGGCACCACTCGGTCTGCTCGACACAAAAGCACATCTGGCTGAATACCGATCTCTCTCAATTCTTTAACCGAGTGCTGAGTAGGCTTTGTTTTAATTTCTCCAGCCGAAGGAATATACGGCACTAGAGTCAAGTGGATAAAACAGGCATTTTCACGACCAACCTCGATACTCATTTGCCTCGCAGCCTCGAGAAATGGCAATGACTCTATATCACCAACTGTTCCGCCAATTTCAACCAGCGCCACATCGTAGCCATCTGCACCGTCTTTGATGTGCTGCTTTATCTCGTCTGTGATGTGCGGTATGACTTGGACAGTCCCGCCCAAGTAATCGCCTCTTCGTTCTTTTCTTAAAACACTCTCGTATATTTGACCAGTCGTAAAATTATTGGTCTTTTTCATCCGGACGTTCACAAAACGCTCATAGTGCCCTAGATCAAGGTCGGTCTCCGCCCCATCATCTGTAACAAAAACCTCTCCGTGTTGGAAAGGACTCATCGTTCCAGGGTCAACATTGATGTAGGGGTCGAGCTTGAGCAGAGTTAACCTAATACCTCTTGACTCAAGTATAGCAGCGAGAGAGGCAGACGCGATCCCTTTACCAAGGGACGAGACGACACCACCAGTTACGAAGATATATTTAGTCATCTACATTACTGCTTTCGAGATACTCGTGATGCCCGCGATTGTAACACCGACGAAGCTCTCTAAACCTTGTCCACACAAAAATTTGAAAATTTATGCAGCCGCCTTATTCGCTAGATGTTTTCCAAGGTATAACCAAGTGTCAACAACTGTATCGGGATTCAAGGATATGGCACCAATGCCTTCCTCGGCTAGCCACTCAGCGAGATCGGGATGATCCGATGGCCCTTGCCCACAAATACCGACGTACTTTCCCTTCCTGCGACATGCATCAATTGCGAGATGCAACATTTTTTTGACCGCCGGGTCCCGCTCATCGAATTGACCAGCTACGATGCCCGAATCTCTGTCTAAACCAAGCGTCAATTGAGTCATATCATTCGAACCAATAGAAAACCCATCAAAATATTCCAAAAATTCGTCCGCTAAAATCGCATTGGCGGGTATTTCACACATCATGATAATTCTCAAACCATTCTTACCACGCTCGAGCCCGTGCGAAGCCAGTATCTCTATAACCTGACGAGCCTCATCTACAGTCCTTACAAATGGGACCATAATTTCTATATTGGTTAACCCCATCTCATCTCGGACGTGCTTGAGCGCTCTGCATTCGAACTCGAAGCATTCCGAAAAGCTTTCGGATATATATCTGGAGGCCCCTCTAAAACCTAACATCGGATTCTCCTCCTCCGGCTCGAAGATTTTTCCACCGATAAGACTAGAGTACTCGTTAGATTTAAAATCTGACAATCGAACGATCACAGATTTTGGGAAGAACGCAGCCCCCAAGGTACTGATTCCCTCCTTCAGTTTCTCGACATAAAAACTAATCGGATCTGCGTATCCGGCGATCTGGTTTGAAATCTGTTGACGGATCTCAGCAGACAGACTATCAAACTCAATAGCTGCTTTCGGATGGATTCCTATCATCCTGGCAATAATAAATTCGAGACGCGCCAGACCAATACCCGCATTCGGGAGCTTTTGAAAATCAAACGCTAACTCTGGATTTCCAACATTCATCCCAACCTTCACTGGGATATCAGGAAGCTTATCGAGCTGAATTTTCATTACATCTACATCAAGTATTCCTTTGTAAACAAAACCAGAGTCTCCCTCAGCACACGACACCGTCACGTGATCCCCTTCGGACAATACCTCAGTGGCAATTGCTGAACCTACGACCGCTGGAATACCAAGTTCCCTCGCGATAATGGCAGCATGACACGTTCGCCCTCCTCTGTTTGTAACGATTGCAGAAGCTTTTTTCATTACTGGCTCCCAGTCGGGATCGGTCATGTCCGTCACAAGAACATCGCCCTCGAGTACCCGATGCATCTCACTCGCATCCTTTACCAAACGCACTACCCCAGACCCAATTTTGCTGCCAATCGCTCTGCCCTCAACGAGGATATCACCCCGGTTCTTCAACTTGAAACGCTCTTGCACGGCAGAAGCATCCTCCTGGGCCATTACAGTTTCCGGACGAGCCTGAAGGATATAAATCTTTCCATCTACACCATCTTTACCCCACTCGATATCCATTGGCCTTTTATAATGCTTTTCGATTTTTATCGCGTGTTCGGCGAGCTCTATCACATCTGGATCTTCTATAGAAAATCGACGAGCATCGGTTTCCTCAACATCAATGGTTACGGTAGATTTCCCAGCAGCTCTATCTGCGCTAAAAATCATTTTTAATGCCTTGCTACCCAGATTCTTTCTAAGTATTGCAGGTCGCTTATTCTCGACAGCCGGTTTGTATACGTAAAACTCGTCAGGGTTTACTTGACCCTGAACAACCGTTTCGCCAAGTCCATAAGCAGAGGTAATGAACACGACCTTGTCGAATCCAGATTCCGTGTCGAGCGTAAACATTACTCCGCTTGACCCGCTATCAGATCGAACCATTCGTTGGATGCCAGCAGAAAGCGCTACATCAGCGTGTTCAAACCCCTTGTGTACGCGGTAGGAAATTGCTCTATCGTTGTATAGGGACGCAAAAACGTGCTTTATTGCTTCCAAAATATTCTCAAAACCCGAAATATTCAGATAACTTTCTTGCTGCCCGGCAAACGATGCATCGGGCAAATCCTCCGCAGTGGCGGAAGATCTTACTGCGAACGTGACCGACTCTCCCTCTCGATCAACAAGATCTTGATATGCCGCTCGAAAGGCCTCTACGAGGTCATCAGGAAAAGGGGAGGAAACTATCCATTGCCGAATCATCTTTCCAGTTTTTGCGAGGGCATCCAAGTCCTCTGTATCCAATGCAGACAACTCAGCGTTTATCTTTTCGGTCAAACCCGAAACTGTCAGGAAATGTTTAAACGCAGTTGCTGTTGTCGCGAAGCCACCAGGGACTCTTACCCCGACTTCAGAAAGTTGACTGATCATCTCACCGAGAGATGAGTTCTTTCCACCAACCTCATCTACGTCTGTCATACGTAATTTTTCAAAAGGGATGGCGTAAATGCTAGATTTTTGATCTGTTATGCTCATGTTTTCCAGGGGTATTTGGATTGGACAAAATTAAGCTGATATTGTACCGCCAGAACTAAAATATTGCACCACAACAAATAAGAATTCATGACAAAACGAACTGCATTTTTTATTTCAGACCGAACCGGTATTACTGCTGAAATGCTTGGACACGGACTGCTGACCCAATTTGAAGAAATAGACTTTACCGAAATTACACTACCGTTTATAGATTCTGAGGAAAAAGCCGGTGACGCGGTAACTCAAATAAATTCTGCTGGAGTAGAGGATGGAAACAGACCTTTAATCTTTAGCACACTTGTCGACTCTACTATCGCACACAAAATCAAGCAGGCTGACGCCCTTTATCTCGACTGCTTTCAAATATTTATTGCCCCGATGGAATTGGAACTAAAAATTCAATCTAATCACTCGATTGGAAAATCACATAGCACGAGAGGTTCTGGGTATTTAAATCGGATGGAGGCCGTCAATTTTGCACTCGCATCTGATGACGGCCAATCTACCAGAGATCTGGAAAAAGCTGAGGTCATTCTTGTTGGAGTCTCGAGGTGCGGGAAAACTCCCACTTGCCTCTATCTCGGCATGCAGTTCGGCATAAAAGCCGCCAACGTTCCTATCATTCCCGAGGATATGGAGGTCATGAAATTTCCAAAGGCGCTTGATAAATTTAGGCACAAAATTTTTGGACTATCAATTGACCCAAGCCGACTCTCTGCTATCCGCAGCGAGCGTAGGCCGAATAGCAAATACGCGTCCCTAAAGAATTGCGAAACAGAAGTCCGGCTTGCAAAGGCCCTCATGGATCAAGAGGGGATTCCGCATTTAGATACAACCTCTCGATCGATTGAAGAGCTCGCGACTGTGATTGTTCAGCAGGCCAAATTACGCCGAAAAGCACACTAGCTAGATGAACCTTTCGATTCAGGTCTTTTGACGCTCAATAATTCGTCTGACCGGATCTAATGTCCTCCGATGATGTGGTGTCAAGCCAATATCGTTAATGATCTCAATATGCTTTTTGGTTGGATAACCCTTATGAGCATCAAACATCCACTGAGGAAACTGGTCATGCAACTCCCTCATTCTGTTATCTCGCGCCACTTTGGCGATTATAGATGCTGCAGATATCGCCTTCTCAGTCTGATCACCTCGAATAATTGACCGGACCTCAATATCGATATCGCTGGGAACATGATTTCCATCGACTAACACCAAATCAGGCCTCGCATCCAACATCTTGATGGCCCGTTTCATAGCGAGCAGGCTCGCCTTTAAGATATTCATCTGATCAATTTCAGCAACAGTCGCAAAGGAGACGGCCCAACTTAATGCAGCAGACTTAATTTCTTTGCATAGGCGATCTCTCGCGCTTGGAGACAATTTCTTAGAATCGACAATACCTGTAATCTCACAACCTTGATCCAAGATCACAGCCGCTGCAAATACCTCACCAGCTATTGGCCCTCTCCCCGCCTCGTCGACACCGGCAACTAAGATCATTTACTCATGGATACTACCAGTTATCATTGCAGATACTATGTTGGCTCCACGCGTCGCCGCACCTCTTCTAAGATCGACATGTAATTCCCTAAACCGAGAAATGACTCTGTCCCGCAAATATTTGTCGGTCAGCAGTTTCCTCACACTCGAAACGACGTTGTCCGCATTGGCGTCAGACTGAATAAGCTCAGTGACAACATTCTCACCAAGAAGTAAATTCGGCAACGAAATAAATTTAGTGATAGCTTTGCGCTTCATGAGAATTTCCGTTAACCGAGGTACTTTGTAGACAACCACCATTGGACATTTACATAGAGCCGCCTCTAATGTCGCGGTACCCGATGCCACAACAGCAACATCGGAGGCAATCAACACCGTTTTAGCATTTCCGATCGTGACAGTTATACACCCTTTCAAAATTTCAATACTCTCTAGAGCAGCAATAACTCTCGATCGATGTTCAGCACTGATCACAGGCATAAAAAACCGGAAATTCGAGTTTTCTCTCAACAGCCGTTGGGCAACGTCTCGCATTAAGCCAAGGAGTTGCTCAATCTCTGCATCGCGACTCCCCGGAAGTAAGGCAATCGATAAACATTAGGAGATAGTCCAACATCCGTCTTAGCATGGGAAACATTAGGTTCCATTTCAATATCATCAGCAAGAGGATGCCCGATATAACTACAAGGAACACCTTCCCTTTTGAAGATTTCCTTCTCCATCGGAAATATAGACAATACCCTGTCTACGGATCGTTTTATTTTTTTAGTACGCTCTGGTCTCCATGCCCATATTGCAGGGCTGACATACTGAACGGTCTTTATTCCTCTGGCGCGCAGCCTTTGCTCGAGTGATAAGTTGAAGTCAGGAGCATCAATCCCTATCACGATATCGGGGTCTTCAAGGAGGATACGCTTGAATAATTTCCTCCGAATATTAAGTAGTCGAGGAAGGCTCTTGATCACCTCCACGTAGCCCCTAACAGATAAGTGTTCTAACGGATACCAGCTTTCGAATCCCAACACCTGCATATGCTCGCCGCCAATACCCTTTGCCGATAAACCTGGGTGAATGAGCATCAATTCACGAAGAAGGCGAGCCCCAAGCAAATCTCCGGATGCCTCACCGGCAACCATGATAATTTTCATCGTGGAGTTGATCAGGCTCATTTAAAAAGCTAGCGAATAATTCCTCTTCCGCTACGCGTCTTAAGAAAATCAACCAATAATCCTAGTTTCGAATTACTGCTCTCTTGCAATTCCAAACTAGTAACCGCATCAGGAAGGGTGTTAGATGATCGATAAAGGGTTTTATAGGCTTTCTTAATGTCGGCAATATCCGCGGAGGTGAACCCCTTCTTTTAAGTCCCTCGACATTGATGCCGTGTGGCTTCACAGTATTTCCCATACACATCACGAACGGAGGCACATCCGAAACTACTACAGACCCTACACCACAAAATGCGTGGTCACCTACACGACAAAATTGGTGTATCCCAGTAAACCCCCCCAAGATTGCATAGTTACCAACGCGTACGTGTCCAGCTAGCTGCACACAATTCGCCAGGACCACGTCATTGCTAACCACGCAGTCGTGAGCGATGTGAACGTATGCCATGATCCAGTTACGATCACCAACCTTCGTAATCCCAGCGTCCTGCTGAGTACCGAGATTAAAAGTACAAAATTCTCTTATGACATTGTCATCACCGATTTCGAGAAACGTTTTTTCGCGCTTGTACTTTTTATCTTGTGGAATTTCTCCGAGTACAGCATGGTGAAACACTTGGTTACGCTCCCCCAGCTTTGTATTCCGAGCAATGACCACATGAGAACCGATCGTAGTCTTGTTTCCGATTGCAACGTCCTCACCAATATGACAAAACGGACCAATCGTTACCTCCTCACCAATTTCAGCGGTCGGATGTATTATCGCGCTGCTATGGATCATTTATCTCTCATGGTACACATCAGCGTCGCCTCGGAGGCAACCACGTTACCGACCTTGGCAAACGCCTCAAACTTCCATATCCCCTTCAGATTTCGGATTATCTTCGCCTCTATCAACAATTGATCTCCAGGAACGACCGGGCGCTTAAATCGGGCGCCATCAATGCCAACGAAATAAACCACACTGCCCTCTGGCTTACCATGTCCTAGAGATTTGAACGCGAGTAACGCTGCCGCTTGAGCCATCGCCTCGATGATGAGCACGCCAGGCATAACTGGGTGATCCGGAAAATGCCCCACAAAAAGGTTCATTTATCGTAACGTTCTTCAGCGCCACCAAACGTTCTCCAGCAACAAATTCTTCAACCCTGTCTAACAAAAGGAACGGGTAACGATGGGGTAAAATTTCAGAATTTCGCTAATATTCATATTAGATTTGACCAGAGTAATTATTGTTAGATAACAAATTAAAGATAGCGCGCAAAAGCGCAGCACTTTGAGTTTGTCGCTAACCTTTTCGTATTTGTCCCAATCGACGAACCTTTATTGCCCCACTCAACCACTCGGCATGCGTGGTTAGAGGATAAACACCGGTGTATCTTCCAGCCTGCAAAATTGTCTTGGAAACGAGCGAGCCAGCTGAAATTGTCACATCATCAGCAATCGTAAGATGACCAGTTACCATCGCCGCTCCTCCGAGCCTACAGCGCTTACCTATTTTGACGCTACCAGCTATACCGACACACCCAGCAATCGCAGTATGGTCGTCAATTACACAATTATGCCCAACCTGAACTTGATTATCGATCTTAACTCCATTTCCAATAACGGTGTCGTCTAGAGCACCTCGGTCAATGGTGGTATTGGAACCTATTTCAACATCGTCCCCAATAATTAATTTACCGACCTGCGGCACTTTGTGCCAGCATCCTTCCTCGCTCATAAAACCAAACCCATCACCCCCGAGCACCGCTCCGGAATGAATGATAGCTCGCTTCCCTATCTCGACTCCGGGGTAAACAGTCACATTTGGAAATATTCTGGATCCGCTCCCTATCTGCACCCCCTCTCCGATAACACAACCCGGACCAACGACAACATCGTCCCCCAAAGAAGCCCTATCACCAATGAACGCATTGGGGCCGATAGTGACTCGAGCACCAAAAACAACCTCTAAACCAAGGGATGCACGATTGTCTATTGTCGAAAGTAAGAAGAGCTCTCTTTGTTAAAAAGAATTCATTAATCACCCGAGCAAAGTACAGGTGCGGATTGTCGGTAATAATCTGTGATTTCTCTTTGATTTCATGCTGTACGAACTAACCACTATAGCCATTGATCTCGTCGAGAGGAGCAAACCTTTGGGCGCGGTTGCAAGATAAAAAGTCAAATCATTGGATGCGGCCCCTCTCAAGAGAACCTACGCCAGCGATCGAAAAATCCGGATTACCCTCGAGACTCCCACCGAGTTTTGAAACGATTGTCTGCAACTTTATCATTGACGAGCTATCGTTCATAAAGAAAATCGATGGAAAACCCTCTATCCTTCGCTAAAGCCTCGATGACTTTGTCGGTAATATCCAACCTCGGACTTCTGTAAACAGCTTCTTGAAGAATTAAATCGTATTTTTCTTTTTCGGCTATCTTGAAAATTACTTTATTAGCCATCTCTAATACTAATTTCATCTCTTGATTTTTTCTGAGATTCAATTCTTCCTAAACTCTCGTTGCAATCGCTGTAAATCTCTAGATAATTCCCAAGCTCAGCCTCAGCAGCCTGACGGTCCGCATCACTCATAGTTAGACCTTCTTTCTCAGTTTTGCCTGTAAGGCTTTCGCTTTTTCTGCAGTTTTCTTTATTTCTCCTCCCTCCCAGCAAACTCTTTTTGCAAATTTTTCTGACTTTCTATTGCTGGCGCTGACTCCTTAAAGACCCTATCGGTACTAACAAAACCTATCTTCAGCCCTTCCGAAAAACTCGATGAAAGCCCGATGAATAACGAAGAAGAAAAAATAAAAGTTGAAACTAAATTTCTATAATACACTGGACAACCATCTGTATATATTAAAACATTCCACCCAGCGAAAACTGAAATGCTTCAGTTTTATCACTCGTCTTTGCTATTCAGGCTTCGCAAAAGATATTCTCATTGGCCCGATTGGCGAATACCAGTTCATCCCAACCCCAACGGAATATCGATAATCCGACATCACAAGCCATCAAACGAATTATCTAATCCACCAGCATCAAGAAAAGTAACAAGCCGCATTGATCTTATCATCCTTTAATAGTCGGAATCGGAGTAAGAATCTCTGAAACTAGTCAATAAGGCGGCGCTTGCCGCCGAGAGCTTGTACCATCGGATCTCTTTTTGGGCCAAGCGCGAGATGACTGATATCCCTCAACGTACTGGCGCCACCAGCATAGAAATTCTTATAAAAAGGCAATTGATCACCACCATAATCATCCGCAAAGGAAACGCTTCCCAGATGACCAAAGTAGTAAATTTCCCAGCTCTTGTAAGTTTTAAGCTGGTAATTAACGAATAAAACGTCAAATCACCAAGAGGCGTAGCAACAGACGATTGAAACCGTTGAAAGTTCCGGCACTTGGAATAATCGCACTGTCCCGTCTATCACGCGACCAACCAATATTAACGGTACCGTAATATTCGTATTTCCATTTTAGATTGACAAAATTACTATACTGAGCATCGGGGATTGCTCCAAGCGTGAGATCGATTTCTTCAACCCCACCACCCAACAAATATTTTGTCATATTCAGAAAAGGGATCCGTAATCAACCGAAGTCATAAAAGAATCTTCGGAATAATTCGAAATGTTTAGAGACGAGTAATCTGATGTTCTGCTGGTAAAATTGCTAACGATCGACTAACACCCATAATCATTTATAAAGGATTTCTTATAGTTGAGGGAGTAAGTTTCATTAACGCTTCCTGAACTTATGTCCAGCCAAAGCGAATTCCCCAGTTCCAAAAATATTTTCGTTACTCAAATTAAAAGTCATGAATAAAGCTCGATCCTCGCTGGAGTAACCAACCCAACTTGGAAACTTCCAGTTTTACGCTCCACCACCTCAACATCCAAATCGACCGTATCTGAAAGACCTACTACCGGGACGGACTTAATAGATCACCGACGAAAAAATCCTGTCAGATCCAGTCTTTGCTTTGATCGATTTACTTTTTTCAATGAATACCACTCTCCCTCAAATTGCCTCAGCTCCCTCCGTATAACCGAATCTTGAGTAGTGGAATTACCGCTTATGTTTATTCTCCTGACGTACAACCTTCTCCCAGCATCAACATACAAAGAAAAACTTACGAATTTTTTGCTCCTGATCTAGTTGGGGGATGGCCCTAACACTGGAATTTGCATAACCGTCATCTCCCAAACGATCTTTGATTTTATTGACCAACTCATTAACTCGAGCTCTAGAGAATACATCACCTCTGCGAATCTCAATATAACGCTCAAGTTCCTCGAGAGGGACAACCTTGTCTCCAGAGAAAAGGATGTCTCCGAAAACGAACTTTTCCCTCTTTCACGTTTATCGTTATCGAAATTCCCTCTTTGTCAGGACTCACAGAAACTTGACTATCAACTATCTCGAAATTAATAAACCCTTGGTTTAAGATAAAATGAACGAATTGCTTCCAAGTCGGCCTCTAACTTAATTCGCGAGTAATCGTCACCACCAAAGAATTTCGAAGCCGGAGAAAGTGACATCTCTTTCAAAAGATCATCGCCTGAAAAAGTTTGGTTTCCAAAAAATTCGATGCTTTGGAGCTCGGCCGTTTTCCCTTCAAACACATTAAAACTGATACCCACTCGATTTCTTTCGAGAGGCGTTATCGTAGAAGTCACTTCTACACCGTATTTTCCTTTTGCAAAGTAGGCATTTTTGAGCTCTTGAATAGCTAGATCAAAAATAGCTGCATCCAGAATACTTCCCTCGGTAATACCGATACCCTCCAGAGCAAGCCTTTAACTGTTCCTCTTTAAATTCTTTTAAACCGTAAAAAGATATTGAAGCTATGGCAGGACGCTCCCGAACATTTATTACAAGAGTATCCCCATCCCGAGAAACCTCAACATCCGAGAAATATCCCTAATTTGAATAAGGACTTTTATGGTGTCGGAGATAGTGCTTTCTCAAACACCTCACCAACCGCTACAGGTATTTTGGAAAAAATAACGCCAGGATCTGTTCTCTGCAAACCGGTCAATCTGATATCGCCAATGACGTCACCCTCTGCCGGATGGACTGCCGCAGCGGTAACGAAAATGAAGAAACTAACAATCGCACGAATTAATAACATCGCAACCCTACCAATATTTTTACGATTATTTGAGTATGTTGTAAATATCATTCGCAAACGCCAAAATCATAAGCCCCGCTATTGTAACCGCACCGATCCTAGTCCACCATAATAGAAACTTAACACTGACAGGAACTCCCCGCAGCGCCTCAAATGCAAACAGGATGATCTGACCACCATCAAGCGCGGGTAACGGTAGTAAATTGATAACAGCTACCGAAACACTTAACACCCCCAAAAAAAATAAGAAACTATAAAAACCCGCCTGCCCCGAAGATCCGGCGTGTCCTGGCAATAGAGATTGGTCCTGAGATATTAGTGATGGAAACATTCCCAACGATCATTCCTAAAATAACGCGCCAGGTCATCTTCAGCAAATCTGCCGTTCGAGTAAGTGATTTGAGTAGACTTTTAAACATACTATCGGACGCATCAGTTTCGACAGCAACTTTAGTTGATTGGCTACCGTCATCCAGCATCAGCGGGGCGGCACCAATCCATCCTATTTCCCCATTTTTCGACTTTTTTTACGTCTGGCCTTAATGCAACACGGCCTGAGCACCATCTCTAACTAAATTGACTATAAGCTGGTCCCCCGGAGAATCACGAACAATCTCCACGAACTGAAGCCAATGCACCACAGCTTTTCCATTCACACTTTTTATTTCGTCGCCCCTGCGAAGACCCGCCTCTTCCGCAGGGCCAGATTGCTGCACCTCACCGATCACCGCCTGAAATATTTGATTGCTATGCAAAATACCAAACAGACCGGCTCTGCTACCATCAACTGGCACCAAATCCAGCATGCGGATGTCGGGTTTGCTTCTAGTCCCTCGTTCTATTTTAAGAGTTACCACTTCATCGTTTTTATGCCTCATCAATTCCCAAACAACATCCTCCCAACTATCAACAACCCTATCGCCAATCTGCAAAATCGAGTCTCCGCTCATCAAACCCGAAACCGCTGCTGGGGAATTTTGCTCGACATAACCAACCTCGGTCGAGGTCGAAGAAATTCTGCTAGAAAAAACAATCGCAAATATAAGCACTGTGAGAAACACATTAGCTAAGAGGGCCCGCAGCGGCAATAGCAATACGCACCCACGGAGACTTGAATGCAAAAAACTGCGATTCTTTATAAGAGCCTTGACCGATCGCAACAGCGCTACCGGCTTCAGCAAATTTCACATACCCACCAATCGGGAACCAGCATACTTGAAACAATGTCCTTCCCCCAAGTATACGAACACTGAATATCGGTTTCCCAAAACCTATCGAGAATACCTCTACCGCCGTGCGAAACATCCGCGCAACCAAGAAATGGCCGAACTCATGGACAGAGATGAGGCAAGCAACTGCTATTAGAAAGAATAAAACATTGTTTACAATGTTCATCTTGCAACTACCCTACACGACTCGCAAACGACGCGACAAAATCCTGTGCTTTTCTTCTAGCAATCGCATCAACCTGGAGAACATCATCAATTGCTTCAACCTGGTGCTGTTCTAATTGTTTCCAGCACCGATGCAACAATAGAATAAATATCCAGAAAACTAACCTCACCAGCAAGAAATGATCCAACTGCCACTTCATTTGCCGCATTGAAGAATATCGAAGACACCCCCCTTCCCTCAAGCAATCACGAGCAACCTTAAAAACCGGATAGCGCGCCACTTCAACATCAAGAAACTGTAGATTATTAAGCTCCGTCAACTTTAGTTTTGGTTGATTCATCCTAATCCTTCTGGGATAAGCTAGACAGTAAGATATTGGGATTCGCATGTCCGGAAGTCCCATTTGCGCCAACACGGCACCATCTGTAAATTCGACAAATGAGTGGACAACGCTCTGTGGATGAATGACGACATCTAAGAGCTCACTTCCTAACCCAAAAAGTTGTTGAGCTTCAATTAACTCAAGACCTTTGTTGGCCATAGTGGCTGAATCAACCGAAATCTTGGCCCCCATTTTCCAATTTGGGTGCTTGATCGCCTGCTCCGGAGTAATATATGTAAACTCACTCAAATTTTTATTGAGAAAAGGGCCCCCCGAAGCCGTTAGGGTTACTTTCTCGATATCGGATATACCAGCATTCTCTGTTTGACTTCCGCCAATACATTGAAAAATAGCATTGTGCTCACTGTCCACTGGAAGCAAAGTAGCCCCAGTTTTAGCAGCCGCTGCGTTAAGCAACTCGCCAGCCATAACCATTGACTCTTTGTTCGCCAATAAAACCCTCTTCCCAGAATTTACTGCAAAAAAAGTAGGCTCTAATCCAGCCGACCCTACGATCGCAGACATAACGATATCCACGTCGGAATGGGTGGTAACAAAATGTATTCCTTCGATTCCCGAGAGGACCTCTGTCTCTACTAAATGGTCATTTAACTTGAGAATTAGATCAGGTACAAAAGACTCTTCCCGAACAACAACATAACGAGGTTTAAATCGAGCACATTGCTCAGCTAGCAACGTAATGTTTTGGTTTGCAACCAACGCAAATACTGAAAACTTATCTCTTTCTGATTCAATCACAGCGAGGGTATTCGTTCCAACACTACCCGTTGAACCGAGGACAGTAACGGCTTTCATTGATGACATTTGAAATCGACCTAGTGATAAACGAAATAAAAGATTGGAACAAATATAGGAATAACGGCGAACGAGGCATCTAGGCGATCTAAGACTCCACCATGTCCAGGGATAAGGTTGCCGCTATCTTTAATTCCCGCGGTTCGTTTGAGGAAAGACTCATAGAGATCACCAATTAAACAAACACAACTAAAGAAAACAGAGAACAAACATAGACCCATCGCTGAAATAGGAGGCAAACCTAAATACGCATGTTCTGAAACAACAAAGTAAGAGACAATTACAGCCAGAGTCCCTCCCGCAAAACCTTCTATCGTTTTTCCTGGACTAACGCTAAAAGCCAATGCTCTGGAGCCAATAAATCTCCCGACTAGATATGAAAAAGAGTCAAAGATCGCGACCATCAAAAATGTAAACAAAATAATTACGCGCGATGACTCGTATAAAAGCAAAATACTCAAACACGGGAGTAACGAGCACAGAATCTGAATAAAACCATAAACCCAGTGTTTCCTCGCCACGAATATCTAATTATCAAGGGCACGATTACGCACCAAAACAATATTGCGAAAGCTGATAGCGCATAAATCCAGACTTCTTTAACAATGACATAACCTTGTAAGCGTGCACCCCAAAATATTAAAGCACCTAATGGAAAAAACGCAGCCAGCAAGAATTTCACGCGATGCGAAAATCGAAAAATATTTCCAAATTCATACCCGCAAACTGCAAACACTAGGCCAGCAGAAACAATCCAAATAATATCGCTAGAGTAAAGACATAAAAAATAAAATAACAAGACAAGGATGACGCCACTAGCAAATCGGATCTTGAATATATTCTCGGACGTTGTTCCAGATTCTTTAGACACCTTGGCCCCCTAGCTGCTCAGTTGTTTTGCCAAATCTACGCTCCCTCGATCGGTAATCATCCATCGCCAGCTCTAAGCTCGCTACTATCGAAATCAGGCCAAAGACAATCTGTAAAAAAAGTTCTGTATAAGCTAGATCCCAAAGCATAAAATTGCTGATTCTCTTCTCGCCTCCAGTGCGAATGAGCAGATCCGGTTCAGGCAATTCGTTAGTTTGTAAAAAAACTGATAAGTCCTCCTCACTTAGCTGATCTACGTTGACGGAAGATAAAACAATTTTCTTAATCGCCTGCAAAATATCCCACCGGCCACTGTAATTGAAGGCAATCGTGACAACCATGCCGCTATTATTTTCGGTCAATTTCTCTGATATCTATAAACGCGTTTTGTAGGCCTCGAGGAATCGATGTGCGATCACCGATAAATTGAACTTTAAAATTTTGGTTGTTTAACGTTTCAGCCTGATCTACAAGCGCTTCACTCGCCAACCCAAATAAACCATCGACTTCTTTTTTGGGACGCCCGGCATTTTCCATTGAAAATGCGAATAACGTCAAAAATTCTATTCCATAATCGTTAGCCGAAGTCACTAACTGTTTAGTAGCTTCTAACCCCTTCTTATGACCGATAGCCCTCGGAAGACCCTTGCGCTTTGCCCATCTTCCGTTCCCATCCATGATTACTGCTAAATGTCTAGGCAAGATATTGGAAGTTTTCTCTCGCTCAAACATCTCGCAATATCAAATATCCATAAGATCGGCCTCTTTGGCCGATAGCAACCGATCCACTTCACTCACACAACGATCGGTAATCTTTTGAATTTCATCTTGGGTTTTTCGCTCTTCATCTTCTGATATCTCCTTGGCCTTCAATAGATTTTTCAGCTCACTGTTAGTGTCACGCCTGACATTCCGAATTGCAACCTTGGATCCCCTCGCCGGTCTTTCGAACAAGCTTTATGAATTCCTTCCTACGCTCCTCGGTGAGAGGCGGCATGGGTACCCTTATTTGATCACCTAGCGTCGCCGGATTGAGACCTAAATCAGAATCTCGAATGACCTTCTCAACCGCAGAGATAAAGTTCTTTTCCCAAGGTGCCACGATAATCGTTCTTGCATCACTCGTAGTGATGTTTGCTACTTGATTGAGGGGAGTCTGAGTTCCGTAATAATCGATCGTGAGATGATCCAACAACGAAGGGCTCGCCCTTCCAGTTCTAACTTTTTGAAGATCATCTTTGAGAAGCGCCAGTGATTTTTCCATCTTATCTTTCGCGCTATTTACTAAGGTTACCGACATAAAAACACCTCTTGTTTACTCAACCGTGAACTAAGGTTCCTCTCTTTTCCCCAAGCATAAGCCTTTTCAGACTATCTTTCTCTAAGATACTCAAGACACAGATTGGCAGATTTTGATCTCTACACAAAGTAAATGCGGTCGCATCCATCACCCGCAAATTTCTCCTTATCGCCTCATCGAAGGTTATGTCCGAAAATCTTTCAGCACTAGGATTTTTTACTGGATCATCTGAATAAATACCATCCACTTTGGTCGCCTTCACAACCAAGTCGACGTTCATTTCCATTCCCCTTAGTGCGGCCGCGGTGTCCGTTGTAAAAAATGGATTACCAGTTCCCGCCCCAAAGATAACAATCTGACCCTGCTCCAAGTATCGAATCGACTTGCCTCGAATATATGGCTCAGCAACTTGCTCGAGGTTAAGTGCAGACACAACCCGAGCCTGGCAACCAGCACGCTTAAGGGCGTCTTGAAGCGCTAATGCATTCATGACAGTAGCCAGCATCCCCATATAATCAGCGGTGGCACGATCCATGCCGGACGCCGCGGGGGCAACACCTCTAAAGATATTCCCCCTCCTATTACCACTGCCAACTGTATCCCAAGAGATTTCACACTAACTAACTCCTGACTTATTTGGTCTATCGTGTTTTTATTGACACCATAGCTATCGTCCCCCATCAAAGCCTCACCAGATAACTTAACGAGGATCCTTTGGTAATCAGAAGATGAGTTAGTCACCGCTGCTCTCCCAGGTGGTGCCTATTTGGCTGCAGCAGTTTGGGCTGCGACTTCTGCAGCAAAATCATCTTGCCTTTTTTCAAGTCCCTCACCCACTACAAACATGATGAAATCATTCACGGTTGCACCGTTTTCCTCAAGCAATTTACCGACAGTTTTCTTATCGTCTTTCACAAATGACTGACCGTAAAGAGTGACTTCTGCAAGAAACTTTTGCACGGTTCCCTCAACAATTTTCTCAACAATCGCCTCAGGCTTGCCAGACTCCAATGCTCGCGCTTTTGCTATATCCCTCTCACGCTCAATCAGACTAGGATCTACATGATCTGCCGACAGAGCTACCGGCTTACACGCAGCGATGTGCATCGCCAAATCCTTACCAAGCTCTGCTGATCCGCCGCTCAAACTGACTAAGACTCCTATTTTGTTGCCATGTAGGTACGTTGAAACCTCTCCTGAGTTCGCAGACACAGACGCTCTACGAACCGAGATGTTCTCGCCAAGCTTCATCACAAGCTCCTGGCGAGCCTGCTCGAGAGTGTGTTACCGGAGGCCAATTTTTCTCCCATGAGCGCCACAACGTCCGTCACCCCTTTAGCCCCGGCGAGTTCAGCTACGCTTGAAGCAAAGCCTAAGAAATTGGCATCTTTACCGACAAAATCAGTTTCACAGTTGACCTCAACCAGCGCGCCGGTCTTACCGTCTTTCGATATCCATGTCGCAACCGTCCCCTCTGCAGCTATGCGGCCGGCCACCTTTGAAGCCTTGCTACCACTCTTAATTCTCAGCAAATCCTCTGCTTTCTGAAGGTCACCATCGGTTTCGGTAAGTGCTTTTTTGCACTCCATCATTCCCAACCCAGTTCTCTCTCGCAGCTCTTTTACCAAACTCGCGGTTATCTCCGCCATTTATTGCTCCTTTAACAATTAAACTTTACTTATCCATAAGGCATAAAAACATCAAGTTCAAAAAAAGGGGCTACAAGCCCCTTTTTGGGATGATCAATCTTCTGCATCATCTCCACTGAGCTCAACAAATTCCTCGCGAACAATTTCGTTCAATGAATCGCTTTTTCCTTTGAGGATTGCGTCAGCTATTCCCCTCGCATAGAGCCTGACTGCCTTACTTGCATCGTCATTTCCTGGAATAACGTAATCAACTCCATGAGGGGAATGATTGGTATCCACCACGCCAATAACGGGTATTCCAAGCTTGTTCGCTTCTTCAATCGCTATTTTTTGGTACCCAACGTCTATGACAAATATGGCATCAGGGAGAGAAACCATGTCCTTAATTCCACCTAAACTTTGGTCGAGCTTAGCGATTTCTCTTTGGTAAGACAGCTGCTCCTTTTTGGACAAAGAATTGAAAGAAGAATCCCCAACAATTCCCTCCATCTCTTTCAATCGTGCCGTTGACTGCTTAACCGTTTTAAAATTTGTCAGCATCCCACCCAGCCAACGGTGATTGACGAATGGCGAACCAGCACGAATCGCCTCTTCTCTGACAATATCCCTGGCCTGCCGCTTGGTTCCAACGAACAGTATCTTTCCTTTGTTCGCAGAAAGTTGCTGAACATAGTTAGCAGCCTCTCTGAACATTCCCAGAGTTTTCTCTAAGTTGATAATATGAATTTTGTTTCTGTGGCCATAAATAAAAGGGGCCATTTTTGGGTTCCAGAAACGAGTCTGATGTCCAAAATGAACACCGGCCTCCAACATCTCACGCATCGTGACAGACATTTTTACTCTCCAGTAAGGGTTGAACCTCCTTCCACCAGCTTGAAAACCTCAATTTGAGGCACCCTAACTTACAATTTTTAGTGGAAGTGCGAATTACTCAATTACCCAACCATTGGGCAATTAAGGGCGCAGATTATACATTACAAATGACTCTATCGCCAAGGCCGATGTGGACTACAAAGGTTGGATAAATTTCGATCTCTGGCGAGATATTTCATACAACAAAATCCCAATAGAAACAGATACATTTAGGCTGTCCAACTCCGGTCCTATAGGGATATTGGCAAGAAAGTCACAGTTTTCTCTGGTGAGTCGTCGCATGCCGGATCCTTCGCCACCAAATATAACAACCATCGGACCGGAAAAATCAACGTCACTTATTTCCTTGTCACCATTCATATCTGCACCAACAACCCAATAACCACAATCTTTTAATTTCCTGACCGTTCGGACCAAATTCGTAACCGGATAATAAGGAACAATATCTGTGCCTCCGCAGGATACTCTCGTCACGGTCTCAGTGACCCCCACCGAGTTGTCTTTAGGAACAAGAATTCCACCGACTCCAAAACAAGCTGCGCTCCTGAAAATAGCACCCATATTTTGTGGATCTGAAACACCATCAAGAGCCAAGAGAACAGGAGCACCCTCTAAGTTATCGAATAAATCCTCTTCGGAGCGGCGCATTCTTTCCTGGTTAACTAGCGCAACTACACCCTGGTGGTTTCCATTAGGAACGATGGCCTGAATCCTCTCAGGGGCAACCTCCCTCAACTTGATCCCTCGCGAAATAACATCTTTCCTAAGCTTTTGCGATCTGGGATCAATCCGATTTTTAGATATGAGAATCTCGACAATCGAATCGGCATCGTGTCTGAGTTTAGTTGTGATTGTATGAAAACCAAATATAGTTGAAGTCATGAAATTCACCGTCTCTTGCCACGACGTTTTTTGGGGCTCATTAACGTAATTTCTCCAGAATATAAATCAGCATCAACTATTTGAACCTCAATCGCATCACCGACTCGATAGCTAAGCCCGGAAGACCTTCCAAATAACAATTTACGTCTGTCATCATATTCGAGAAACTCGTGACCGACATCTGATATGTGAAGCAGCCCCTCGATGTGCAAACAATCCAGATAAACAAATAAACCAAAGGATGTAACACTACTAACCCGTCCGTCAAAAGAATCGCCAATATGTTTTCTAGCGATCTTGGCTTTCAACCAACCCGATACCCACCTGGATGCTTCCTCCGCCCGCCTTTCCGCGCGGGAAGTTTGTACGCCTTGGCTACTCAAGTCAGATGCAGCGACCCGGCCCTTCGCCAAAACACTCTTGATTATCCTATGCACCAGAAGATCTGGGTATCTTCGTATGGGAGATGTAAAGTGTGTATAAGCATCGTACGCCAATCCGAAATGCCCTTGATTATCGGGCGAATAGGTCGCCTGTTTCATTGACCGAAGGACTGATCCGTGGACGATCGCCTTGAACGACTTCTCAGCACAATTTGTAAGGACACGTTGAAAATTTTTAGTCTCGGGCGGATCCTCCTTAATAGCCTCAATTCCAAAACTTAGTAACAAATCATTTAATTTATCGATCGCTTCAAACGTCGGCGCCGGATGAGTGCGATACAAAAATTTGTAGTTACCGCTTTGAAGAAATCTGGCAGCACCCGTATTCGCGCAGAGCATAGCTTCCTCTATCATCTTTTGAGAAAAAAAACGACGAGTCACCTCTACGGAGTCAATTTCCTCATCAGCCGAAAAATTGAAAGAGTACTCTGGCATATCAATATCTAGCGCTCCTCTTTCAAACCTTCTCATGAGCAGAATACTCGTTAAATCTTTCAAAGAAAATAGATTCTCGAGAATTTCGGATGTTAATTCGAATTCGCCTGGATGATCACTATCAAGCACAGATTGTACGTAACTATAAGTAAGACGAGCCTTAGAATTAATAACTCCTTCGAAAAACTTATCACTTAAGACCTCCCCTCTCTCGCTGAGACGAGCTTCATACACGACAACGAGTCGATCTAACTGAGGGCGCAGAGAACAAAGATCATTTGAAAGTTCCTCTGGCAGCATGGGTACAACCTTCATCGGAAAATAAACCGAAGTCCCCCTGTTAGCTGCCTCAGAATCTAATTCGCCACCGGGTTGAACATAATGAGCCACGTCTGCAATCGCAACCCTGAGGAAAAAACCATAGGATTGCCTCTCTACCAATACTGCGTCATCGAAATCTTTGGCAGACTCGCCGTCAATCGTAACGAAAGGCAAATTTCTAAGATCTCTTCGGTTGCTATCGGCTGGGATGTAAGATGTCTCATATTGGCCACGCCCAACGGCAACCGTTTCCGGCCAGACATGTGGTATTCCAAACTTCCGAATCGCTATTTTGACCTCTATTCCAGGCTCATCAATACGACCAAGAAATTCTGAAAGCTCAACTAAAAATGTATTGGATTCACGTAAAAAATCTTTGATGCTTAGCTCAAACACATCCCCCACGGCGGGCACAAATTCCTCAGACTGAAGATGAACTAGATTAACGGATGCATCTTGATCTATCGCACGTAACATGACCTTGCGGTTTTGAGACTCAAAAACTCCGACCAAAGCTACGTCTTCCGCCCTTAACGCTTCAATAACAATCGCTGAATCCAACTCACCAGCTCGATCGGGAATCCCAATCGCCACAACATTGTCACCAGACAAGACTCCTCTCATCTCCTCGCGACTAACAAACAGATCTCCACCAGAGTGCCGCGATAGAAAACCATACCCCTGCCTATTTTTTGTAACCTTACCATCAACCCTTGAGACTCTAGGGTCAAGTGACAGACGTTGTTCCGTACTTAAATTGACAAGTCCAGTCGAAACCAATATTTGAATTTCTGAATTTAAAATAGAAACTTCCTTTTTCTTCAGTTTGAGAGCAGAGAGCAAACCTTGTCTATCGTTTGCGTCAGGAAAATCCAATAAAAATTTAAGTATTTTCCGCCCGAGCGGGCTAATGGAAAGAAATTCAGATTTGGAAGATGTTCCATTGCGCCTAGAAGCACCAACTGACTTGTTCCTAAGTTTATCTTTTGAACGCATCATTCTGCGCGATTTGGTCTTACGCGGGGCTCTCATTGACATCCAGGAATTTGATAGATACAGTCCGCGTTCAAATATGCCCGGGTGGCGGAATTGGTAGACGCGCCAGGTTCAGGTCTTGGTGGTGGAGACACTGTGGAGGTTCGAGTCCTCTCTCGGGCACCAAAATTTACGGCTAACTTATTCCCTCGATTAATCAAAAGGGTGGGACAACACGATTGTTTCATCTCGATCAGGCCCAGTAGAAACAATCGAGATCGGAACCCCAACCACCTGCTCCAATTTATCTAAATAACTGCGCGCCTCTTTCGGAAGATTCTCTAACCTAGTCTTTCCAGCGGTGCTCTCCTCCCACCCTGGGATCTCTTCGTAGATTGGCTCACATCTTTCGAGTAAGTGCGCACCATTCGGAGCTATATCGACAACAGATCCATCCAACTTATACCCGACTGCGATTTTTATTTTCTCCAGACCATCTAATACGTCCAACTTCGTTATACACAGTCCGGTCAAGCCATTGATGATCGCGGAACGCCTCATCGCTACAGCATCAAACCATCCACATCTCCGCGGTCGCCCAGTTGTTGCGCCAAACTCAACCCCTCGTTCTGCCAGACGCTTACCAACTTCATCACGTAGTTCAGTTGGAAAGGGTCCACTTCCCACTCTAGTTGTATACGCTTTGGTAATCCCTAGAATGTAATTCAAATAGGACGGACCTACCCCGCTTCCGGCGGCAGCAGCACCCGCGACACAATTACTAGACGTTACGTAAGGATAGGTGCCATGATCAATATCCAGTAATGCACCTTGTGCCCCCTCAAACAAGAGCGGCTTACCAGCGCCCACCATCTCCGCTATCTCCACCGAAACATCACCAACGAGAGGAAGAAGACGCTCCGCCTTTTTAAGAAGGTACTCTAGCGTCTCATCAGGACTTACCGCTTCCGATTTGTGGAGTACTTTGAGTAAAAAATTATGGTAATCCAACAACTCGATTAGCTTACTTTTCAAAACGTCAGGATCACGTAAATCCGATATTCTCAATCCACGTCGAGCTATTTTGTCCTCGTAGCTTGGTCCAATCCCGCGACCCGTGGTTCCTATCTTTTTGTCTCCTTTAGATAGCTCTCGAGCCTGATCAATCTTTATGTGCGATGGCAGTATAACCGGACACGATTCACTAACAAGGATGCGCCCATCAACATTCACTCCTGAGTTAATGAGCATCTCGATTTCTTTCAGCAGATCCTCTGGCGACACCACCACGCCATTTCCAATCAGACATTTAATGTCTTCTCTTAGAATTCCAGAGGGAATGAGGTGCAGAACTGTTTTTTTTCCTCCAATTACCAGCGTATGGCCAGCATTATGCCCGCCCTGAAATCGTACAACACCCTTTGCACGCTCCGTTAGTAAATCAACAATTTTTCCTTTTCCCTCGTCACCCCATTGGGTTCCGACTACCACTACGTTAGTAACCATAATTTCTGCTTTTTATGTTGATTTAATGACCGGCTTTAAAGACCACTCTCCGTCTACGAGGATTAATTCATCTGTAAAGGACCTTTCTTCTTTGATTGTTCCATCCCCAATCAAGTCAGTGATAACGACCACCCCTTTTGAACGAAGATCCTCGACGATACGTTGCAACTCCTTGTCGTCAAAATTAGATGGGGCATATACACATTTTTTATTTCCAACCATCTCGACAGAGGGGGTTAACTGAGCAAGCTTTCGAAGGTTTAGCGTGAATCCAGTTGCTGGACGCGCCCGATCAAAAGCTGATCCGATATCATCATATCTGCCACCATGTCCCAGAGGTGTATTCTGTCCTTGAGCGTAAGCAGTGAACACTACGCCACTGTGATAGTCATAGCCGTGCGGCTCCGCCAAATCAAATGAAATAGCACACCCAAGATCCGAAATAACATCATAGATCGCCTCGAGACGCTCCACTCCACTGATCGCCTCCGGTGCTCTAGCGAGCAACTTCCTTGCCTCTGACAAAACTGACCTATCGCCAAAGAGCTCAGTTAAGGACAAGACCATATCTCTATCCGATTTACTGACGTTTTTTAACAAATCGGACAACTCCGACTGACTTTTTCTCTGCACTAAATTCGCTAACTCTACTTTCTGTTCATCAGAGCAATTGATTTTACGAAGTAAGGCGCGAAGTATTGCCACATTACCAATATCTAAAATCGGATTAACAACACCGGATACCTGAAGAGACTTGAGCATCAATCGACAAATCTCGATATCCCCTTCGATACGATCGAACCCAAATAACTCAGCCCCCAGCTGAATAACCTCCCGAGGGCTATCAACCTCAGTTGGAGATGTACGTAACACCTTATCGCAGTAGCAAAGTCGGACGACGTTATCACTTCCGATAAGATGCGAATCTATGCGAGAAATTTGTGGAGTGATGTAAGCTCTAAAACCAAGAGTTCTTCCAGACAGCCGATCAATAGTTTTAAAGGTCTGCAAGTCAAGATCTTTCCCAGAACCAGTCAGCAATGACTCAAGGTATTCAATCGTCGGCGGGCCGACAAGCTCAAAACCTTGGGTCGCAAAAAGATCGAGCAGTTGTCTCCGCAAGTATTCGACCCGCTTTGCCTCGTTCGGCAAAACATCATCGATATACTCAGGCAAAATCCATCTAGGAAGCATACGCGTACATAATTCTCGCAATGTGAGCAGGGTGTCACGAGAGCAAAGGGCTCAAAAACAATCCCCACGACTAGACTACAAAGGGCTCCGCCTCGTAGGTGGACGGGAACCCCCAAATACAGAAACCGAGATAATACCCTTTAATAGTGAGAAGGTGAACAAAACCCAATCAAACCGCGACTTTTCCACAGATGCAAAGATCCGTTTCTAACCGTGGCTTGATGAAATTCTGTTACCGCATATGCTTAAAGAAATTAGAACTTGGCTCGAGAATCAGCAAGTCCTCTTTGCTACTGAAGGTAGATTTGTATGCATCTAAACTCTTATAAAAAGAATAAAAGTCGGGATCCTTCTTGAAAGCTGAGGCGTAAATCGAAGCAGCTTTTGCATCACCTTCACCCTTCACCGCTTGAGCGTCGCGATAAGCCCTAGCGATTATTACTTCCCGCTCGCGATCAGCATCCGCTCGGATCTTTTCCGCCTCGGCAGCTCCGGTCGATCTCAATTCGTTCGCTACCCTTTTTCGCTCCGCTTCCATTCGTCGATAAACTGCCTCACTAATCTCCTGAGTAAGGTCAACACGCTTGAGTCTCACGTCTAGGACCTCCACTCCAATCTTGGTCGCATCCTCTTCCACCCTTTGCCTCATTGCCTCCATGATGGCATCACGCTCACCAGAAATAACCTGATGGACAGTTCGCTTACCAAACTCCGCCCTCAAACTATCGTTGACAGTTTTGTTCAAACGATCTTGAGCCCGTCGCTCGTCGCCACCAACACTGATGTAGTATTGCGTCACATCAGAAATGCGCCATTTGATGAAAGAATCGACTAATACGTTTTTCTTCTCAGAGGTAAGAAACCGCTCCGGCTCCTCTGTATCGACCGTATGAATTCTTGCATCAAATACCCTAACGTCCTCAATCAACGGTAACTTCCAATACAAACCCGGTTCCGATTTCACGCTGACGATTTCACCCAACCTAAAGACCATAGCGCGCTGCCTCTGATCAACAGTAAACAGCGAGGTTGAGACTCCAAAAACAACGATAGCAAGAATTACGACAGCACCCGAAATTGAAGTTTTCATCTCTCCTCCCTATCCCGCAAACGGAAAGCGTCTCTCGATCTATCTACCCCATCAGCCGTACTGGCGATGGGTGCCTGAGAGTCCACACTACTACTGAAGTTCGATATCGCGTCATCTATGCGCGTGCCGGAACGGATTAATTTATCTAACGGTAAAAACAATAAGTTACTGTTCTTCTGTTGATCTACCAATATTTTAGTTGTGTTCGTCAATACAGTCTGCATCGCGTCGAGATAGAGTCGATCTCTAGTAACTCGTGGAGCCTTCTTATACTCAGCCAATACTTTCTCAAATCGGCCGGCTTCACCCTGTGCGGCGGCCACTACTCGTTGCTTATAGCCTTCAGCCTCCTGAGCAAGACGTGCCGCCGTACCCTCAGCCTTCGGCACTACGTCGTTGTAATAAGCTTGACCCTCGTTTTTTTGTCTCTCCTGGTCTTGCTTCGCCCTGACCGCATCATCAAACGACGCCTGAACTTGATCAGGCGGCTGAGCATTCTGCATGGTAACCTGGCTCACTGAGATGCCAGTTCTGTAACGGTCGAGGATAACCTGCATGAGGTCCCGAGCATTAACCGCTAGCTCTTCGCGACCTTCTTGCAACACGAAATCCATCTTACTCTTTCCAACGATCTCTCTGATGGCAGATTCTGCAACTTGCTTAACAGTCGCATCAGGGTCCCGATTGTAAAAGAGATAATCCTCCGGGTTTGATCTCACATATTGAACTGCAAATTGTAAATCTACGATATTTTCATCATCGGTCAACATCAGAGCTTCGTTTGGAACCTTATTGCGCGCGTTACTCCGATAACCAACCTCAATCGTTTTTACCTCTGAGACATTGACAATCTCCCGACTATCAACTGGCCACGGGATATGCCAATGCGGGCCGGGCATAGTCGTCTCCAGGTACTTTCCAAACCGAAACACTACACCTCGCTCACTAGCATCGACAATATAGATCCCGCTCGCAGCCCAAATTAACACGGCAACCAACAGAACAATTCCACCGCCAGCTGATGAGAGATTTTTTGGTGAACCGCCAGAGGAGCCGTTACCCCCCTTTTTTCCAAACAAACTAAATTCCCGAGTAAAGCGTTTCCAAATCTCATCTAGGTCTGGAGGACCATCACCTCGTCCCCATTTCGGATCATTCATTGCCATGATGTATTCAAATCCTTATAAACAAATAGAAAGCAATACGAGTAAAAAAAAGATCTATAGTTCAGCTTCAACGATAGAAAGCTTCCCCACCGACAAGCGGCTGGACAAAACTACGGAACTCGCTCCGGAACAAGTCAACACCCTCGCCAGTCAAAGAACTGAGTTTGATACTCAAGATTTTACCACAGGGCGACCTCACGATCCCCGGAGCTTCTGGAGTTCTATCGATTTTGTTATACACGATGATTTGCGGCACGCGATGCGCCCCAATTTCCGTAAGAACTTTATTCACCTCGTTAATCTGGTTCTCTCGGCTGGAACTGGACCAATCAACAACATGAAATAGCAAATCTGCTTCGGCAGTCTCGACCAACGTTGACTTGAAAGCGTCAATCAGTGTATGCGGCAAATCACTCACAAACCCAACTGTATCCGTTAATGTGAGCCTTATACCTTCGAAAAAACCTAGCTTTCTTGTGGTCGGGTCCAGTGTAGCAAATAATTTATCTTCAGCTTGCACCTGGCTCTTAGTAAGCCTGTTGAATAGTGTCGATTTCCCAGCGTTGGTATAACCAACCAAAGACACATTAAAGACGTCATGGCGCCGCCTACTAGCCCTACGGGTATTTCTTTGTTTTTCTATCACCCTCAAGCGCTGCTTAAGCGCCTTCACACGATTACCAAGTAAACGACGATCTGTTTCAAGCTGTGTCTCTCCCGGACCTCTCAGCCCGATACCCCCTTTCTGTCTCTCCAAGTGGGTCCAACCCCGCACCAGTCTAGTCGCCAAATGAGATAGCTGAGCCAACTCGACTTGCACCTTGCCTTCGTGACTCATCGCACGCTGGGCAAAAATATCTAGTATCAGGCTAGATCGATCAATCACTCTGCACTTAACGACCCGCTCGATATTGCGTTGTTGACTGGGAGAGATCGCGTGATTAAAGACAACCAAATCCGCTTTGAAGAGTTGCACCAAGTTGGCGACCTCCTCGAGCTTTCCACTTCCGGCAAAGGTAGCTGTATCTGGTTTGTACCGCTTACCTCCAACCTTAGCGCTGACCGATGCCCCCGCGCTCGAGACTAGACTGCAAATCTCATCGAGCGCCTCTGAGTACTCAGGATTTGAGAAATCCAAAAAAACCACAATGGCCCGTTCGGGCACTAATACCCGGGATAACACTACCGCAACACCGTACCTTTAGAGCTCAATCGCGCATCCCGATTCACGAGTAACTAACACTCTAACTGGCTGACTCGTCAGAAATCGATACTGCTTTAGCCGGCACTATTGTGGAGATAGCATGCTAATAGACCATTTGGGTAATAGTGTTTCTCAAAAGAATCACGTACTGATCAAAAGACTCCACAACTCCTTGCAACTTTATTCCATTTTCAAGGTATATGGAAACTTGGATTCGCTCTTTTCTTAAAGCATTGAGAAATGGGTCTTGAAGTGTCGTTGGCCTTGCGCTCATGGGTAACTCCTTTTCTTTTTCTTATGTTGTGGGTTACAGTCAACCGAATATGCTACACAAATAATGACATCTATCAATCAAAAAAGATCCTTATTCTCAGCGCTTTTTCCTCCTTTTTGCATCCCGACTCAGAAATGGATTTTCGCTTTGCTTGAAAGAAATTTTTTAATGGAGTTCCTCGCAGCTTAAAAGCCTCAGCAAAAAATCCCTCTAGATATCTCCTGTAACTATCAGGAATTTGATTTAAAGAGTTCCCATGGATAACCACGAGAGGCGGATTCATGCCACCTTGATGGGCATAGCGTAATTTAGGTCTGCTGTAGCCCTTGCGAGGAGGCGTTTGCCGCTCCGTCGCCAACTTTAAAACGCGCGATAATTTTGGGGTTGGGAGATTTGCCCGAGCCGATCTAAAAGCCTGATCGACTGATTTAAGAAGTCCCTTTATGCCACTTCCGCTTTTTGCTGAAAGTCGATGCACTCGAGCAAAGTCTAAAAAACCAAGCTTTCTCGAAAATGACCTCTCCATAAAGCTCTTCGCGTCTACCGAGCACAAATCCCACTTGTTAAACACCACTACCATGGCTCTACCACTTTCGATCGCATACGCAGCTAGACTGACATCCTGATCTGTTACACCTTCCGTCGAATCCAACACAAGCAAGACGACATTAGATTGATCTACCGATTGTAGTGCCTTGATGACAGAAAATTTCTCTATCTTTTCATCAACCTTACCTCTGCGACGGACCCCCGCAGTATCCACAAATAAATATCGACTATTTTCCCTCTCAAACTCTATTTCAATACTATCCCTCGTCGTACCCGGCTGATCATATGCTATCACCCTCTCCTCTCCGAGTATCGAGTTAACAAGCGTAGACTTACCGACGTTTGGCCTACCAACAACCGCCATTTTTGGGTAGAGGCTATCATCCCGGTGTATGATCTGTCCCTCTTGTTCCTGTCGATTTCCAATAGCCGACGTGAGCAAGGAGACAAGCTCACCTACTCCGTCTCCATGCGCCGATGAAATTACTAGCGGATCACCCAAACCAAGCTCATAAAAGTCAACACATGCTGCATCCCTCGACATCCCCTCGGCTTTATTAACAATGACCCACACTTGAGCATTAACTTTTCGAAGAATTTTTGATATCGCATGATCCTGGAAAGTTAGACCTTCCCTGACATCCACAAGGAATAGAACTAAATCAGCCTCATCAATTGCCTGTCTAGATTGACGCGTCATCTCCGCCTGGACACCCGAATCCACCAAGGTGTCAAGACCGCCAGTATCAACTAGAAAAAACTCTACGCCAGATTCAGTTACCGTCGAATAGTGACGATCCCTCGTCAAACCCGACTCGTTTCCAACAATGGCAGATCTGGATTTGGTTATACGATTGAATAAGGTTGATTTCCCAACGTTGGGTCTGCCCGCCAAAACCACGGTTTTCTTATTGAACATATGGGCCACACCAACAGACAAAAAATCTTTTAGCTATGTTATTTCCCGCTTGAAAGTGAATGCGCGGAAAAATTACCCGAGGAGGTCTGAACAAATATTGTTCCAAATGCATTTAAGTCAATCTTGGTCACTCGGCCTCCCCTCCATCAAACGATCCGACAATACGACCATCTGTCTCGTCAAGAGCAAAAACGTTACCCTCGAAGTCCCCAACAAAGACGAACCCAGGAAGTACTTTAGGGCCAGTTAGCCCACGATATTTCAATGAATCCATGACCCACGTAAGCCCTCCGGTAGCCAGACTAAAAGCCTTTACCTCTGCGGTATTTGTCGTCACGAAAATAGAATCTCCATTCGCATCAAGCGACCCAACCGCAGACACATTCGAAGACCACATTAACTCGCCCGAGTCATATTTGTAACATGCAACCCTACCTTGGTAGCTCGCGGCACACACCGTATCACCAACCATCAAAGGGGTCCCCACAACATCTGCGACCCTCTCGAGCTCGTTATCTCCGGTCGGGCTGGATACCTTCTCGCTCCAAATCACGGTGCCATTAATCGAATCGAATTTATACAAATAACCCCCAGGGAATCCAGCGACCAGGTTTCCGTCTGGACCAACAAGAATTCCGACTTGACCCCTTAAAACTAAAGGCGACGGTGGCGCAGAAAACTCCCAGATTTTTTTGCCATCCAGCTTGCTGTAGGCGTGGATTGTCCCTGTTACAGTTCGAATATAAAGGCTGTCGGAACCGACTGCTGGCGCAGATACAACCTCGTCGTTTACGTTCACTTCCCATTGGCTGTCGAAATTCTCATTCAGCGCTCGCAAAAGCCCAGAGTTCGAGACTACATATGAGCTCGATTCGATGTTCACTAACGCGCTGGAGAAGTGATCTTCAGCTTCTTTCTGGCGAATTATCTTTCCATCTGACCCGGAAAAACAAACCAGTTTAGTGTGTGACGCGCTGCATACGGAATCGCCAGCTATTCGAATATCCACATTGATACTTTGAGCTTCACCAATGGATTCCTTCCAATCCTTAACGAAGGTGACCTCATCTTTAAACTTCGGTATCTCGAAGGGCTCATGGCCTTTCCCAGCACAACCGAGTAGAGCCGCCAAGGCCAGAATTATCCAAACGGATCTCACTGCTACTTACCGCCCAGGCTATCGATCTTAATTTGTACGATGTCCCTCCATGGGTCTTGTTCTCCAAGTAACGAAAGCGCCTGAGAGTATCCCTCGCGCGCCTTTAAAAGATCACCCTTTGCATACTCAATATCTCCTCTCATATCAGCAAACTGCGCAGCAAAGGACGAGGAAACGTCACTCGAGAGGTAATTTAGAGCATTTTCGTAATCCTCTTTCTCTAGGTATGCAGCAGCCAATCGAAGCTTCATCAATTCCTTGAGAGCCGGATCCTTTGACCCATCAAGCGCATCACTCAAGCTTTTGATTACCTCATCAACATTACCAGCTTCAAACTCCGTTTTAGCGAGTATCAAATTTGCGAGCGCAGCGTAGTGAGTACCACCGTGCGCCTCCAAAAGTTTTGCAGCATTTTCACGGATCGCCTCGGCGTCACCCGATGCTTGCGCTTCCTCGATTTTTGCGAAAATCACCGACGCATCCTGTGATTCTTGTTTCTTGAAGTGCTCGACCCCCTTAAAAGTTCCGAGTCCGACGATAACCGCCACGACGACCATCAAGATCAATTTCCCGTATGACCGCCAGAACTGTTTCAGTTCATCAATTTGTTCCTGCTCTTCTAAATCAAACGTTGCCATAAATTTCTCTATAAATTAGTGAATAACATTAACTATCTCGAGCGTCCTTGATTAACGCGATTGCAGCGTCATATTTTACCGTTTGTTGAAGATCTCCTGTTCGAAGAGGTTTTACCGTTAAAGCGCCTTGGTTCAACTCCTCTTCGCCCACTATCACGGCAAAATTCGCACCGCTGCTGTCCGCCCTTTTCATCTGCGACTTGAAACTACCGCCACCACAATGCAATAGACAAGAGATCCCGTCCGCGCGAAACCTTTGAGCGGTCTCCCAAGCAATTACATCCGTCCCCTGACCTGAGTAAATCAGATAAGCGTCCGGAGATTTCACACTAAAACGATGCGAATTCAGACCCACGAGCGCTAGTATTCGTTCGATACCCATCGCAAATCCACAAGCTGGGATCGCCTTACCACCTATTTGCTCAGACAGACCGTCGTAGCGACCCCCAGCGCAAATTGTGCCCTGAGAGCCCAATTTCTCAGTCTTCCACTCATAAACAATATCGTTGTAATAATCTAAACCTCTAACTAGAGTTGGATTAATCCGGAAATCAATTCGATTAATGTCAAGCACACGTTTGAACTCATCAAATATATTCTGGGACTTATCGCTCAGAAAATTACTTAATTTAGGCGCCCCCTCAATCACACCTTGCATGTCTGGGTTTTTACTATCCAATATACGAAGAGGATTCTTGGTTAACCGCCTGATGGAGTCCTCATCTAATTCATCGCGTCTTGCGGCCAAATACCCAACTAACGCCTCTTTAAAAGCGGCTCGATCCTCCAATGACCCCAGCGAGTTAACCTCGAGGGAGATTTCCTCGAGACCCAATTCCCTCCAAAGACTTGCCCCCATTAAGATGTGCTCGGCGTCAATATCGGAGCCTGCAATTCCCATCGACTCAACACCGACTTGGTGAAACTGCCGATATCTTCCTTTCTGAGGACGTTCATGCCGAAACATGGGCCCCATGTAATAGACCCGTTGCGGAGCTGAATAAGTTAGATTGTGCTCAATCACCGCTCTCACGGCGGAGGCAGTACCCTCCGGCCGAAGTGTGAGCTCCTCACCATTTAACCTGTCCGAAAAGCTGTACATCTCCTTCTCGACAATATCTGTGACCTCACCGATAGAACGAACGAACAGATTAGTGGACTCGAGGATGGGAGTTCTAAGATTCTTGTACCCAAAGCTCGCAGCCCACTCTCTGATGACGTGCTCGAATGCTTCCCATTTGAAACTTTCATCAGGAAGTATGTCGTTCATCCCGCGAATTGCCTTTAGTTTTTCCATTCAAGCGTCCCGTTGTTTTCCATTAACCAAGAAAGTAAGGTTGATAATCTCAGATAGAGTCAAGAGTTAGCCTACCGACGATATCGTCTCTCTACATAACTCGATATCAACTCCTTAAAGTCCTGAGCAATATGATCACCCTTCAAGGTAACAGTCTTTTCGCCATCAATAAACACGGGGGCTACTGGAATCTCGCCAGCACCAGGTAGGCTAATTCCTATATTTGCCCCCTTGCTTTCTCCTGGGCCGTTTACAACGCATCCCATCACGGCGATAGACATCTCCTCCACCCCGACGTACTCACGCTTCCATCCTGGCATCTTGCTATTTACAAAAGTTTGAACTTCCTCAGTTAGAACGCGAAAAAAATTACTGGATGTACGACCACAACCGGGACAAGAAATTACGAGAGGATTAAAGGAACGAAACCCCATCGTTTGTAGTATTTGCTGTGCAACAGTTACCTCGTCGGTTCGTTTACCATACGGGGTCGGCGTTAGAGAAATCCTAATGGTATCTCCGATACCTTGCTGCAAAAGGACGCTCAACGCTGCGGAAGATGCGACGATCCCTTTACTTCCCATTCCGGCTTCCGTGAGTCCGAGATGAAGGGGATAGGAGACCTCGTCACTTAAGATCTCATACACTTTAATCAGCTCCTGCACGTCACTAACCTTGCAGGATACGATTATCTTGTTTTGTGGCAACCCAATTTTTTCAGCCGCGTGACCACTCTCAATCACTGAGGCTATCAACGCATCTCTCACCAATTCTGAATTGGTTTTTTTATGGGACGACTTGCCGTTTTCATCCATCAACCTCGCAAGAAGGGCTTGGTCTAGGCTGCCCCAATTCACACCTATCCTCACAGGTTTATTTAGTCGACATGCAATTTCAATGATTTCCGTAAACTGCGCGTCGCGCTTGCTACCCCTACCAACATTTCCGGGATTGATTCTAAATTTATCAAGACTCTCGGCACATCCGGGGTAATCTCTCAAAAGTTTATGCCCATTAAAATGAAAGTCACCCACGATCGGATTTGTAATGTTCGAGGCAAGCAACTTTTCTTTGATAGCTGGGACCGCTCTCGCCGCCTCTGGCGAGTTGACCGTCACTCTAACAATTTCAGAACCCGCTTCTGTAAGTTCGGAAATCTGACGAACCGTATCGTCAACTGAAGCGGTATCTGTGTCAGTCATTGACTGAATTACAATTGGAGCATCTCCTCCAACGGGGATGCTACCAACTACGACTTGGTTTGTTTTTCTCCGAATAATATCCGGCATCTAAGATTTTCCTCGCATTACATACCGGTTAGAACTTACACCTTCGTGCTGACTTCTTGATCTCCTGGGGTCCTTTTATCCTTAACTTCACCAGCAAGTTGGCCACATGCTCCAGATACATCATCTCCGCGAGTTTTTCTCACGGTTGCGATCCGCCACCCAGACATCAAAATTCTCTGAAACGCTTGAACTCGCTCGGAGTGGCTCGTTTTGTAACCACTACCCGGAAATGGATTAAAAGGAATCAGATTAAATTTGCAGGATATACCTTCAGTCAATTTAAGGAGCTCTCGAGCTTGACTATTACTGTCGTTTATACCGTGGAGCATCACGTACTCGAAAGTCACAAAATCACGCGGGGATCCACTCCTAATCCACTTTTCGCTAGAGACGTCTGAGCTAATATTTGGGTCGACATACCGACGACACGCATCCAGCAATTGCTCAATTGGATATTTTTTATTGATAGGAACTAATTCATCACGAAGTTCGTTAGTCGGAGCATGCAACGAAACTGCCAACGACACAGGACAATCCTCTCGGAGTCGGTCAATATTCGGGACGATGCCAGATGTAGATACTGTTAATTTGCGTCTGGAGAGACCATATGCATTGTCATCTAGCATAACTCGCAAAGCGGTAATTAAGCTGTCATAGTTCGTCAGCGGTTCGCCCATCCCCATCATCACCACATTACTAACAGGACGATCCGCACTCACATTACCAAGCCTATTCGGCGTTCCATCTAAAGTTGGCGAGTGCATGAACCACCAGAGCTGGCCAACAATCTCAGATACAGATAAGTTACGGTTGAAACCCTGCCGACCAGTCGAGCAGAACGTACACGCGAGCGCACATCCGACTTGAGACGAAATACAAAGAGTTCCTCGATCAATTTCGGGAATGAACACCGATTCGACAGCATTTTGCGAATCCACACCAAACAAAACCTTTCGAGTACCATCCGATGCAATATTGTCTTTCTTTGGCATGGGTACTTCGACAGTGGCCACCTCGCTAAGCACTTTTCGAAGCGATTTAGAGAGATTGGTCATTTCTTCAAAATCTGCCACCCCTTTTGATGAACCCACTTAAATAGCTGGGTTCCTCTGAAAGGGTCCTCACCAATACCAATTAGGAATTTTTTGATTCCAGCGAGATCGTAATCGAGAAGATTGACCAAATCTGCGTCCGTTATCTACTGTAAACGTTCATGCTCGGAAAGAAGTACGAAACCTCTATCGCTGCGTTCTCGGCAGAATCAGAACCGTGGACAGCATTCGCGTCGATACTGACTGCAAAGTCGGCACGTATGGTTCCCGCATCGGCTTTTTTAGGATCCGTTGCACCCATCAAATCACGATTCTTGAGAATAGCATTTTCCCCCTCGAGCACTTGGATACAAACTGGCCCGGATGTCATAAATTCGACAAGATCGTCAAAAAAAGGTTTTCCCTCATGCACCGAATAAAAACCCGCAGCTTCAGCCCGCGAGAGATGTGCCATTTTCATGGCAACGACTTTCAAACCAGCCCCCTCGAACCGACTTAGAATTTGACCGATAACATTTTTCTGAACTGCATCGGGTTTTATGATCGACAAGGTTCTTTCAACAGCCATTTGTACTCCAATCAGTGAATTTTTAGAAGAAAATTTGATTCTTAAAGCGGGCAGGATTCTAACACGCCGGGATGGTCATAACGAACACAAAACGAGATCCATCCGTCAACGAACCCAGGATACTTGAAGGCTGCGAGAACAGGAATCCGAACACATTCGCTGATTCATACCTAAATTTCCCACAAATAGAGCAGTACCATTCGACTCCACAACCGGTACTCTTCTCCGTACCCAAACGGGAAGATTCATGTCCTGCCAAATTTTCTTCAGCTCTGTATTGGGTCTATTGGCGCCGAGACAAAAACGCTCGCTACTGCCAGAAAATATTACAGACACAGGGTGCTCATTCACCCGCTCGATTGGAATTCCATCACCATCTGCAACCTTAAAAACTAGCGCTCCGAGACCATCGGGTAACTGAACCCCCTCCTCGCCGCGCCACATCCACTTCCAATCGGAAACATCCTTACCACTCGGCAGGAAAAATGCAGTCTGCCTAAACCTCCTAGCCACACTACCGCCCACCTCAATTTCCAAATTTGAGTCTTGTCGGCTAGTTAACAACTGCCTATATATCTCCATTAACTTGGCTTTGGAAACGGGTCTCTCGCCCAGGTTTTTAATTTGCTTTCGAATTACGTTTAATGCTCGCGCATCGTCCCATTTTTCGAGAATATTCAAGTCAATCCCACCATCGGGCGTTACTGCCTCAATCAAATCACGCTCTGCGAATTTATCAAGCATAAATGATGCAGTGGCGATATTCTCGATCGACCTATTTAAGGTTTGCCCCATGGACGGAAATCTTTTCTTTATCAAAGGAAGGATCTCATGACGCAAAAAATTTCTGTTCATTGAGTTGGAATCATTACTCGGGTCATCTACCCAACGAAGTTTTCGTTCTTTGGCATATAAAACGAGATCATCCCTACTCAAACCCAATAGAGGACGAAAGATATTTTTTGAGATCGAAGTACTCAAATAAAACTCCGGCATCGAACCTAAACCATCGACACCACTACCCCTGAGAAGTTGTAGAAAAAATGTTTCTACTTGATCATCGAGATGGTGAGCTAAGACGAGTACAGTCCAGTTGGATTCCGAAAAAATTCTGTAACGCTCTTCTCTGGCGACGCCCTCAATCCCTAATGGCGAGCTTCTATCAATTGCGATTCGTTTACTCCGAAATGAAAGGCCACGCTCCTCACAAAAAACCTTACAGAACTGCTCCCAATCATTAGCTTCGGCCATCAACTGATGGTTGACATGAATAACCTCGAGACTTAAATCCAACTCATCGGAGAGCGACCATAATGCGTCGGTCAAAACCACAGAATCGATACCGCCACTGAGCCCAACCACCAAATTTCGCTCGGTCGGAAGAAACTCCAAGATTTTTTGTTTTATATGTTGAATGATCACGAGATATGAAACGCTTAGTAAAAAACGTCGAGAAAATACGCTCGAGGAAGGCTAGTTTTTTTCTTGAAACTTTCCGTAAGCCATAATTCTTTCATAGCGATTTTGGACCAACTTCGTTGGTGATAAATCAGCTATCGAAGCTAGCGAATCAAGCAGCGACTTTTTCAATGTTTGCATCATCATAGGGTGATCCCTGTGGGCGCCACCTAACGGCTCGCTCACGATCTTATCAATCAAACCTAGAGTCTTAATGCGACTCGACGTTATCCCCAGGGCTTCAGCAGCAACGGACGCTTTCTCCGCGCTTTTCCAAAGAATCGATGCGCAACCTTCAGGTGAAATAACTGAATAAATCGAGTACTGGAGCATTTGAACAACATCCCCAACAGCGATCGCTAACGCACCGCCAGATCCACCTTCACCGATAATGGTTGAGATGATCGGCACCTTTAATTCCGCCATCACAAACAAGTTGCGACCAATAGCCTCGGACTGCCCACGCTCTTCTGCGCCAACTCCTGGGTATGCGCCAGGCGTGTCGACAAAAGTGAAAACTGGCATATTAAATTTTTCTGCGAGCTTCATAAGTCGCAGCGCTTTGCGGTATCCCTCCGGTTTCGGCATGCCAAAATTTCTGTAAAGTTTTTCCTTGGTATCACGACCTTTTTGATGGCCAATCACGACCACCGGCTTGGCATCTAGACGGGCAACCCCCCAATGATCGAAGGGTCATCTGCGAAGGCACGATCCCCATGGAGTTCCTCAAAATCGGTAAAGATTCCAGCAATGTAATCAGATGTGTATGGACGCTGCGGATGCCTGGCGATCTGAGCGATTTGCCAAGCCGATCAGCTTGGAGTAAATCTCTTTTGTTACCGATTCGCTTTTCTTACGTAACCGCTCTATTTCCTCAGAAATATCTAACGCCGAGTCGTCCTGAACAAACCGAAGTTCGTCAATTTTCGTCTCCAAGTCGGCGACTGGCTGCTCAAAATCCAGAAAAGATGTTTTCATCATGTCGCTATTTTACAGCCCAAACCTGATCTGCGGGAAAGAATACAAATGCTTGGTGAAGGTTTTAAAACACTACCCCAATACGTCCGCGAGGATCGTTTGCTACTTTGCAATCCACGCCAAATGGAGCGCAATGGATTGCCTGCATATTGCCCCATTTTCTGCGGTAGATCTCAACCTTATGTCCGATATTTTCAAGCGACTCAATCCAAGCTTCGATCAAAACTTTCCGGCTCGACCTGCACCCTATCGGGCAGGTACTGGTGGTGGTACCGAGGAATCGATACCACTTTATCGGCGTCACACTGGGGGTCGTGAACGTAACACAGGGTTGACAAAAGAACCATGTTGATAATTCGACTACCGCCCGGTGAACCCAAAACCAATAACCCTTTTTCAGACCTGACAAATGTAGGACTCATCGAGGACAACGGCCTCTTCCCGGGCTCTACTCTATTGAAGGAGTTACCAACCAACCTATAAGAATTTCCCTTACCAACGCCTATTGCAAAGTCATCCATGTGGTTATTCAGTAGCACCCCTGTGTTATCAGAGGTTAAACCCGAACCAAATGGTCCGTTCACAGATAACGTCGCCGCCACGTAATTCCCGTATCCATCGACGATCGAAAAGTGAGTCGTCTCCTCCCCCTCGATCGCGATATTTTTCACTGACGGTAAGTCGGCACTTTTGGTGGCTGAATTCGAGACATATCGTGAGCGCTTAGATGCATACTCACCACTCTTTAACGTATCAACGGGTATATGGTTGAAGTCTGGGTCACCCATGAAGCGCGCCCGGTCGTTATAAGCCAATCGCATCGCTTCGATCACGTAATGACTTTCGGGAACCCCTGTAGTCTCGGGAAAATTTAGTTCCTGAAGTATCTGTAACGCTTGCGCCAGAACCAAACCACCGGAAGATGGTAGCGGAGCACTTGTGATCTCCGACTCTCTGTATTGGATTTTTATCGGCTCCCTCTCCACTACACTGTAATCCGACAAATCTTTGGCTCGCCAAACGCCACCATGACGATTAACGGTAGCGATTAGGTCTTCCGCAATCTCGCCTTGATAAAATGTCGTCTGCACCTTGCTCAGAGATTTTTCGTAGCGTCTCTGCAAGCGCTCTTTGAATTAGGATGTCACCACTCTCAAAAATCTCGCCATTCTTCAAAAAAATTTCACGCGTTTTCTGAAACCGCTTTAACCGGTCAGTCACCCAATTTGACGCCCTGATGAATCGAGCATCAACTTCCAGCCCATTTTCTGCAAGTGATATGGCGGGCGCGAGTACAACCTTTAGAGGAAGAGCACCATAGCGTCGATTCAAATGTCCAATCGCCGCAGGAATACCAGGTATCGCTGCCGGCCAACGCCCCTTCCCTGGATTTCTCTTTAACTGGATTCCCCTCATCATCGAGAAAAGCAGACTCCGTAATTCCCATCGGCGCTTTTTCTCTCGCATCAATGAAAATATCTTTATTGGATTCACCAACATGGAGTAAGTAGAAGCCACCTCCACCGAGTCCAGAGGCATATGGCTCCACAACCGCGAGCGCCGCGGTGACTGCAACAGCCGCGTCAAACGCGTTACCACCTTTCGAGAGAATCTCGCAACCAGCTGCCGTTGCTTTTGGGTGAGCCGTAGCTATAAAGCAAGCATCGCCGTCATTGGCTATTGCTCGCGGATGGACGATTATCAAGGCCATCGTAACTAAGTATGTGATTGCGAGCTTAGTAAAAACAGTACGAGTCATAAACCAAGGACTTTCAGACAATAATGACGTCTGAGATCGAGCGACTGACCTACTGCGCCAATAAATCGTTTATGGCGGCAAGGTCTCCCTCTACAAGGCGCCCCGAGACGGCCTGGAGCTCAACCTGACTAAGAATAGTGTCAAAAATTGCATTCGACATATTTCTTCTCGCTTCTGCAAGCAATCTCTCCGCATCTAGCACATCAACAGCGGTGCGAACCCCCACCTCAAGACCAAGTTTCGTTGACTCAAGTTGTAATTTTGTTGATGCCAACGCTTCCTCAAAAGCTTTAACACGGGAAATCCCAGTAGTGACGCCTAAGTATGCTGAACGTGTTTTTTGTCCAACAATCCGCTTCGTGTCTTGAAATTCTTGTATCGCAGTTTCCTGCGCAGATAAGGCCTGTCTCGTTTGAGAATCAACTAAGCCCCCTTCGAACAACGGGACTTTGAACTGAATCCCAATCACACCGAGCGTTGAATCTGAACCCGCACCAGAAAACGCAGATGCACCAGGAGTGAGATTCATAGACCGAACCAACCAAGTCTACGGTCGGTGATTTACCCGTCGGCAGCGCTCTCAACGAGTCGCTGCGCTAGATCTATCTTTTTGTAGCCAAAATTACATCCAACGACTCCTCGTTTGACCGCAAAACCCAAACCCCAATATCATCGGGATCAGGAGACCTGAGCTCAATTGGCATTTTTAGCTGCGACAGACTCGACGTAATGGTTACACCAAGCAGCTGCTCCAGTGAGTCACTAGCCACTTTCAGATTATTTTGAGCCTGCGATCTCATCGGCTCGGACTAAATCGAATTGCGCCTGAGCCTCTCTCTGATCGGTTATGGTTGCGACTCCAACTGCAAAATTTCGCTTCGCGAGCTCGAGCTGTTCAGCCACTGCAGTCTTCTGAGCTCGCACAGTGCCTAGGTTTGTTCGCGCCCTGAGAACTTCAAAGTACAAATTGATCGTTCTCCTCATCAATTCTTGATTTGCCTGCTCCAGTTCAACGCTGGCAATAGCTACTCGCTGCTGCGCCACGTTGATCGATGCATCATTTTGTTTGCTGTAAAGAGACAGGCTCGACGAGACACCGTACCGATATGACCCGAAATCTCGATAGCCAGAGCTGAAAGCGTTACTGGAATCAAGGCTGTTGTAATCATACTGACCATCTAAATCGACCTTGGGAGCCAACGCGGCACGTGCCTGTGGAATTACCTCTTGCGCCGCGTTAAACCTAGCCTTCGCAGCAGCGTATTTGGCATCATTTGACAGAGCATCTCGATACACTTCCAGTAGGTCAGTAGCGCTAGCCAGACCGACAACTGATGTCAAGATAACTGCCAAACTCAATCGAAAGAAGACCAATTTACCCCCGCTTCGAATCAAACACTAAAAATTTGCATATCAAACGAACTAATATACATGGAAAACAAGGATTTAGCGAAAGATTGATTGAAATGGCTCTCCATTTCCTCTGTGTGACCCAAAATTACAACGCCTCCGCCGCCTTCAGCGTATTTTCAAGGAGCATAGTGATAGTCATTGGCCCTACCCCTCCTGGGACTGGAGTTATTGAACCTGCGACCTCTGAGACATTCTCATAATCCACATCTCCCACCAGCTTTCCACTATCGAGTCTGTTAATTCCCACGTCGACCACAACTGCTCCAGACTTGACCATGTCCTTCGTTAACAAATGAGGCTTACCAACCGCAACGACTACAACATCCGCCTGTCGGGTAAAAGATTTCAAATCTTTGGTGCGTGAGGTACAGATCGTTACAGTCGCCCCTCGTTCCAGAAGCATAAGGGCTACTGGCTTTCCTACGATATTGCTCCTTCCAATGACAACCGCGTGAAGGCCCTCTAGGGGTAACTGATAAAACGCGAGAAGCTTGATCACGCCATGCGGCGTACATGGGTAAAACATGGCGTGACCAGTCACCAACGCACCAACGCTTTCTCGATGAAAACCATCTACGTCTTTGCGAGGAGAAATGGTCTCTAAAACTTTTCCGGAGTCAATATGTGTTGGAAGCGGGAGCTGGACCAGTATCCCATGAATCGATGGATCTTGATTTAAGGACTCAATTTGCTCGAGCAAATCAGCTTCTGAAGTGTCGCCTGCCAACCTGATCACACGAGAGTGCACACCAATGTCCTCGCAAGCCTTCGCCTTGTTTCTAACGTAAACCTGTGAAGCTGGATCCTCGCCAACCAAAATTACGGCTAACCCTGGATGAATATTCTTTTGTAAAAGGTTCTGCGTTCTTTGTTTCATTTTCTCCCGCAGGACCTGCGAGACATGTTTCCCGTCGATAATTTTTGCTGCCATTGCTACCTTCGTGCTTAAACTAAAAAATCAGCGCGTCTTTAACGCGCGCTCGCCCGTTCAATTTCAGCGAGGGTCGAATAGTACACGGGACCACCGCCCATGTCCGCCTCTTTTTGACTGACTAACGCGTTTATATTCACCCCATTCTCCATCTTGGATCCTTGTAACTGCTTAGGGGCGCCAATCACTCCCGCTAATAAGTGATTGACGATGTGTGCAAAACCGAATACTTCGCCGCGGTCATTGTACAAACGACAACGATCCCCCTCAGAGATACCCCGGTCAATTGCATCCTCGCGAGATATCTCGATTGTGGGCCTAGCTAACATATTTTGTAAGTGATCAACATGCTGAAACGTAGCCCCAATAAAGTAGTGAGTCGCGGCGCTTAATACTTGCAGCGGATATCGACTATCTTTATCAACCGATGCGACGCCCTCCTTCTCAGGAGCGTGATTCGGGAGCGGGTCAAGGCCCATTTTTTCCATAGTCTCAGAATAAATCTCAATTTTACCGCTCGGCGTTGGCCACCTACCACTGTTTTACCCGAGCCGCCTTTGAGAATCGATCGCCGCTTTCGCCCATCCAGTTTTCCTCAAACCATCCACCGTCACACCCTCGAACAAGGGATTAAATTCTGGATCGAGTATTTCCTCGAGCATTTCTTCATCACTCTGCGAGAAACAGGGATCGTCATAATTCATCGCCTTCGCAAGAAGTCGAAACAACTCATTATTGTCGAGACTCTCTCCAACCTTCTCGATTGCTGGTTGAGACAGCCCGTAATAATAGGCTCCGTATCCGCCAAGCACATCGAGCCGCTCTAGAGCAGTATCTGCAGGAAGTAAAATATCTGCATATTCCGCACTGTCCGTAAAAAAAGTGTCATGAACAACCGTAAATAGATCCTCTCGCATCATCCCGCGTCGAGCAGACTGCGTATCTGGCACACAATTCGCAGGGTCAGAGTTCCAAACAAACAGACACCGAATCGGAGGATCCGCTTTATTTAGAGCATCCCCCAACTGGATCATGTTAAATGCCCTGGGAACACGGCCAGCTAATAACTCCTCTCGATAAAACTTTTTCTGATCGAAAGCTCTCAGCTCTCCACCAGTAGACATACATACGCCCCCCTTTCCAGCCATAGCGCCAGTAATCACGGGGAGCAACTTGATAGCCTTAACCATCGCGCCACCATTCTCGTGTCTTTGGATGCCCCAGTTCGTACGTATAAAACTATTTTTTGTGGCGGCGTATAAGTTCGCAAGTTTTTAACGCCTGCCGCATCAATCCCGGTAATAGATTCAACCGTCTCGAGGTCGTACTTGGGTAGCGTCACTTCCAAAAGCTTTTCCCAACCGACGGTCTGTGTCCGCAAGAAAGATAAATCATGGCGCCCCGCGTCCACAATGAGCTTCATCATGCCAAGCGCCAATGCTGCATCAGTTCCAGGTCTCGGTTGGATATGCCAATCAGCAAATTCTGTAGTTCGTGTGACCCGGGGATCAATCGCAATAATTTTTGGGCCTCTTTTTCGAGCCTCATTTAAAAATGGAACCATATGGACCCCAGTACTTACAATATTGGTCCCCCATAAGATAATCACATCCATGTCGGGGATATTTTCAATATTTGCATCCCCTGCTCGTCCAAAGGTGAAGGTCTCTGCTGCAGCCCCTGCCGCAGTGCAAATCGTGCGGCCCAGCCTGCATGCGCCCATCCGATTAAAAAAACGCTCGCCCATGCCAAGAAAACCACTCAAGCCCAAGGTCCCAGAGTACGAAAAAGGCAACACAGAGTCCGGTCCGTATTCTTCTATGGTCGCGCGGAGTTTATCGCTAATCGATTGAATCGCCTCATCCCAAGTAATCCGCTCCCAACTACCTCCTGGCCCTTTGACACCGACTCTACGCATCGGATAAAGGACACGCTTATCGCTGTAAACATAATCTAAGTAGTTATTTACTTTGTTACACAAAAATCCCTTGGTAATTGGGTGAGTCTCATCCCCACGAACACGCGTGGCGCGGCCGTTCTCAACCGTCACGATCATGGAGCAACCATCCGGGCAGTCATGCGGACACGACACGTGAATCTCTTTTGGTTCCGAGCTATTCATAGAGGCTTCAAAGCGACATTCGGTAACATAGAAGCCATAGGATACTAAAACTGCGAAAAATACTAAATAATCACAAAAACCTATGTTGGCGGCCTGAGCAAATGAACGTTACGTTTGCTACGCTGTCCGAGATAGCGCTTAGGAGGAATAATGCAAATTAAGAAACTTCATCATCATGCGGTGCGATGTCGCAACTCAGAGGACACACGAAAGTTTTATGAGGACTTCCTCGGCATGCCACTTGTTCATGCTATCAAGATCGATGAAACAAAAACCGGAAGAAAGACACAAACACTTCATACATTTTTTAGGCTCGGAGATGGCTCCCACCTTGCTTTTTTGAGGCCCCTGACAGACCATTTGACTTTAAAAAACAACACGACTTTGATCTGCACACCGCACTGGAAGTAGATCAAGACGCATTCGACGAGATACGCGTTCGTGCAAAAAATTTAGGAATGGAGGTCCGCGGCGTAAGCGACCACGAAATCATTCATTCAATTTACTTACGCGACCCCAATGGATATGTAGTGGAGCTTTGCGTGAAAACGAACGAGCACGACTCAATCCTAGAAAAGGGGGCAACACATGCGAAGACCTTACTCGCAGAATGGAGTAAACGAGAAAACCATACAGGATAGTTCTCGGCTTATACTTAAATGGAAAATATTAGCCAAGGTTACCGCGCATGACGCAGAGACACTCATCATTTAACGTAGATCACGGAATCGCCACGATAAAACTCAATCAACCTGATAGCCTAAACGCGTTCACCGGACAAATGTTGCAGGAAATCCATGATTCGCTGATTGAGTGCAACAGTAGCAGCGAAGTGAAGGTCATATTATTGACTGGATCAGGTCGTGCTTTTTGCAGCGGACAAAACTTAAGAGAACGAGTTCAAAAACCTGGGGACCCACCTCCGAATTTAGGAGATAGTCTGCGAAAAAAATATGTTCCGATCATCAATTTAATCCGCGGCAGTGAAAAACCGGTGGTCTGTGGAGTAAATGGGATAGCTGCGGGAGCCGGCGCAAATCTAGCGCTATCCTGCGACTTAATCGTAGCCAAAGAGTCTGCCTATTTTCTGCAGGCATTCTCTCGTATTGGACTGATGCCGGAGGCAGGAGGAACTTTTTTCCTTACAAAAACAATTGGTCGCCAAAGAGCACTTGGCCTATCACTGCTGGCCGAACCACTCACTGCGCGAGACGCAGAAACTTTGGGCCTAATTTGGAAATGCGTATCCGATGACACGTTTGAAGACGAAATCTCTAACTTAACCGCTCGCCTATCAAAGGGGCCAACGCTCGCATACGCCAAGATAAAACAAGCAATATCGGCGGCCGATTCGAGCGATTTATCTGAAGCCCTCGAGCTCGAGTGTGTCTTACAAACAGAGTTGGGGTTTAGCAGTGATTACAAAGAGGGCGTGGATGCTTTTAAAGAAAAACGGTCCCCGAACTTTAAGGGGAAATAGGCGTAGCGTTAAAACACAGCAACCCTTGAATCACCCTCTAATCCATAATTTGTCGATCAAAGTATGTACGTAAGAATCGCATTCGTTTTAGGCGCTCTCCTCAGCTTCTTTGCCGTAGCATGTTCTACACTCGGTCCCGATTACATAAAACCCCAGCTTGACCTTCCGAGCCGCTGGCAAGCTAACAGTGGCGACGACGGCGCAATTGGCGAGCCAAATTTGGAGATACTTTCAAGATGGTGGTCGGAATTCAACGACCCAACTTTAAGTGCCTTGATAGAAGAGTCACTCAGCTCCAACCCAAACTTGGAAATAGCCGCCTTGCGCGTTCAAGCTTCGAGGGAGAATTTGCTATCTATCGCGGCTGACACGAAACCATCGCTAGAGTCAGGCGTTAGCTCGAGCAAAGGGACATCCAGCGGACAATCAAGTACGGGAAAAACAACTACTTCATACTCAGCCTCTGTAGATGCAAGCTGGGAAATTGACCTGTTCGGAAAAAAAAGAAGGAACGTCGAGGCGGCTGTTGCCGACTTAAAAACTGAGATTGCGAATAACAGTGCAGCCCGAGCTAGCCTGACCGCAGAGGTCGGTGAGACATACTCCGCAATACGCTCAACTGAAAGACTATTAAAACTAAACCAAGAACGAATCGGACGCGTAACCAAACTAGTTCAATTCTCAAAGATGGAACGAGATTCTGGTCTCGCGACTTACGAAGACACCGCAAGTATTGAGTCCGATCTTGCGAATCTTAAGACATCAACCGCTGAGTTCGAGCTCTCGATCGATAAGTTATACATATCGATGGATATTTTGTTGGGGAAAAATCCAGGTCATACAAAAAACATCATTGAACCAAATCGCGATCAACTCATCGTTCCCACACGCCTCGTTATCGGTATCCCAGCGAACACCATCAGAAATCGTCCAGACGTTTTAGCTGCGGAACAAGCATTAGCTTCCGAAATAGCAAGAATAGGTATTGCCGAAGCGAATAGATATCCATCTCTAACACTCAGTGGCTCGTTAGGTTTAGAGGCCTTAAACGTGAATTCGCTCGGCGCCTCAAATGCAAATTTTTCGAGCTTGACGGCAAATTTAATCGCACCAATTTTCAACGCCGGTAAACTTAAGGCGAATGTAAATCAGCAAAAATTGGTTTCTGAGCAAGCCTTGGGGAAATACAAAAAAACACTACTAACCGCACTGGAGGAGGTAGAAAAAGCGCTAATCACGGTAACTAAAACTCGCGAAAAATTAGAAAGTTCAGCGGGCGCGGTTAACACGAAAGCAAAGTATGTTGGATTAGTAAAAAGTCGAATGGATGTGGGCCTAGTTGATGCAAAAGAAGTCACCCGAGCGGAGCTCGAGCAACTCGCATTGCTAATTGAGGATGAGAGAATAAAAGCAGATGAAGTTAAGGCCGTGATCCAACTGTTTAAATCGCTTGGGGGTGGTTGGGAAATAAATCCTAAAGACGGTAAAAACGAGCCCTACGGAGCGTCATGAATTATGATCAAAGAAATATGACTGAAAAAACTTTAAAAGATGTATTGCGTAAAGACCGAATAACACCATTCATCAGAAAAAAAACGATGGTGTACCTGGGGCTCGCGATCATCGCGATCAGCCTCTCGTTGTCGTTCTTCTCAGGTGATGAAGAACCAGCGCTAGATTTTAAAACGGAGGACGTGACCCGCGGGCGACTACTCGTGACGGTTTCCGCAACGGGCAACCTTAAGCCAACAAATCAAGTGGAAGTTGGCAGCGAGTTATCCGGAATCATTAGTGACGTTTACGTAGAAGAAAATGACTTGGTCAAACGTGGACAGGTCCTTGCAAAACTCGATACCTCTCAATTAAAGGAATCGGTTCAAAAAGCGCAAGCGAACCTCCTGGATCGTGAGGCATCGGTCGAGCAAGCAAATGCCTCGGTTGTAGAGGCTAGCACGCAACTCCAAAGATTGAGAAAACTTCAAGAAGCAACGAATGGGGAATTGCCTTCTCAAACTGAACTCGACCAAGCTATCGCAACTTACCGAAGAGCGCTCGCCAACCGCAAAAGCGCTGAGGCGCAAGTTAGACAAGCAGAAGCAAGCCTTAGCTCTGACCAAACGAATCTCGTTAAAGCTAGCATTGTTTCTCCAATTGACGGCGTCATCTTGAAGCGGAAAATCGAAATTGGCCAAACGGTGGCCGCCTCCTTTCAAGCTCCCGTATTGTTTGTGATCGCCGAAGACTTAACAAAAATGCAACTCAACGTCGATGTTGATGAAGCAGATGTTGGAAAAATATCCTCCAATCAAAAAGCAGAATTCTCCGTGGATGCTTGGCCTGAAAGAACCTATGAAGCAACTATTAAACGCATAAGCTTCGGCGCAGAAGAAAAAGACAATGTGATCACCTACCCTACGATTTTAGAAGTGCAAAACCAAGACCTGTCCCTTCGACCGGGGATGACGGGTACGGCCCTGATTACGGTTCTAGAGCTCAACGACGCACTGATTATTCCCACTTCGACCCTTAGGCTTGAGTTAAATATGGATGATATAAAACCCCGTCAGAAGAAAGGGGTATTTGGACTACTCTTCCCTAGGTCCCCTCAGCCAAAACCAAAGGTTCACATGACGGATACCAAAGGACAATCGAGCGTTTGGGCGCTGAAGAATGGAAAACCAGAAATGATCTCGGTTGAGATTCTAGCTACCAATAGACGAAGCGCCGCTGTGAAGAGCGATCAACTGTCAGAAGGAACAAAAGTCATAGTTGAAGCTGCGTCAAAAAATAAAAAACCAAACGACTAAGCTTGATGCAAAGCCTCGCTCCACTAATACGACTCACAGATTTAAGTAAGACTTATGGCTCAGGTCAAAACACCTTTCAGGCTTTACGGTCTATCAACCTAACGATTGACAAAGGTGAACTCATCGCGCTGATGGGTCCGAGTGGATCAGGCAAATCGACCACGATGAATATCTTGGGGTGTTTAGACACACAAACTTCTGGCTCCTATGAGTTTCAGGATGTTCAAGTGGAGTCCTTAACCAGTAATGAACGAGCGCTTCTAAGGAGAAATTTTTTAGGCTTTATTTTTCAGGGATTTAATCTGCTAGCACGAACCTCGGCAATCGAAAATGTTGAACTGCCGCTAATCTACCGGGGAGATAAGAAAAAATCTCGATCAAAAGAAGCTGCGAGTGCATTGGAGAAAGTCGGCCTATTAAAGTGGAAAAGCCATAAACCGAATGAGCTCTCGGGGGGACAACAACAACGAGTCGCGATCGCTCGAGCGATCGTAACCAACCCATCGATACTACTAGCAGATGAGCCAACGGGTAATCTCGACTCGAGAACGAGCCTGGAAATCATGAACCTCTTAAAATCTTTGAATCGAAATTTAGGCATCACTATTGTGATGGTGACCCACGAACCCGAGATGGCTGAACACGCCTCCCGAATTATTAAATTCATGGACGGCGAAATCCTTACCGAGAAAACTTAAGTCAATGTTCTGGAACACACTAATATTAGCCGCCAACTCAATCCGACGTAATCTCTTGCGCTCGTTTCTGACAATACTCGGAATTGTAATAGGAGTAGCGGCCGTAATTACGATGGTAACACTCGGGCGCGGTGCTACACAGTCAGTCAGCGAACAAATCTCGGCGATGGGCACAAACATGCTCTTGATTCGTCCCGGACAAAGAAGAGGACCAGGTAGCGAGAACGCGCCAAAATTTCGCCAACGTGATGTCGATATCATCAAGGAGCAATTCGATTCGATATCGGGCGTTGCTCCCTACACGAGTATTTCGGTAACGACCGTTTACCAGTCTCGAAACTATACGACTGTGGTGACCGGCTCCACTAACGATTACTTCGATGTGGGAAACTGGGCAATCGACTCCGGCCGAAAATTCCTTGATTCCGAGCTAAGAGCAGGCAAGGCGGTCTGCCTCATTGGTAAAACGGTCAAGTCCCAACTTTTCGGGCCCGAGGACCCTGTCGGGCTCGAGTTCCGAATCAAGAAATTCTCGTGCAAGGTCGTGGGAGTGCTTGGAGAAAAAGGTCAATCCACATGGGGGTCGGATCAGGACGACACCATCGTCATGCCGCTAAAAACGGTTCAAAGAAGACTCACGGGTAGTTTGGATATCGACCGAATCTCGGTAAGCGTAAGAGATACGAGCGCTATCTCGGGGACCCAAAAGAAGCTCGAGGCACTCTTCCGCGAACTTCGATCACTAGGAGAGAATGAAGAAAGTGACTTCCGCGTGTTGGATATGCGACAGATCGTTCAAACATTGACTGGCACCACAAAAATACTAACGGCATTGCTTGGGGCTGTTGCAGCCGTAAGTCTGCTTGTTGGCGGAATTGGCATTATGAATATCATGCTTGTATCGGTAACCGAACGAACACGTGAGATCGGCATTCGACTTGCGATTGGTGCGCTAGAGAAACATGTTCTGATGCAATTTTTAATCGAAGCAATCGTACTTTCTAGTTTAGGTGGACTATTGGGACTCGCACTGGCGGTAGGGCTATCGACGCTTGGAGCCAATGCTATGGGATTTCCTCTAATTTTCGATCCGGTTATTAACCTAATCGCCTTCCTATTTTCAGCGGGAATTGGAGTCCTGTTCGGTTATATGCCAGCAAGACGAGCTGCGCGATTAAATCCAATTGATGCACTAAGACACGAGTAAAGAATAAGACTACTTAAGGAGATGAATTTGAATATTGCGGTAATTGGCGCAGGAACAATGGGAAATGGTATCGCTCAGGTCGCAGCCATGTCTGGCGATAAAGTAAACATTTTTGATCCCTCTAGCGAGGCGTGTAACGCGGGTCTTGCGACCATCCGTAAGAATTTTGATTTTCTGGTTTCTAAAAACAAACTATCGCAACAGGATGCCGATTCGTACTTCGCGAACATTTCAATTGTCGACTCCGTACGGGAGTTTCGTGATGCAAATGTCGTAATAGAAGCTATCGTAGAAAATGAGAATATTAAACGAGAGCTATTTATTGAAATAGAAACTATCGTTTCAGCCAAATGCATTCTCGCCTCGAATACTTCATCTATATCGATTACCGCGCTCGGAAAAGGCCTCAAAACTCCCGAGCGCGTCGTCGGAATGCATTTCTTCAACCCAGCCCCTCGCATGAAGCTCGTAGAAGTAGTCAGCGGGCTACAAACCAGCGAGCCCGTCATTGACGAGATCGTCGAGCTTTCCAAGCGCTGGGGAAAGGTCCCTGTAAAAACAAAATCGTCACCAGGATTCATCGTCAACCGAGTTGCTCGGCCATTTTACGGAGAGGCGCTCCGAGTACTTTCAGAGCAGGCAACCGATCACGAAACGCTCGACAGCATCTTAAAGTCATGCGGAAAATTTCCCTTAGGTCCATGTGAATTAATGGATCTTATCGGCCTCGACGTCAATCTTTCAGTTACGAAGTCAGTCTTCGAGGCGACAGCGTTTGATCCGCGCTATGCTCCCTCACAACTACAACAAGAGTTGGTGAATGCGGGTCGCTTAGGCAGAAAAACCGGAAGAGGTTTCTACGACTACAGCGGTTCGAGATCAACAAATAAAAATGTAGTTAATAAAAGTCAAAACTCCACTATCCCCCTGCACTACATTTCTGACATTAATCTAGACCCACTTGTCAGACGGCTAGAACACTCACAAGCGCTTTCGTTGGAAGGGAAGATTCCCGAAGAGAGCGTCGTCATTGCTATCAGTGATGGCCGAACCGCGACCCAGATGGCGAGCGAACTAGGAATCAAGAACCTAATCTTGATCGATCATTGTTTAGATTTTTCCAACACTGACAAAATAGCTATTTGCGCATCTATGCAATCAGATGATAATCAAATCGGTAAGGCAAAATTTACTCTCGAGAAAGCTGGACTTTGCGTCCATCAGATCCAAGATATAGCTGGCATGGTCGTTTCAAGAACAATAGCGATGCTAATTAACGAAGCAGCTGATCTCGTGAATCAAGGGATTTCCAAACCAGCGGAAATTGACATTGCAATGCAACTCGGAACCGGTTACCCGATTGGACCGCTCGCTTGGTGTAATAAGGTTGGAGTAGAAACAATTACCCAGATACTCAGTAATCTTGCTACACAATATGGACCTTCGCGTTACCGGACTTCGCCTCTGTTATCACGTATGGCACAATCAAAACAAACATTCCCTTTAGGTTAGACCAAAGAAACGGTATCAATCATGATTAAACGCAGCCTCCTCACCTTACTCCTTTTCACAACGTTGGTCGCCACGCAAGCTTCTGCCCGCCTTACGGAACTCCAGATTAAATCTCGAGAGCCGGTAGCGAATGGAATCGAATTCGGTGCCGCTGGAGCGTATGAAAAAATAATCGGCACCGCAAAGTTTCAAGTTGAACCTAGTCACACTCGTAACAGAAATATCGCCGATATCACGAGGGCTGAGAATAAAAATGGAGAGAACGTTGAGTTCAGCGCAGACTTTATGATTTTGCAGCCTGCGGATCCAAAAAAAAATAGTGGGGTTCTCTATCTTGAGGCCCCAAATCAAGGGAACAAATTAATACTTTCACTTTTGCAAGATGCCTCGTCCAAATCCTCTCTGAACAACCCACAAACCGCAGAGGATTTTGGTAATGGATTTTTAATGAACCGAGGCCACACGATTGTCTGGGTTGGGTGGCAAGCTAACGTGAAACCAATCGATGGTCGAATGACGGTGAATTTCCCATTAGCAATGAGTGAGGGCGCGAGCATCAAAGAGTTAATCTTGACAGAACTTAATGATCGGAGCTTCGGAGACTCAAATCCGAACACGGTACCTTTATCAGGTCGAGACTTTATTGAATCATTCCCCTCTGTCTCGGCTGACAAAAAGGAAGCTGGAGCACAATTATTCGCGCTCAATAGTGACTCGAGAGACGAACCGAGCCCTGAAGTTGCGAGAGGAGAACCAGTCCCCGAGGATCAGTGGCAGTTTTCTGACTGCTCCAACGGCTGGCCTGGCACCCCCTCAACAAAACACATTTGTATGAAGAATGGTTTTTTAAAAAATAAAAATTACCACCTCATCTACCGCGCAGAGAATTCCCCGGTGATGGGGTTAGGTCTCGCAACTACGCGCGACCTGATCTCATTTATTAGAAACCAAGGTCAGGACGATCTAGGAAATCGAAATCCTGTTATTGGCGTGAGAAATACAATGTGCGTAGGCATTGGTCAGGCTGCCGCCTATCTGAGGGATTTTCTGTACCAAGGATTTAATGTCGATGAGGATAACCGAAAAGTTTGTGACGGAATGAATATCCATGGGGCTGGTGTAACAAAATCGTTCCTGAACTACCGCTTCGGTCAGCCATACCGAGAATCAATGCAGCATAGTGAGCGATTTATCCCGAGCACTAATTTTCCGAGGCAATACTCGGTCCGCGTGAACCCCTTCTTACGATTTCCTGACGGTATACTCAAACGCCCAGTGTACGACCCCCTCATCTTTCATACGGACACATCAACCGATTATTGGCAACATCAAGCATCACTAGTCGGATCCAGTGAGGGCGGATCAATGGATTTCACTGAATCGAATCGTGTCCGACGTTTCTTTCTTGCCGGTTCGCAACGCATGACCTTTGCGAATGCAGATGCAACTCAAGGAATCGGGGAACGCCAATGCATAAATAAAACGAGTACGGTTCATAACGGCCCCCTCATGCGTGGGCTAATTAGCAAACTGGAAAATTGGGTTGTTGAGGGAACAGAGCCACCTGAATCACAGTATCCGAGAATCGCGGAGAAAGAGTTAGTGAATCCCAAGGACATTAGATTTCCATTTTCTGGAGGAATGGTGCGTAACGACACTGTCAATATCTCAGGCGACATGGACTTTGGACCACGTGTGAAATTTAACAGAGGAGCCATTGATCTTTTAGTGCCAGTCGTAATGGCTGGCCATAATGTATTGGTTCCAAACATCGACGAAGTCGGCAATGAGGTCGGAGGAATACGACACCCTCTCGTAGAGGCTGCGACGAACACGTACTTGGGATTTAACATAAGACACGGTGAGTTTGGGCGTGGTGAGCTTTGCGACGACTTGGGATCAGCAATACCACTTGCGAGTACCCCAGCAGAGCGAGACGACTCCGATCATCGACCAGCGCTAAATGAGCTTTACGAATCGAGCACAGTTTATTTGCAAGCAGTTGAGAAAGCTACCAAACTACTCTCTGAGAGAGGTTTATTGCTCGAGGCAGATGCGAGAATTATTAAAAATGAAGCTGCGAACATTGCCTTAGAATTATGGGGAAACTAAGAGAAACTTATAACGAAACCAGTTTATGAAACAAATTCTCGTTTACTCCGATTCCCTGACGTGGGGCATCGTTCCTAACACCCGAAAACGTTTAGATTTTTTGATCGATGGCCGGGTGTACTGGAGCAAACGCTAAATAAAACTTCGCAGACTTACCGCGTAATTGAAAATTGCCTCAACGGTAGACGCACCGCTTGGGAAGATCCGTACAAGCCTGGAAGAAATGGGCGCGGTGGAATTCAACAGGTGCTGGAGATGCACGCGCCGCTTGAGCTCATTGTGCTCGCACTTGGGACAAACGATTTCCAATCCATGCATCAGCATAACGCGTGGCATTCAGCCCAAGGAATTCGTGCGCTGGTAACAGAAATCAGAGAAGCACCAATCGAACCTGGGATGCCTATCGCTCCAATTCTTGTAGTCTGCCCTCCAGAGATTGAAACACCGAAGGGCTCTATCGCTCCCAAGTTTGCCGGAGGTGAACACAAGTGCGTCGGAATTTCTGGTGAATTCAAATCGGTAGCAGATGATCTGAATTGCGATTTTTTCGATATCGGATCGGTTACGGGGCCGAGTAAGGTCGACGGCATACACCTAGACTTGGAACAGCACCATTTAGTCGGAGAAAAAATAGCAAAAAAAATCAAGGGGATTCTAAGCTCAGGTACAACTGAGACAATCAAAAAATCGTAAAGCAATTTTCTAATAACTCGCTCGACGATACGCCTTTCCGCACCTGGTGATGTGCCCATTGACCGATCAGAGGGAGCGTGGAACTTGGCCTTCAAAGAATGTCCAGAAGAATCCCAGACTTCTAACCAAAGCCTTCCACTTGGTTCCAAGGCCAATGCTTAATCCAAAAATCGAACTCAATCATAAAAAAGACTTGTAAAAAAAATTTTTGCTATGCATTAAATGACATATATTGCTTTAAAAAATGTAATGATTAAATTCAAATATATATTCTTTGTAACTCCTAAATAACTGATTGATTGAACTAAATTTTTTCCAATCATCGTTCTCCAAAATATTGCAATGCCATATTCATAATATGCAATTTTCTTCCAGTCTATGAAACTATTTAGACTGTATTTAATCTACTCCGAAGCTGGATGTTTAAGCTCAAAACTGAAAAATTCACCACGGGGAGATGTATGAAGTTTATTGTTTCAAGCCTTTTGTTTTTAGCGTCGGTTCATTGTGGGACCTTATTTGCCGGAGACATAGCTGCCGGTGAAAAACGTTATGGTCAAAACTGTTTCGTTTGTCACGGGCCCGGAGGTAAGGGAATGGCCAGTTACCCAAAACTGGCAGGTAAAGAAGTTGCTTACCTGACTGATCGTTTAAATACATATCGGGCTGGAACCAAGATCGGGCCAAATTCCGATCTTATGATCATGAACGCTCAGCCACTGTCTGATGATGAAATCGCGAACTTAGCGGCTTATCTATCTAGTCTCAAATAAAACTAAACGTTTAGGGAGTGAAAAGGAAATGAAATCAAAAATCATTACTTCGCTCGCGCTGGCTGCGGGAATTTGTGCGACGAGTTTCGCATTCGCTGGCCATCACGGGCACAAAAGTGCGGTCGTACCTACGATCACACAAACAGCGGTACTAACCGGTCTAGAAAACCCTTGGGATACAGACTTCTTAGCCGATGGCACGATGTTCTTTACCGAAAAGTGTCAAGGTGTCTCTGTTCGGACCACTGACGGAAAAGTCCACAAGATTCTTGGGATGAAAGGATCAAGCGGATACTCTTCAAAAAATGACGATCTACACTGCTCAAACCAAGCTGGTATGTTGGGAATAGCCGTTGATCCAAACTTTGCGAAGAACCAAAGAATTTACGTTGCTTCAGCATCTACCAAGTATCACGGCAGCGGCTGTAAAACTAACTTCGAGCGTTGTGACGGAAACATCGTAATGAGGTTAACTCTTAGCAAGGACTTGAAGAGCGTTAAAGACCGAACCGATATCGTAAAAGACATTCAGTTCAAGCCATTCGAGTCTAACCATCCATTTGGTGGAAACGGTGCTCACAATGGTAACCGTCCAACCTTTGATTCTGAAGGCTGGCTATGGGTCACTACCGGTGACAGACATAGAGGCGTTTGCCCACAGTCACCAGAGTTGCTCTGCGGTAAGGTTCTCAGAATCGACACCGACGGAAACGCTCACCCAGGCAATAATCCTCCAAAAGGCTTTGACAAGCGTATATACACATATGGTCACCGAAACGTGCAGGGTATCGCTTTCAGAAAAGACGGAGCAGTCTTCACAGCTGAGCATGGCCCATGGCACAACGACGAGTTAACTATGCTCGTTAATGGTGGAAACGGCGGTTGGGATCCACGCCAAAATATGGGCGGCAGAGGTGAGTGTCCTGACGAGTATTGCGGATATATGCCTAACCAAAAAGAAGGGGTAATTCCAGCAGTTCGTGCAGCGTATATGCCAATGAGCGACACCCGATTTGCTGACCTCATGCCACCTGCTTGGCAGAACAATGGTTACTCACAGGGAACGTCTTCAATTGCGTTCCTCGAGGGTTCTCAGTGGGGAATGTACGAAGGCCGTGCAGTAGTCGGCATTATGGGTATTGCTTTCGGTGGAACACCTCCAGGAATGCGACTCGACGTGTATGACATCGCTCAAGACGGAAAGTCGATCAAGAGCGTAATCCACCTCCCAGTCGAGTCAAAGCGTTATCGTGGTGTAACGATGGGCCCTGATGGCGCATTGTATGCAAACACAGACGAGGGAGAGATCTACAAGATCACTGCTAAGTAATCGTCTTATATAACGAGTAGCAAAAACTTAGCCCCACATTGCGAAGCGCGATGTGGGGCTTTGTATTTCCACCGGATACCATAAAAATTTTTATCTCATAAATCCATTTATTTCCCTACCCGCTATGTTTCCTCGAATTTTGCTGTTTGTTTTCTGCCTAGCGATGGCTTTTACTGCTGCGCATGCGGCTGATGGTCCATGGGTTTTACTATCGAGGAAGCTGCGCAGGATGTATATTATGGTCGAGAATTTAAAACGCTTGAAACAGATGAAATTCACGTCAGCATATTAGTCGATTACCGTTCAAACCAGATGGGAATCCTGTCAAAACAATCCGACCTAAAACTATCTTGTCAAAATAACACCTTTACAGAAATAGCAAACACTCTATATGAGGGCAATCTTGCCACTGGTGAGAGTTACAGCTCGAAAAACACTACCAACACGGTAATGACTGTCGGTGACAAATCACCGCTCACAGTACTATTTAGAAAAATTTGTAACCCAATTCCCAACTAGCCTAACGACAGCACCATGTGTACAAAAAAGTACAGAAAAAATTGAGGTTAGTACAACCGAAATAACAAGATTCAATTACCGAGTTTATTTTTTCATAGAAAGAAATAACAAAAGATTTAATTTGTTAAATATCTGTTTTATTGAACGTTTATCAAATTTATAAAATTTATGGTTATAGAACTCAATTTTGAGTTGACAACATACTCGCAAAACTGGTGAAATGAAGTTGAGAGTTTATTATTAGATCTCTCGATTTTGTGTGAAGTAAGAAACGGATATTGTTGTGACAAATGTCACAGAACTGTGTTCTGGTAACGATACTCTAGGTCTATCACATAACGCCTCAGGCTATCGTAGCCGAGCACTCAGCTCAAGGGAGGCATTTTTTATGAATTTGAGCATTTCCAGTCATCACTTCGATATAACACCCGCCATTGAGAAACATGTTAAGCAAAAAATGCGAAGGATCAATCGCCACTTTGACCACACTATGAGCGTTGAGGTAATCCTCTCCGTTGAAAAACACGAGCAAAAAGCTGAGGCTAAAATGCATGTGAATGGTAAAGATCTATTTTGCGAGTCCAAGCAAATTGATCTATACAATGCGATCGACGATCTGACGCGAAAAATGGATAGAACGGTTCTTAAAGAGAAAGCGCTGCTAACTCGGCACTCAACGGAATCAATCCGACACCTACAAATGGCGGTAGGGCCCGTCTGATCGAAATTATCAGCTCAACAAAAAAAGACGCTTTGAAGAGCGTCTTTTTTTAAAAACGATAAGATAATCCGGCGCTAGCCATACTCATCTTGTCATCACCAAAATCGTAGACTTCATACTCGACCTGTATCGACAATGCCTCGAGAACAGGCATCGAAACTCCCAACCCACGGTAACCATCTGTACCACTACCTTCAGTCGCGAACAGGTTCGCGCCTGACGAAGGCACCGTGCGCTTCGTGTCCCAAGAGTGCAATCCAAACTTTAAGTAAGGCCGGACAATCTCCAATGGCACCGTCAATAGCACCGCGAAACCAAAAGATTCTGCCTCCACATTCGTAGTCGCCGTTGCTCCCGCGCTATTTGTTGTCGTCGTGCCGCCAATGGTGGCCGACGCTCCATTTGGGATCGCGAGAGATACGTCTCCGAAATTTGCGTACTGCGCCTCAACCGAGATGAGCTTGTGCAACTGATAACCCAAGAAGGCCTTGTAGCCCGTATCTTGATCTTCTACCTGAGCCGACCCAGTGGTCGTTACCGCACTTCCAAAATCTACCTCATTCTTAGAACCTGAAATGCCAACATAAAAAGTCTCTTCCGCATGAGATGCCAATGAGTACGAAAAAAATAGAAAAGCAAAATACGCAACTCGCACAAACAACCATGGTGCTTTCATACCCTCAATCTCCAGAAAAAAAAATAAGCTCCACCGATTAGGCACAGGGAACTTCAGATTCAAAAGTGGTAGTCTACCCGATTAACAGTAAATTATATTTAAAAGCAGACCTGAGTATTTAGGATAAAAAATGAACTTGAACGTATATTTATCTGGAGAAATTCACACTGACTGGCGCGATGAAATTAAACGCAACCTAAGATCAGAAGATATTAACTTCCTTGAGCCTAACACCGACCATACTTCAAGCGATGATTGTGGGATCATTCTCTTAGGAGAAGAAGAGTCTAAGTTTTGGCACGACCATAAAAGCGCAAAAATTAACGCTATGCGGATACGTAAAGCTATCTCTGATTCTGATGTTGTTGTGGTCTGTTTCGGTGAAAAATACAAACAGTGGAATGCTGCATTTGATGCGGGATACGCGGCTGCACTTGGAAAATCTATTATCGTCTTACACCAACCAGAGCACCAGCATGCGCTGAAAGAAATCGATGCGGTGGCATTAGCGACGGCTGAGACCCCCAAGCAAGTAGCAAATATTCTTCAGTACGTGATAGACGGAACACTTCATTGAACATAATTTAAGGATTTGATTCATGCAAAAAAGACGCCTCGGGAAAAACGGAAGAGAGATCTCGTGCCTCGGATATGGGGCAATGTCATTTACCAATTTTTATGGCGAAGCAAATGACGACGATTCTCTTGCGATTCTAGCCGCCGCACTGGACGAGGGTGTCGATCACCTAGATACCTCTAATGTCTACGGAATGGGGCGCTCTGAGACCGTCATCGGAAAATTTTTGTCGAAACAAGGAAAACAGAAAGACAAACTCTTCTCGATCGCATCAAAAGTTGGGATATGTAGAAACGCTGAGACTGGACAAAGATTTTATGACAACAGTGAATCGCATATCCGGAGTGAATTAGAAAAAACGCTTCAACGACTAGGAGTTGAAAATATTGATCTGTACTACATCCACCGTAGGCAGGCCGAGATACCGATTGAAGAAGTGACTGAAACGATGCAGACGTTAATCAAAGAGGGGAAGATTAACTCGTTCGGGTTTTCGGAAATTTCCCCAAGTTCGCTCGAGCGAGCGAATCGCATTGCACACGTCGCTGCAGTTCAGTCTGAATACTCGCTCTCTGTAAGAAGTCCAGAAATGGGGTTGACGCAGATGACAAAAGAACTTGGTACCGCCTTGGTTGCATTTTCCCCTGTGGGAAGGTCGCTACTAACGGATGCACCTCATAATTTTAAAACTGCGCAGGAGCTCGAGTTCTTAAAAATTAATCCAAGATTTCTTGAGCCTAATCTATCAACGAATATAGAAAAGGTAGCTGGTTTCCAAAAACTCGCTGCAGATCTCGGATTGACAGCAGCTGGACTGGCGATCGCCTGGCTATTGCATAAAGATGCACACATCATCCCAATCCCAGGTACCCGTTCGATTCAACACTTTAAAGATAACTGTGCGGGAGCAAGGAAATCGCTTAGCGCAAACGACATGGCGATGATCGAGAACACCTTGCCGATCGGATGGGCTCACGGTGATCGCTACTCGAGCGAGCAGTGGTTTGGCGTTGAAAGATACTGCTAGGAGAGAAATAAATGTCGGACGCCGTGATTCAAGCTGAATGGCTATTCGAGCACCTACATGACAAGAATATTTGCGTAGTAGAAGCCACGGTACATCTACCTGACACCGGACGAGATGCTGCGGAGGAGTTTCTCGCGGAACATATTCCTGGATCAATTTTTTTTGATTTGAGTGTTATCGCAGATCCGAACAATCCCCTACCTCGAAAAGTTCCAGAAAAGTCTTTTTTCGAGCAAAAAGTATCTGAACTGGGAATTAATAACGAAACCCACATCATTGCGTACGACACGCTCGGCTTGTACAGCGCGGCGAGGGTATGGTGGCTCTTTCGTTTATATGGCTACGACAACGTATCCATACTTGATGGAGGCCTAAAAAACTGGAAGCAACTTGGGTTTCCAGTCGAGCACTGACATACGAATTATTACCCCGGCCCACTTCGTGGGCGGTACAGATCGCAAACTATTAGCTAGGAAGTCAGAGGTCCTCAAACAGTCGACTGAAAATCATCAGATTCTCGATGCACGCACTCCGGGCCGTTTCGCAGGAACCGAGATGGATCGATATCCAGGCACGCGACCCGGTCATATCCCCGGGAGCAAGAATCTCTATTGGTCGGACTTACTCGATAAAGAGAGCCGGAGATTCCTGCCACTTAGAGAAATACAAGAAAAAATCGAGAAAGCCGGCATTACCCTTGATCAACCCGTGACCTTGACCTGTGGATCTGGTCTTACCGCTTGCATACTCGCCCTTGGTTTACATCTTTGCGGAATAAATAACTGGAAAGTTTATGATGGATCTTGGGATGAATGGGGGCGAGACCATAAACTTCCGGTAGCCTCGCTAAAGGATTAAGCGTTCAGGGCTAGCTTCGTAGGGCATTTGATATAAGGTCATATGCTTCTGAAGCAACTTGTTTACGGGATTTATCCTTTGAAATGATTGGAGCCAAGAAGTGAAGACGTAACGTCGCGCTATTCGATCTCGTTATCCGATAAATTGACCCTAAAAGAGAAATATCCCCTTCGAATGAGATACCCTGATGGAGATCTCCATTTTCATCTACATATTTCAACGCGATCGGTTGAATCAAAATGTCGTGATCTATTGCAGACTGAAACAAAGACTGACTAAATGGCAAAACAGCTTCGCCGGACGAAGTCGTCCCCTCCGGAAACAAGTACACACTCTCTCCTTGCTGATAAAGATCACCAAGAAGAGCATTGGCCTCTATCACTGCACGTTTCGAGTTTCGATTAATAAATACCGTTCCGACGCGCGCCGAAAGATATCCAATCAAAGGCCACTGCCTCACATCCGTTTTAGCGACAAAACGAATGAAGATCTCAGAGTGAATTGCCTGGATATCCACCCACGAAACGTGGTTCGAAACAAGCAGCATCGGATGCGAACCGCTTGGAACCGCCCCATATATTTCGACTTTAACACCCAGTACCACCAGCACTGATCTTGACCAGATTTTAGTGAGCTTTTGCATGCCCTTCTGCGTTGTAAATGGAAAAATTATTACAACAATTAATAATCCAAGCAGCGCTACTAGACTCAGAAAAAAATAAATACGGATTGCTCGAAAAAGCATTTCAACTAGACTTAGCGTTTTCTAACAGCTGCCCCCCCAACACTTGAGGCGGCATCCCAGTTTCTTCGATAAGTAGTTTCGTTTTTTAAAAAATCATCTAACATCGCTAGAGAATCATTACCCCAGAATATACATCCATCTAATTTGATGCTGGGCACGCCAAACACACCATCCTTCGTAGCCTCTTCAGTAAAGACTCGAAGTTGTGATTTAACTTCATCACAGTCAAGTGGCCGCAACAGTTTGCACTCTCCAATGAGAGCTTGATAACGACCCTCGTCGGTTGGATCTTCGCCCCCTACCCATACGTGTCGAAAAATTTGTCGACACACCTCCCGACTCGGTGACCCATCAATACTGGTTGCAAGTGCCAAACGCAAAAGCGGGAGCGGATTAAATGGATGAACGCGCGGCAGGTCCAAATCTATTTTTTCTTGCTGCGCCAACCACAACGACTGTGCGAAGGTCCACTCGCGCTTGCCTGGTATTTCTGCTGGCCCCAGCTGACCAAAATGCTTTAAAAGCCCGGCAAAAAGAACGGGGCGATACGTAACTTGCAGGTCTCGGCCTTCAATAATTTTTGGTAAACGTTCAAATGCCAGATAAGCGTAAGGAGATATGAAATCTAAATAGAATGTAAGGGGTTTTTTAGCCATACGAGGTTCCGAATTACTCTTTTGTGGAGCGTCACAGAGAACTTTAAAGTCTCGACCAGGCTATTGCAACCTAGACTCCAGTAGATCGAGGCTATCGGTTGGCGATACCAGGGTTACCATCTACACCGATTAGACGCGGTGTATTGATCTCAAGATTGCGAATCGTTTTTTTATCCTTTAACCATCGAGATACAACGTCCCAAACAGGTTCCCCCTCGGCACCCTCCGCCACGGGAGCCCAACCGGCAACCTTGTAGGTTTTAGCAGACTCGATAAGCTCTCCGTTTAAACGCATATCGCTGATTCGCGAACCCATCTCCGCGTTTGGATCTATGGCATACGTGAGACCACCCACACGCACCATATCCCCACCCTGCTGATAGTAGGGGTCAGGATTAAAGATATTATCCGCTACATCCTCAAGGATTAACTTAATCCTCTCGCCATTCATCTCCGATAAAGTTGAGTGTGAGTAGGTTGTTGCAGTCTGGTCCAGAACGTGCTCCATCAATATGTCACTACCGCTCGGGAGCGATGTTCCCCACCGGAATCCAGGAGAAAACGCTATCTCTGCACCCTTCTCGTCCATCAATGCATCGAGGATAAGTTGATCAAAACTACCGTTAAAATTCCCCCTTCGGTACAAGACGTCATCAGTTGTCGCTAATCGCTCGTTTAACTTCGACTCATATGGATCTCTGACTTTTTTTATCAAATCCGACATCGCCAGATCAGGTGGAATCGCATTAGAAAATACTGGAAGCAAACGGTAATTAAAATCCCGGATCGCGCCATCACGAAAATCGAAGTCCAATACCCCAAAAATTTTCCGTTACTTCCCGCGTTCGTTACTATCGTCTTACCAGACGGATTAGAAACCACTATTGGCGCTGGGATCCCGTCATGAGTATGCCCACCGAAAATCGCGTCTAACCCAGTGACTCTCGACGCTAATTTAAGGTCCACATCCATTCCGTTATGGGATAACAACACTACGACCTGCGCACCCTCCTCTCGAGCCTCATTGATCGTTTCTTGTAATTCTTCCTCCCTAATTCCAAAACTCCAGTCGGGAAACATGTAGCGCGGATTTGCGATTGGGGTGTACGGGAACGCCTGCCCCACGATCGCAACTGAGACACCATTAATTTCTTTCAAGGTGTAAGACTCAAAAACCGGGTCCTCAAAATCAAGCGTTTTAACGTTCTGCGCTACGAAATCCAATCGACCCGCAAAGTCGTTTTCAACAATCTGTTGGACCCGCTCTGCACCATAGGTCATTTCCCAGTGCGCTGTCATGACATCAACACCAAGCATCAAACAAGCATCAACCATATCCTGCGCGTTGGTCCATAACGCCGTACCGGATCCCTGCCAAGTATCACCTCCATCCAACAGCAGAGCACCTGGCCTACCAGCTTTGACCCTTTTAATTAACGTTGAGAGGTGCGCGAAACCACCGACCCTTCCATACACTTTCGAGGCTTCATCAAAATCCAAATACGTAAACGCATGAGCCTGTGCGCTACCCGGTTTAATACCGAGCGATTTCAGCAACTTTTCACCAACAACATGCGGGAGTTTGCCAATCGCCTCTCCGACACCGATATTTACATTTGGCTCTCTAAAAAAAACTGGATTTAACTGTGCATGACAATCCGTAAAATGCATCAGGTGAACATTGCCAAATCTCGGAACCTAATAAAACGACTCGAAATCTACTTTCGATAAGGCTTGCCGAGATCCGATGGGTAAGCCCGCTGCGGCAGCAATACCCAATATTTGTAGAAAATCTCGTCTCGAAATTTCCACGTCAAGACCTCAATCTATTTATTTGTAGGCGACTCTGGGTCAAACAAGAGCGCCATAAGGTCTTTAATCTGTTGCTCAGAGAGAATACCTTTGTGGCCATATCGAGGCATATATGAACAAGGCACAAATGCCTGCGCATTAAAAATCTTAGCCCAGGTGTACTTGATCATCTCCTCTGAGTTACCTCTAATTTTTCCGTACTGATATAAGGACGGGCCGATAGTGCCGTACGCGAGCTCATCCTTGCTTATCTGATGACAGGCATAACAATTTCAACCATTGACCGTGTCAGGCTTATCGTTAAACCGTCTGCCCTTGCCGCTCTGCGCAATTTTTTCACCCGCCTTCCAATCACCCAAATACTTACCATCACTTGGATAAACAATCTTGGCAAGTTGGGAATCAAGAATCGCCTTCATGTCCTCAGCTGAAGCTACCCCTGAAGTACTGCACTTTTTTTGTACGTCATCCCGAGCTAAGACGTCCTCAGCCTTCACAATGCCTTTCGAACGCAAACTGGACTCGAGCATTTCTTTGAACTCTTTATCGGTTTGATCTGCCGAAACTAACGCTACAACAAAAAAAGAAGCAGCTAAAAATCCCAATGAAACGATAATTTTTTTCATTTCCGTCTCCCTCTAACGTTTCATCGCAGGAGCATCATAGGTACCCCCATTTGCGCTTTTTGCCAAAAATAAACTTATCGCAGTCACCAAATCCGTGCCGTAAATTGCTTCAGGAAATCTTTGCTGCCTTAAGCAATCATAGAGTCGGTGCTGCATACTTCTGACTTCTCCCTGTGAGACGCGATAGGCGGGCCAAGATCCGTAGGATTTTTGTGCTTGCTCAACATTCATAAAGTTCGGCAGCTCCTGCAAACGTATCCTTTTGTTCTCACCACTGTGGCAGGTCACGCAACCAAAGTCGTGAGAACCAGCGCGAAAATAAAAAAAACGTTTCCCCATCTCATACATCCGCTTTTCTTTCTCATGACTGACAGCAACCGCTATTTTCATTCCGCGAGATTGTCCCGTCACATAGGCTACTAGCGCCTCTATATCTGATGAATTACCCGCAGACCCAAACGGCCTTTCAGTCGCCTGCTCTCGCGATAGTCCCTGAATCATCATTCGGCAATAAATTAAGCGTTGCTCCAGGTCCATTACCTTGTCAACGTCAGAAAAATATCTTGGCATCTCTACGTACGCCCCTCAACGATCCCCGGACCTTTTCCGAGGTCACAAGTCTCAAGGGTCTTATTCTTTGGCCCCGCCTCCCGGTACCAAAGCTCCTCTCCCGTCAACTCCCACAACTCTGCCGGATTCCCATCAGCCAACAACTCTCGATATTTCTCGATTTCTTCAGACGTATTATCTTGTGCCGACACAGATGAGTTCAGTGAGCACATAGAGAGAACACCAGCAAAAAAAATAAGTAACCTTTTTATATTCATGATCGCCATCTAATCGCCTCTGTCTGAATACCAATCTTTATCGGATCTTAGTTTCATCCGTTCGAGAGTCGTCTTTGTTATCAACCCAAGTGATGGAGACCTTATCACCTTTCTTCCCGTTCTTAAAACTAAATGACAGAAATGGATCTTTAGAAACCGCTGGCCCCAACTCTCCTTCAAAAATAATCTTTCCCTCGCAAGATGCACTGATTGTTTTAATGAAATGAGCAGGGACAACGTTACCGGCTTCATCCTTTCGTCTTCCCGTCTCCATGTCATGTTTGACAAGCACCTTCACTTCGGTGTTCTCACCCTTCTGTTTCGCCCTAATCAGCATTGGCATTCCCATATGTGATCTCCTCTATTTATCCGCCACAACCGCCGAGCGTAACTTTTATCTCTTTGGTAGCCATGAACCACTTTCCATCGGACCGAGCAATCGCGTGCACATTTGATGTACCAGCCATCTTGACTCTAGTTTTTACCTCAGGATCGGTTCCATCGTGAATCGTGAAACGCGCAGATAACGGATTAGGATTGTTTTCGATCAGGATCGCTATCTTGTCGGTATTTGGAAGTTTGCTCTCAACGCTGATCGGAACCACCGCTCCATTCTCAGCTATCTCTGATGCCACTAGAACAACGCCATCACTAACCTGAAAATTTCCACCTAGCGCGGCAATGACATCATCAAGTTTACTCAACTCAAAGACCTTCTTCTCCCAATCCACAGCTAACGCTGAAAGCGGTTTCATTAATCCCGTTGCCACCGCCATCGAATAAACGGATAAAGATTTAATAATCGCGCGACGTCGCTCATTCATTAAAGCCCCCTAGTCATTTTATTAATCCTAATTTTTCTCTAGTCGCAAAACCCAAGTAATAACATCTCTTAATTCCGCATCGGTTGGGCCAGACTGCGCTGGCATTGGCATCTCGCCCCAAACCCCAGAACCGCCCTGTCTGACTTTATTGAAAAGGTTGACTAAAGCGTCTTCATCACCAAAGTATTTCTCTGCCACATCCGTAAACGCAGGGCCCACCAAAGCTTGATTAACTCCATGACAACTCAAACACATGTGTTGCTTCGCTACCTGCTCTGGGGACGTGTCAACTTTGGCGACTACAGAAGCTTGCGTATTTGTTAGCTCCCGCCGCCCATCGCGCACTGGGTCGACGAGGGCCTCAGATAAGGTATCGGCCCCGCGGGTGGCACCGAAGTGACGATTTTGCGCTCTCAAGTCTCCGTGCGCCGAGCGCGCGATAGCAGGTAGGCTGGAATAAATCTGTACTTGGGTATTACAATTTTCCATGCATGCCTTAACCAAAACATCCGACTTGCCATTCGTATTCCACAAACCATGCTCGGCCGTCATTCCATTTCTATTTGGCAACAACTTCTGAATATCACCAATATTCTCATCTGAGAGCTCAAATTCATAAGGAACAATTTGCGAAAGATGCAGGATGTAAGCGACCAACGCATACACCTCATCAGCTTCCAAAGATTTTGGCGCCGTCCAGGGCATTGCTCGATTGATGTAGTCCCAGAGTGTCGAGATGGTAGGTAACTTCATCATAGTGCTTCGCTGAGGATGCTTATTACCAATTAATCCATCCACTCTTCCAGCTTTTACGTCCTCTGGCGTAGTCCCCCCAACGATCGGAGTAAACACTTCATTGGATTCACCAAAAGATCCATGACATACCGTACATTTTTCTTCCCAAATTTCCTCTCCCATTTCCACGGAACCATTCCCCGCTGGGAGACCCATAAAATCAGGCCTCACATCAATATCCCAGGCTGCTATCTCCTCCTCTAACGCAGGTCGACCAACATTCAAATAATCAACTTGAGCCTCAGTTAAGGGAGTTTGAAAAACACTTAGGCTCATAAGCACAAAAAAAAGCTTAATAAGCTTGGACATTTTGCACCTCACCAGTCTCCGAGACCAACCAAGACTGAATCGCATTGTTGTGATAAATCGATCTCGTTCCTCGCACCTCTCTTAATTGGTTGATTTGTGGTTGTACATACCCAGTCTCATCTATAGCTCGAGACTGTATGATCGTAGGCTTTCCATCCCATACCCAATCCATATTGAATCGCGTGAGAGATTTTGTGAGCACAGGGTTCTCCAAACGCGCGGCCCTCCAAGTATTTCCACCATCCACGGATACATCTACTTTTGTAATTTTTCCTCGGCCGGACCAAGCTAACCCAGTAATGTTGTAAAAGCCCTTATCGAGAAGTACCTGCCCACCGGATGGGGTCGTCACAACCGATTTGCATTCCTGAACGGAGGTGTATTGGCGATGCATTCCGTCCGGCATAAGGTCAACATAATGTACGGACTCGTCTTTCGTTCCCCACTGTTGGTCACCAACTTCAATTCTTCGCAGCCACTTGACGGAAGACACTCCTTGAACTCCAGGGACCACTAGTCTGAGGGGATAACCATTCTCAGGTCTAAGCATCTCCCCGTTCATACCCCAGACAACGAGCACATCGTCAAGCGCACGATCGATGGCTATCGTTCGTGTCATGCTCGAGCCATCTGAACCCTCAGCTAAAACAAATTTTCCATTGGCTTGATCAAAACCGACATGATCCAGAAGAACCGAAAGTGGTACACCAGTGAATTCACTGCATGACAACATCCCGTGCGTATACTGAACGGAGGGAACCGCAACGTTTCCCCATTCCATCGCGGAGTTCGCCCCACACTCGATAAAGTGTATGCGCGAGACGCTCGGTAACCGCATTAGGTCGTCCATGTTATAAATTTTCGGATTGTCAACTAACCCGTGGACCATTAATCGATGTTGGGTGGGATCAACCTCGTGCCAACCTTGGTGATGTCGCTCAAAATGCAGTCCACTCGGCGTAATAATTCCAAATAAACTTTGGAGAGGTGCAAAAGACACCGAAGCTGCTGAAACACGAGTTAATCCCGGGGACTCTCTACGCTGAAGAGACGTCTCGTAAATTGAAGGCGCACCATACGGTCGACTTGCTACTGGCTTCCCAAGTGTCGTTGAATGCTCTGGGAGATTAACTATTGCGGGATCCGGTGCCGAAAAAGCTCGATCTGCAGTGAATGCACCTACCGCCGCGAGAAAACTTTTCTTGATAAATCCGCGGCGCTGATCATTGATACCTTCAACGGAAATATCTCGTATAAGAGCCTGATCTAAATAATTTTCCGGAGCTCGAATTACCCGTCCAAGCTTGTTCCGAAACCTACGTTCCATACTCTCCCCCGAAAGTACTTAGGCCTGTAAAAAATTGTTAGGAAAAAGTCTATATCACATAACCCTCTTATATAACTAATAATTAGTTATATAAAACTTTTAGTTATATAAGTTTCTGGTATGCGTTTATTAGTGATGCAGAGGGTGAGAAAACAACCAGAACGATAAAACCGAGAAAAAAAAGGCGACTCGTGGTCGCCATTTTTTTCTGCAGGAACATACTTATTGCGATTTCTCGTCGCTGTGCGTTTCATGCTCTCCTTGGTTCTTTTCAGGGGCTTTGATTTTCGCGCCCGATCGCTGAAGTGCCGAAGCCCCAGAGTTCGGCGCTACGCCAGCTACCGCTGTTGACGTTGCCATTACAAATATTAGAGAAAAAATAGCTGCCAAAAACTTCATACTGCCGCCCCCTTGCAATCGTTTAGGTATCCACGTTTACGTAAATGTTACACGAAAACTTAAATTAGTAACCGACCTTAGTTTCGATAACTGCGTTCCCGATTAATGAGATCGAGCAAGGCCCTCAACCCTAGAATGTACGAATCGAGCCCGAATCCCACAATAAATCCATCCACAGCTGACGTCATCTGAGACCTGATCCCTGCCGCCTCAGGATTAAGCGCATGAACTTCAACCTTCTTGATCCCTGCGTCCAACAAGATTTGTCGAATCGCTATACCGAACTCCACATCTACACCCGGATTAATAACCAATCCGGAAAACTCCTCTAACTGATCTAATGACAAAACTCTTTCAAGCTCGACCACAGCTCTGCAAGTTTTGAGGACGAGAGAAGCTCCGAGGGAATGCGCCTCATCTAGCAAAAGTTGCTGTAACTCCGCGTCCGAAACTTCACTGTGCGACAGACTCTCGGAGTGCTCTACATCGGGAGCGGCGATAACTTGAACTACCAATACTTTAGGTTCCATTTTTCGTACTGATGCCTATGGATTCAACCGAGCAACTCCTCATTGTGCTCTCCAAGTTGCGGGGATTTTCTCGACTTTTTTCCTTGAATCCTGAGAAACGGCGCAATGGGAACCGGAGTAGCTAGAATCTGCTCTCCCGATTCATTCTCGACCAAATGATCCAACACGCCTCGATCTCGAATTTGCGCATCAGCTAACGCTTCAGTAACTGATTTAACGATCGTACAACAACAATCGGCATCCGATAGGACGGTTTCCCAATAGTCACTATCTCGAGATACGATAATCTTTCGGACCTCGACAATCGACTGCGCAGGATCCTTCCCATCATCTATAAAATCATCTGCCAATCCAATTGCTGCCGCAAAAGCAAACCAAAACTTAGTTTCAAGTGGTCCCGCTGCTACAAACTTTCCGTCACGCGTTGGATAGAGTTGGTAACGAGGCGACCCTCCAGTGACCAAGTCACCCCCATTGTCAGGGTTCTTACCAAGGAGACTTGCCTGACCGATCGCCCAATACAAAAACGGCAAGACACCATCAGTCATTGAGATATCAATGTATGCACCTTCACCGGATAAGTCCCGCTCCCGCAGCGCCAACAAAATATTCATAATTGCAGGATATGAACCACCTCCAATATCTGCAATCAACGCCGGCGGAACGACTGGCTGCGAAACCGTTCCACACGCCAGAGACAATAACCCCGCGTCACCCACGTAGTTAATGTCATGACCAGCCCTGCCGCGTTTTGGCCCATCCTGTCCAAAACCAGATATTGAGCAGTAAATAACTTTTGGATTTATTTTTTTTACACTTTCGTAATCGAGCCCCAACCGCTTCATTACACCAGGCCTAAATTGCTCAACAATCACATCCACCTCTCGAAGAAGAGGTTCTAACTGTTTCTTGTCAGACGGATCCTTAAGATCAAGTGCAATACTTTTTTTCCCGCGATTAAGCATCGAGAAGTTGACGCTACTACTTCCCCATCTGGGAGCAAAGCCCCTCATATCTTCCCCAGCTTCGGGACGCTCGACTTTAATAACCTCGGCGCCTGCTTCAGCAAGAAATAGCGTCGCCATTGGTCCCGGTAGTAGAGTAGAAAAATCTAGAACTTTTATCCCTCGAAGTGCCCCTGACATCTAATTTTTCCTCACACTGTAAAAATAAAATTTGTCTGGCAACATTATGCCAGCAACAATAGATGTAACCACACTTAGCTATTCACGTAAAACCTTGCTCGATTAAGATACCGCTATCAAAAAATAGTACTCTAGGGTTCATGCCAAAAACTAAATTTATAGAAATGCATAACCGGCGAATTGCCTATCAAGATTGGGGATCTGACAACTCTCAGCACCAAACGGTATGTGTACATGGACTGACCCGGAACAAACATGACTTCGATTATCTCGCGCACAGCCTGTCAGATATTTCCAGAGTAATTTGCATCGACATTGCAGGGCGCGGAGAGAGTGATTGGCTACCAAACCCAGATAAATACAACTACCAGACCTACTTGTCTGATATCAAGGCGATCTTTGCAGAACTAAAATTAAGCAATACCTACTGGGTTGGAACCTCCATGGGTGGAATAATTGGTATGTTGCTTTGCGCGGATTCGCCAAACCTCATCAAGAAGTTGATATTAAATGATGTTGGGCCTTTTATTCCAAAGTCATCATTACTGCGTATCAAAGATTATGTAGGTGACCCAGTCCAATTTAAATCGATCGCAGAATCGACTACATACTTTAAAAGAATACTTTCTGGATTTGGAGATCTCAGTGCCGAGCAATGGGATCAATTAGCGCAAAACTCGATAAAACCATCAGAAGATGAAAAATTTGTCCTGCATTACGACCCAAGCATCGCGACAGCATTCCAGGGTGAGCTCGAGGACGTGGATCTCTGGAACGTATGGGACGTTATAGAAACGGAAGTAATGACTATACGCGGAGAAAACTCTGATCTACTTTTAGAGAAAACAGTAACCGAGATGGAAAATCGTGGGCCAAAATCAAAGACCGCGGTCATTCGAAATGCGGGACATGCCCCCGCACTATTGAGCGACGAAGAAATTAATCTCATCAAAGAATTTCTATTTCCAGATGCTAGTCGCTGATTGGGGGACAACCTCTTTAAGAATTTACGTGCTCGATGAGAAGGGGGAATCGTCACCAAGAGAACAAGTGACAAAGGTATTTTGGTTGCCAAGGCACTGGGTTTTGAAAAAACTTTCGAGCTGGAAGCGGACGCATTATTGGACGACCAACAAATACTACTGGGCGGAATGATCGGAAGCCGAAATGGTTGGGTTGAAACCGAATACGTTGATTGTCCGGCAACCTTAGAGGGGATTGCAAATAGACTAGGCACTGTGACTTGGAGAAGCCAATCGGGAATCTCTCGTACTGCCAAAATAACTCCGGGGGTTAGATTTCTGGGAGAAAACGGTATGAGCGATATTATGCGTGGCGAGGAACTGCAGATATTAGGGTTAATGCAACAAATTACCGACAAGCACGCAACAATTGTTCTACCCGGAACCCATAGCAAATGGGTTAGCGTAACAAACAACACTATTTCAACGTTTAGGACCTACATGACTGGCGAAGTTTTTGAGCTGCTCGCAAACCAAAGTATTCTAAAATCAGAAACTAAAACAGAACCCTTCGACAATAACGTGTTCCTCGATGGAGTGAAACTGGGCTCCACCAAAAACTCACTCACAAATCTAATCTTTCAAGCTCGCACACAGTTGATCAACGGAAAATTACAACCGTCCTCATGCGATAGCTTTTTATCGGGAATACTTATCGGCAATGAAATATCACATGAAGTGCGTAATCAAAGATTGATTCACCTAATTTCGAATACCAAGTTGAGTAAACTTTACTCGATGGCGCTACAGTACTTCAATATTGAATCAGTTACCCATGATGAAGACATTTTTACGAAAAGCGCTTTCTATCTCCTCGATCAGAATAAAGCAGCTCAATGAAACAATTTTCTGAATACTTCGAGTCATGTCCACTGATCGCAATCCTGAGAGGAATAAAGCCCAATGAAATTCTCACTATTGGAGAAGCATTAATTGAAGCAGGATTTCGGATCATTGAGATACCGCTAAATAGCCCTGAAGCCCTAAAAAGCATAGAACTCGCCGCGAATCATTTCACCGAAGATATTTTGGTTGGGGCTGGAACTGTACTCAATACGGATGAAGTGCAAAAAGTATCAAACGCTGGTGGATGCCTAATCGTTAGCCCCCACGCCGATCCCGCTATCGTGACGAAAACCAAAGCACTTAATCTCTTCGCTATTCCAGGATTCTGCTCCGTCACAGAGGCCCAGTCGATGATTCAATGCAACGCGGACGCATTGAAACTATTTCCTGCTGAGGGCAATCCACCGGAAACACTGAGAGCGATTAGAGCAGTTTTAGATCTGTCAATTCATATCCTACCAGTGGGTGGCATAACGCCTGAAAAGATTGCCCCCTACCTCAAAGCAGGCGCGAATGGATTTGGATTAGGAAGCTCGCTGTACCGACCCGGCGATAAACCGAATGAAGTATCTTTAAAGGCGAGAGAATTTTTTAATGCGATGAAAGAGCGCCAGCAATAAAAGCGATACTTTTAGTTTTCTTTCGTAATTTTCAAAGATGGGTGATTGTTCGGATCCAATCCTGGTTCATCCATTGGATCTTTTGCGGTGATCGGACGTGCTGGTTGCCCGATAATCGATTTTACGTAGTTAGGTAGCCCGAAAACACCGCGATGCGTATCGCCGTTGTAATACTGTAGATGGCTAATCGCCCTGTCTTTTAGGCGATCCTCAACACTCTTAGGGTCGTGTAACAGCGGATCCGTTTTATCATACGGTGTAGCCATTCCCCAAATTGCACCATAGAGCGGCACGTACACCAAGTAGGGCCTCACAATACTAAAAACCGAGCTCAGCGAACTGTATACACGATGAAATACGTTCGGCCGAGTCACTGGCGAACCTAGATGCATTGATAACACTCCATCTGGGCCTAAAATTCGCTTACAGTGATTCAGAAAATCCACTCGATAAAGCGCCTCTGCTGGACCAAAAGGATCAGTTAAGTCCAGCATCATCAGATCAAACTGATCTTGGCACTCCTCAACGTACTTTTTACCGTCGGTAATCAACACCTTCAGTCGTGGGTCATCGAAAGCCCCCCTATGGACGTCGGGCAATTGCTCCTTACAAAAATCAACGACCACCTCGTCAATTTCTGCCATCACAACCTCTTCCATCGTCGGATACTTAAGGTACTCCTCCGCTGCGCCACCATCGCCACCACCAATCACTAGCGCCCGTTTCGGGGCTGCGTGCGATACGCCAGCCGGATGAATCATGTTTTCATGGTAGAAGAACTCGTCCTTATCTGACGTCATGAAGTAGTCGTCAATTCGCAACGTCTTCCCGAATCCAGTTTGGATTACCTCAACATCTTGGAAATCAGACTTAGCATGCGCAAGCCTGCCGCTGGATCTAACCCAGAATCCAAAGTCCTCGTTTAAATGTTCGAGCAGATAAAAATCGTCTTTCTTACTGGTCATAATTACTTTCCCAGTGCCTGCCTCAAAGACGTTCTACCGCGTGCGCTTTCTCGCTCTTAGGCTGAAAAGTATCTAAAAGTGACTGATAAAGTTTACGAGCACGAGGTCTATTATCTTGCGTGTAACTGCAAACATAGACGTCCACCGTCACATAGCTTTTCTCTGGCCACGTATGGATGCAAAGATGTGATTCAGCCAGGACAACCGTCCCCGTGACACCACCAGCGCCGTCGAACTGCTTGAAAAACTCCCCAACCGTGGTCAGGCCAGCTTCTTTGACTAAACGTACACAGTGGTTTTTCAAGAACTCAGCATCAAGCATGTAGCGGTCGTCACACTGCACTTCAAATAGGTCTCCCATTACGTGGAGCCCCGGTGTTTCCTTTACACCTTGAAGATCAGGCGAAGACTGGCTAACGGATTCGACCGAGTCGGTTACCAAATGGAGCCCAACATCAGACTCATGTGTATTTTTCTGAAGCGTTTCTGTCTCCGTTGCGACCGGAAGAACCTTCTTCAATTTGAGATTACGCATATCTCACCTCCCTCAAAGTAAACGGGGAAACCCCTGTGTTGCGTCGAGGACGCGTACCCAAACCGCGATTCCCGCCGAGGGGTCATTGGCTGCAATTCCCGTTGACCTGGTCTCGACGACCCAGCGACCGGACAGAAACGACATGCCGGTCAAAAACTTGAAGGCCGAACTATACGCATACCATTGAGAAATTCAAGGTTTTTGAGGTATTTTTTGCGAATAAAACAACGGCGTTCACATTACTGTGCCAATAACTTGATTGCACACTGTAATAGTCAACTTAACCGCCAATGTTAGGTGACTGTTTTATTTGATTTTTTGAAAAATGTCAGAGCGTGCCAGGATAACCACCACCATCGATCAGGAAGTTTTGGCCGGTGATATATGAGGCTTGCGCGCTACATATGTAGGCGCACAGCTGACCAAACTCCTTTGGCTCACCAAAACGTCCAGCCGGTATAGCGTTTAAGCGCTGCTGAGCAATCTCCTCAACAGTTTTTCCCGATTGTTTAGCCATCGCGTCCATCCTTCCACGCATAGTTTCGGTCGCGAAAGCTCCCGGTAAGATGTTGTTAATAGTCACATTGTGCATCGGAGTTTGACGGGATAACCCTGCGATAAAGCCCGTGAGTCCCGCGCGCGCACCGTTTGAGAGCCCCAATATCGGGATAGGCGCCTTCACTGCCGCAGACGTGATATTCACTATCCTTCCAAATTTTCGCTCGATCATCCCATCGAGAACCGCTTTTATAAGCTCGATGGGGGTTAGCATGTTTGCCTCAAGGGCCTTGATCCAATCCTCTGAGGTGAATGTTCGAAAATCGCCCGCTGGGGGGCCTCCAGCATTGTTAATAAGAATATCCGGCGAAGCAATCGCCTCTAGCGCCAATGATCTGCCCGCTACCGACGTAATATCCGCCGCGACCGTTTTTACCTCAACACTCGAGGCATTCCTAATTTTTTGTGCAGCCACATCTAGCGCTTCTTGCCCTCGCGCAACCAAAACGATATTGACCCCCTCCTCTGCTAGCGCCTCCGCACATGCAAAACCCAAACCCTTGCTTCCAGCACAAACTAAAGCCCATTTCCCTTTTAAACCAAAATCCATTACACCCCCATTAGCTGGCTTCAAAAATCGATCACAAACATCATTCTGGTCTATTAGATTTTTTTGTCAAACAGCTATAATTAAGGTTATTGCTTAACTAGTCACAGAAAATGAAGAAGCTCCTAACAACTTTCTGTTTGTCTATTACTTTTATTCTGTTATCCAGTGGTTGTGCGGTTGGCCCCCATAGCCACGACCCACTGGAGTCCGTAAACCGAAAAGTCGACGCATTCAATACCGCGGTCGACTCGGCAGTTATCAAACCAATTGCTAAAGGCTATCGTTCTTATGTGCCCTCTTTCGTCCGTACTGGGGTGAGAAATTTTTTCAGGAATCTGGGTGTGCTGAACACAGCGGTAAATGACACGCTACAACTGAAATATAAAAGAGCACCCGTTGATCTCGCCCGATTCGTAACAAATGTTGTTCTAGGTATCGGTGGCGTGTTCGATCCTGCTACGAAATTGGGGATCCCTTACTACCAAGAGGACTTCGGACAAACCCTCGGGTACTGGGGAGTTCCGAGCGGACCATATCTTGTACTACCATTCTTCGGGCCGAGCACTATTCGAGATGGACTCAGCAAACCAGTCGATTTTTCAACCGACCCCATCTACTTCGTCAACGAAGATGACGTTCGTTGGAAACTCATAGGGCTCCAAGCCGTGGATACGCGATCCAACTTATTCGAAACGGAACAGGTGGTGAACGATGCCGCGATCGACAAGTATAGTTTCATCAGGGACACCTGGCTTCAGCGGAGAGAATTCCAGATTCATGATGGCAATCTACCCCGAGATGGAAACAGCAACTCTGGGTTGAAATCTCTTCGAGAATTAGAACTTGAGGACTTTCCCGAGTAGCGAGTCAGCCAGGGCGTACCAGGCGATTAAATTTCAATCGATTTAATTCACCTGTTGAACAATCTTTCTTAGTTCAGCTATCTTTAACTTGACCTGCTCGGCGTTGGGTTGCCCGGGTTCCAAAAGCAGCGACCGCTCATAATCAATAATTGATGCTCCCGTCGCCCCAAGTCCCTCGCACACCTTGGCGCGATTGAGATGATCCTCAGCGCAAACTAAACCGAACTCGATAATCCAGTTGAGAATCACCAGCGATTTCTCATGATCGCCTCTCTCCATGTATATGGCCCGTAAATTCTGCAAAAATCTCGTTAATATCGCACGGTTCGTACTCGGCGCAACCAGCGAGGAAACGATCGCTGGAGACACCTCGCCACCCCTGTTTTTTCTCAAAGCCTCCTGCAGATCAGACCAACTTAAAAATTGCCCTTTAGAAAATACATCGATAAAAATCAATTGATCATCCTCATCACATCGCACAAGAAAATGCCCGGGGAAACAAACGCCAGAGAGATTTAAATCAATGAACCTACCTAATTCAATGTACAAAATAGAAAGTGAGATGGGTATACCGGTGCGTCGAGAGAGGACCTCGTTCATACAGCTATTTCTTGGATCGAAGTAATCATCTCGATTTGGCTCAAAGCCATTCGAAACGAACAGAAATTCATTCAAAGCAGAGAGTCGATCGAGAAAGGACTTCGTACCCAATACACGTTCTTTTAATCCAATACGCAGTCGATCCAATTCGACCATCACCTCGGTGGTGTTTAGATTTTGGTAAAGGTGTGATGCAAATATTAATGCGGCCTCGAAGAGCGGTATTTCAGTATCATCTCGGTCGAATAAGCTCTTTAGACTACTCGACCAATGAGTGGACATAATTTCACAACCAAAAATTATTTACCTCCAGCGCTAGACCTAGGCATAAATAGCGCTGCGACCGGCTTATTCGAGTTTTTAGCTTTCTCCGCACCTGCTGAGGATACTTTTTTAACCCCCTGCTTTTTTAATTCATCTGACTTGGCAGTCGGGACGTAAGGTTTATCGAAAAGAGGATCTTCCGATTTCTTGGCCGAACTCAGCCGTCGACCACTGGTCGGTCTCGTTAATGAGGATTTCGATTGAAGTTTTACTTTTATCAATTTTTCTATGTTTGAGAGACACTCACCGTCTTCATTACCCGCAAATGAAATTGCCTCCCCTTTTTGTCCGGCTCGCCCAGTTCGTCCAATACGATGCACATAGTCCTCTGGGTTCGGCGGCAAATCAAAATTGATTACGAAAGGAAGATCCTCAATGTCGATACCCCTAGCAGCGATATCCGTCGCAACCAAAAAATTAATCTCATTTGCCTTAAATTTCGCGAGCGCATCCATGCGCTCAATCTGAGTTCTATCACTATGAATAGCCTGAGCGGAGAAACCTTTACGATCGAGATAACTCGAGAGCCGATTGGCACCTATCTTAGTGTTACAAAAGATCAAGACTTGCTTCATATCCCTCATGGAGATCAAATCAACCAGACGATCCCGTTTTGAAAAATCATCTACTTTGTAAACGGTGTGCTCAATCGTTTCCGTAATGGTGTTCCTAGGTGCAACCTCAACCTTTACCGGATCGTTTAACCATTTGGACGCAAGAGACCTAATTTCATCAGAGTAAGTGGCCGAGAACATCAGTGTTTGACGTTTCTGCGGAAGTAGCTCGATGATCCTTTTGATGTCTGGAAGAAACCCCATGTCCAGCATTCGATCCGCCTCGTCAAGCACCAAAAATTCCACCGCTGTAAAGCGGACGGCCTTCATCTGAATGTGATCTAGTAATCGGCCTGGAGTCGCGACAAGTATTTCGATCCCGGAGCGAAGCATCGTCGTTTGGGGGTCCATTGGAACGCCACCAAAAACTGAACCAATCCGCAGAGGCAAGTACTTGCCGTATGTCTTTGCACTCTCCTCAACCTGCGCTGCTAATTCACGAGTCGGGGCTAGAATTAGAGCACGGATCGGATGTTTCGCCGGAGAAACACTGGTATTCGCATGTTTCGAAAGCAAGTCCAACATTGGTAATGTAAAACTCGCTGTTTTTCCTGTTCCTGTTTGGGCTGCAGCAAGCACATCACGTCCAGAGAGAATTTCTGGAATAGCTTTCTCCTGGATGGGAGTTGGCTTTTCGTAACCCTGATCGGAAATCGATCGGTTTAACAGCTGGTTAAGGCCTAAATTCGCAAAACTCATATTTCTCCAATTTCGTTGACCAGTGGCCAAACGATTAACACGCGAGGCAGTTCTAGAGATTTCTCGCCTAAGAAGATGCGCATCCTACCGCAATATCAATATCCTGGCTAAAACGCATCGAGAGTAGTCAACTTAGTGAGAAGGTTCGCGCCTTTGCATCTTGCACGCTCTTTAAGAATTTCGTAATCTTGACAGCCCCACTCACTTTCCAAATCACACGCCAGAGCGAAAAACTTCAGGGCCTCAGAATCGCTCTGGGTAACACCAATGCCCATCGCGAATGCATTACCCATTTTCATGCAGGCATCTTCTCGCCCGGAACTACAGCCTACCTCATAAAATTCAGCAGTCTCTCCGTAGTAATAGGCAAAGCCGAGAGCATCGCAGGCGGTAGTAACGCCTGCCTGACAGGCTTTTTCATAAAAACCAAACGCTTTTACAAAATTTCTACGGACATTACCCCCTTATAAAAGGCATGTCCAAGAGAATTACAAGCCATACCTGCACCAAGCTCACAACGCTCCAAATAAGTCTTAACAGCTGCAAGATAGTCGGGCGTTACCGCTATACCGTTATAAACCCTGTAGCCAAGAAAGAGACATGCATCCGCAATATCGCGGTCACAAGCCTTCTCAAAGTAATTGATTGCTGCAATGTAATCTTGGCCTACTACATCCCCCTCGATATGGGCAATACCAAGCTCGTTACAAGAAGAGCCTCTACCAGCGGCGCATTCCTGTCTCGAAATATTTAAATCAGGATTAGCTGCAAAACATATCCCGATAAAAAAGGTCGCGAGAAATGAAACCAACGTTACACAGAACGATCTCATAAACCGTAGGTTACCATGGGGCGAAACATCGCATGAAGTATTACTATCTTCGAAACTCAGTCACTGTGAAAATAAAACCATAACGGAACTCATAAGCCAGTCATAAGTTTAAATTTATCAACAGATGAAGATGAGGTGTAAGCAATGAAAGTGATCCTTTCTCTTGTTATCGTGCTAGCGGTCAGCTCTTCCGCTGCTGCGCAGGAAAGATCCACTCAATTGAGCTGTACCATCAGTGGGCATCAAGCAAATATAACGAATGGAACGACTTTGGACCGCGTACTACCTGAGAGAGTAGTTAACGTTACAGTCTCAAGCGATCACACCAATAGCTCGAGCTTAAGCATTGCAGTGGACGAAATTGGAAGCGAATACCATTTACGCCTGGCTGCCGACACAGCGACCCAGAACCTATCTGATGCAAGTAAATATCATCTTGCCGTGGAAAGACCTGGCACCGACGTTATTAAAAGAAGCGGCGAGGAGATAATTATTGATTTAGAAAAATACTCAATTAAGGCAAATATATTCGCAGAATTATCCGACGATAGCTTGATAAAAATAAACTATAACGGAATCTGTAGAAATATTGAGTAAAAGCAATCGCAGCGAAATTTATCTCTCCGGCAATGTATGTACACTCATTAGAGGCCGCACAAAATTGAGCTGTTAAAATGCTACAGTCAATTTCTTAAAAGATTGATTTTACTGGGTTAGTTACTGCGCCCCGGTAGCTCAGCTCGTCTATTTCAAGGCTCGCACCACACGCTACATGAAGCGATTGATCGGTATCAGGAAACGTTTGTTACAAAATTCAAAAGTGTCAAGACAGCACAATGGGAGCTACAGTTCTTAAAAAGACACATCCTCAACGAACGCTTAGATACATTTCAATCCACACGGGTAGCTCAATATCGAGATGACCGTTTGTCTCAAGGAGTATCTGGCTCATCTATTAACCGTGAGCTAAACACCCTCTCGAGTTTTTGATATCGCCATGAAGGAGTGGTGCTGGGTGAATCACAACCCAGTTAAACAAATTACTCGCCCAAAGAATGGACGACACCGAGAACGTAGACCTACATCCTCAGAAATTATTTCACTTCGTAACGAGTGCGCACGATCTAGGAACAACGATATTTGGATCATGATTGAACTCGCTATAGAAACGGGCATGAGACAAGGAGAGTTACTGAACCTAGAGACCGCATCAATTAATCTTCAAACAAGGATAGCGCACCTACACGAGACCAAGAATGGAGAATCCAGAAGTGTTCCTTTGTCTAAACGGGCATGTGATTTGGTGAAGACACAACTTCAAACCACAGCCTCAGGAAAACTCTTTCCACGGTGGTCAGGTGGTGACGGATTTAGAAGCACCTTTAAGCGAGTCTGCGAACGAGCTGGTATTGAAGATTTACGCTTCCATGATTTAAGACATGAAGCTGCAAGCAGGTTCTTCGAGCTGGGATTAAATCAGTTCCAAGTGGCTGCCATCACTGGTCATAAATCGCTTCAAAGCCTTCATCGCTACACACACATCAAAACTGAGAATCTAGTGAACCTGATTTCTTAGAAAGATACAGGTTAATTTGTAATTATTCTGGACTAGACCACCCGGGGGAGGGGTAAATCGTTAGCTGTTTAGATATAAGTGCCTTAGCAGATACAAAAAAGAGATTCTGTACACACTTGAAATGATCCCCTGCTGAGAATCAGAAAAGCCTTAAAAACTGGCTCTCAAGTTTAAGTTATTCCATCAGCTGCAGTTGGAATGGTCCTCAACGACATTACCAATGAGACCAAAGGCTACACCGGCTATTACACTGTCTGATCTAGGGGAGATTCTGAACTGATACTTCTTCCCTTTCTCAGCATTCAGGTCAATACTAAATTTCCCGGAATAGACCACGTATCAACAACTAAACCTCTCTTACCCTCGCCAACGATGGCCGTAAACGCACCCCCTCGAGAAAGTTTAGCGATGACCGCCAATAAAAATGCGTGCTCCTAAAGCTAAATAAAGCAAGCTATCATCACGATTAAATACCAGCGTCGCCCTCCGTGGAGGACAGTTGGAGCTGCAGAAGTTTTGATCTTCTCTTTGGTTGGTAGAATCGATTAGTAAAGAAGACAGAAATACAATTACAGCGAAGCGACGAACATTATCTCCAGAACATACAAGCAGAAAGTCAGTTTTTACTTCCAGATTCTTTTTTCTTGGCGTTAACAGGAATTACAAAGCTAGGAGCATATCGATGTTTATCAGTGGGACAATACCAAAATCTAGAAACACTGCACTCGCTATGAGAAACTTTCGATATGTCTCAAGTAATTTTAAGCGGATCATCAGACCTTCTAACTCGCTGTGCCTGGGATTGTTTGAGTTATAACCTCTCTTATTTGACAACTGACAAGTACCACCAAGCTCCATCGGAGAACGACAGGGAGATGGGGACATAAGCATCATTCGTTATTGTTGCGCAACCAACTGCCGTAGACGCAAAGACCTCAAGAGAAATGAAGAAATTTTCATATTATGGATACCCCATTTAACATTAAACTAAATCATGTTACGTTTTACAAATATTCTTGTTCGTCGTCAAGAGGAAATATCAACATCAAAAAGTGTCTATATGACGACTAATAAGTCTTATAAAACAACACATAAGTATATGTTTATATTAATATAATTAGCTTAATTAGAGCTAAACAGTATTACTATGCATTAGCCTCCTTCTTCTCCTCCTCCTTCCTTCTTCTTACCTTCTGATTACCAACAACAGTTATCTTCATTTGTTATTCTTCTTCTAGATCATGATCTAAGAGATATTGTTCGTTGATATCCTCATGATGATGATTCTCTTCTTCTAATAGATCTTTCTTGTTGGCTCTTCTTAACTGATTACAAGCCTCTTCTGCTTGTAGCTGTTGTTGATAATCCTCTGTCTCTCAACGCTTCTAATTGTGGTTCTCTGAATGCTATTCCTTGTTTCTTGATCGTTGGCTTCTTTATAAGAGCCTCAAATATGTGCTTCAAGTCACTCTGCTTCACAAGGAATGAATCATGAATGGGAATCACCAAAGATTGTGCTTTAACCTGAAAGTAATCTATGACGTGAGATACCAGCATACTGTCATAGTGTTGAAGCTGAAGTCCTACTCCCTGACAGTAGTAATGAGCTATCGGTTCTAGACGCTCTCTGAGGGTACTTTCTAGCCTCTCACACCAGCTGTTTGTAACTCTGATGTTGTAACCCTTCCAGTCATCTGGATCTTTCCTCTTTTTTAGCTCTGTGTCTATTCAACCAATACCTGAGACTGTCTGTTGCTGGTCCGTCTTTTGTTCTGTTAATTAAGATCTGGAATGCTTTCTTAGCAACTGATCTTGGAAACTCTCCTTCCGTGTCATATGGATCTTCTGGTGGTGTAGAGAAGCTCTACCAACTGATAGAGAAGTAACGGGTGGAGAGACTTGTAGTCAACCTCTGCAACATAGTCGTTTGTCTCTCCGTCAGATCTGAATGCTTAGCCTGTACTGTGAGGATTTACCTTGTGAAGTCAGTCTATAAGCAGAGGTAATGTCCTCCCTCCTGTCTCATAGTTATTCTTGTAGATCCTCGATTTAAAAGACATAGGGAGTTTTCTCCAATTTTGTAAATACTACAGTCAATTTCTTAAAAGATTGATTTTACTGGACTAGTTACTGCGCCCCGGTAGCTCAGGGGATAGAGCAACCCCCTCCTAAGGGGTAGGTCGTACGTTCGATTCGTATCCGGGGCGCCACAATTACTACCTAAAGAAGCACCCCTGGAATATCCGTCACAAGATTAGGTCTAAAGATAGAAACTCGGAGACTCTAGCTGGAGATGGCTTCGCCAAGAACGTAACAATACCGATACAAGGAGACGATATAGCGCTCCCAATAGCATCTACATTCTCCTCGATATTTTCGAATTCAGAATCAACGACATTCCCAAGACATCCACACAATTCAACACCCATCTATTTGACCGAATCACTCGTAAGTATCGCGTGATTGATGACAGCCAAGTCTAAATCCTACAACTAATATGACGGGCAAATTAAGATCTCGAGCAAGGTCCGAACTCCACCAGTTTTCCTTGAGGGGGATTTTGAACCCCCACACCCTCAACAAAACTAATATCGGCATGCTTTTGACCTGCTCGCACATGATTAATAATCACATCTGAGCTCAAAAAAATCCCCCCTCTTTCCGAGCAGCGATATGGGGTGCACACGCTTCAGATAGCTCGACAGCACAAATATCTGCAGCGCTGATAGAAGGCACACTTACAGACCGAAGAACGTGCACGTCCTCATTAATAGACTCACCGTCTATCAAGATTTTTCCAGCGGCTACAGGTTTGAGGCCAACTGCGGTATATCCCATGCTTATCGCTTTAGTAATAAGCCCCGCTGTAATGGTTGTCTTACCGATCTCTGTGTCCGTGCCGGTAATAAAAAAACTTCTTTCCGCACCCATCAGGTAAGTTGCCTCATTGCATCCAAAAGTTTATCTACGTCAGAATCTTCGTGCGCAGCCGATAAGGTAATTCGTAGCCGCGAAGCTCCTTGGGGAACAGTGGGAGGTCTAATTCCTGGAACTCTAAAGCCTAGATTTTCTAATCCAATTGATAAACGCATTGTTGATGCCGCGTCACCAAGAACGACTGGTTGAATGGGAGTCATTGTTTTGGGGACCCGCCAATGCAAATTAGATTGATTACTTTTTATCGAGACTAAACCTTCAAAAAGTTTTTCTCCAATTTTGTGTAATTTTTTTCTTAAGAGAACACCTTCATCACCGCAGATAATATCGATACTGGCGAGTAACGCATAAGAAAGAGCAGGCACACTGGCAGTAGTGTAAATATACGACCTAGCCACCTGCTCTAGATAATCTATGACCAATCGAGGTGCGATAACAAAAGCACCCGATAAGCCCGCGGCCTTACTGAGAGTCCCAATCAAGATAACCCGATTACTCTGAATATTTTGATACTCGATCGTCCCGAGACCCGTGTCACCTATCGTTCCAAAACCATGAGCATCATCAATAATCACGAAGGCATCATATTTCTCAGTCAATCTAAGAAGCTGCGAACCATCACAAAGATCACCGTCCATACTAAAAACCCCGTCTGACACAATGATTTTCTTCTTAGCAGTTGAGCGCGAAAGAGCATTCTCTAATGACACGTAGTCTTTGTGCTTAAAACGACTCACATTTCCTTTTGCTAGCCTCATTCCATCAATGAGTGACGCATGATTAAGTTGATCCGAGAATAGTTCTGCGTCCTCGCCTCCTAGGGCAGTCATTACCGCGAGGTTCGCCATGAAACCGGTCGAAAAGGTTAAGCACCGATTCATACCAATGAAAGGCTCATACAAAGCGGATAACTTCTCCTCGAGGTCGACATGCGCCCTCGTGTGTCCGCTGATCAAATGCGATGCGCCAGAACCACCTCCCCAACGATCGACTCCTTCTTTAAGCGCCTCTTTAATCTTTAAATGATTAGCTAGCCCCAAATAATCATTAGAGCAAAACAACAGGTGCTCTTTTGTTACGCCTGCCCGATCGGTAATACGCTGCCGTATGTTAGTTGGACCTTCGGCTACTCGAAGTATCCTGCGCAAACCTGACTCATCGAGGTGCGATAACTCTTTCTCTAATGCATCAGCGAGCATTCGATAATACCTCCTGGAGAGAATTCGCCACTGCGCGCCCGATGTGCTGCGATAAATCTTTATCGATTACAAACGGCGGCATCACATAGACCGTCTGACCAATGGGACGAATAAGCAATTCATGCTTACGCGCCTCGAGATGAAACTTCTCTGCAAAATTTTCAATAACTCCCTCGACGTCAAATGCTAGAACCATTCCACACTGCCGAAGATTGCTGATTCTTGGTTCACTATCGAAGTGCGCAAATGATTGCCTTATATAGTCAGCTTGGATGCGGATTTGCTTCTCTGGTCCTTCATCGAAATGATCAAGAACTGCATTAGCCGCGGCACACGCAAGCGGGTTTCCAGTGTACGAATGAGAATGAAGAAACCCCTTCTTAAAATCATTATCTAAAAAAGCCTCAAAAATTTCATCGGTGGTCATAACCAAAGATAGCGGCAAGTTTCCGCCTGTGATCCCCTTCGACAAAAGGACCATATCGGGCCAATTTTCTCGATCGACCTGATCCCACGCAAAAAAACTACCCGTGCGTCCACAACCCACTGCTATCTCATCGGCAATCAGGTGCACATTATGCTGTCGCGTTAACGCACGAACTTTTTGAAGATATTGAACAGAATGCATAACCATACCGGCTCCGCCTTGTATACGTGGCTCGACGATCACTGCAGAAATTTTTCCGGACCTGCTCGATAACAACTCACTCAACTCGGCGAGAGCCTGCTCTTCGTTCCCTAATCGCGAGTCTGGCGCCTGGACAGTCAAACCCGCTAAAAGCAATGGCCCATATGCGTCCCGAAATAATGGCACATCAGTAACTGACAACGCACCAAGCGTTTCTCCGTGGTAACTTCCACTAAGGCAGACGAACTCTTTACGGTCCACCTCACCGCACTGTCTCCAATAATGGAAGCTTTGCTTCAACGCGATCTCTACGGCACTTGACCCATCAGACGCAAAAAAAACATGACCCAGATTTCGTGCTGTTCGCTCAGAAAGACGGGCCGCAAGCTTTACTACAGGCTCATGCGTACAACCCGCCAACATGACATGAGGTAGGTTATCTAACTGATGCTTTATAGCCGCGTTTATGCGTTCATTCGAGTGGCCAAGCAAGTTAACCCACCACGAGCTAATCGCATCAAAATACCGATTACCGTACTCATCAAAAATCCAACCACCTTTTCCACTTTTGATAGCGAGTGGGGGGTACAGACGACAAACGGGCCATTTGGCTGCAAGGATGCCAAACGTATTGGAGACTCTGCTCAGATAAATTCACACTGTGTCTTTAATTGAAAACTGAAAATGAAATGCGCCCTCCCATTTTACTAGTTTACGTCGTACGACCAATTCAACCCTAAATCTTCGATGATCGAACCGTTACATCTCCTCTAGAAAAAACTGTGGGGTGAAGCTCGGTACCCAGACCTGGAGCCGTCAGGCGCCCTGATAAACCCGTCCCGCAAGGCCGGGAGCTCGGTTACCAACTCTCCATACCACCCATGGTAAAACGCCCTTACCACCTCCTGAACCAAAGTATTTGTGCAATGTTGTGAAAGGTGGACAGCGGCGGTCAACAACACAGGACCAGTACAATCGTGTGGCGCAATGGGGATGTGGTAAGCCTCAGCCATCGATGCGATTTTTTTAGCTTCTGTTATCCCCCGGTCCATCCAATGTCAAACATACAAACAGAGGCAGCTTGACGGTCAAATAATTCCCGAAAAGCCCACCGCGTTGCAAGCGTCTCACTCGCGGTGACCCAGACTGGAGTCGAGTGGGCATATTCGGATAATGCATCCAAGTTATCCATCTTGATCGGATCCTCGTACCAGTAGGGATTAAATGGTTCAATGGCCTTCGCAAGCTTTTTCGCCATTGGAAGATTCCATAAAGAATGAAACTCAACATGAATATCAATCTTGTCTCCCACTGCCTTTCGAATCTTTTCAAATGGCTCGAGCGCTTTTTCAGATCTTGATTCGAAATATGCGTTCCTCCGGAATCTTCAGCATACGCATCGAATGGCCAAATCTTCATTCCCGTATACCCCTCCTCGACTAGCGAAATAGCTAACTCGTCAGCATGATTCATAAAACCACTCAAATCCTCGTAAGGACGATAGCCGCCCCCGTCGACTTTTAAGCCAAAATTACTCGTCCCTTGTTCAGGCTTTTTACGAACGTACTCAGACCCAGCACAGGTGTTGTAGACACGGACGCGCTCGCGACTTGCCCCGCCAAGGAGTTGATAGATCGGTTGAGCTGTCACCTTCCCAAAAATATCCCATAGAGCGATATCTATCGCGGATGCCGCCCTCATTTCAGCACCAACTGACTTAAAGCCAAGATAGTTGTAGAGCATATGACGGTTATGTTGATCAATACTCAGAGGGCTCTGACCCAGCAAATAAGGAGCAATTACTTCATGGATATGCGCCTCGACCGATTCCACTGCATAGAAGGTTTCACCCAAACCAACCAACCCACTGTCGGTACCAACTTGGACCCAAATAATGTTAGGAAACTCGGCAACTCTTATGGTCTCGATCCTGTTAACTTTCATAAAGCGGCCTCACAAAACGTTTTCCTAAACCCTACCCAAAAATTGATCCTCTAAGCAAGGACATGACCTCTAGCGTAACGAGACTTTTCGTAATCATCAATTAAATCCAAGCAAAACAATACGATGACGTTTGGCCTCGGGACCTGGCGGGAAAGGTTGTAAATATTTTTTAAGACCCCCTTGTTTTTTACTTAAAAAAGAGTAAAAAGGCGGTTTTTAAAAGGGGAAAAAATGATCCATCCTTCTACGGAACTTCGGTATATTGATGCTGAAATCGGATCCGGCGTCTTTGCCACCAGCCTTATCCCCAAAGGCACCGTCACCTTCGTCAAGGATCACCTTGACGTAAACGTCAGCCCCCTCAAGTACAGCCACCTAAACCAACAAGAAAAAGATATTGTAGACAAGTACTCCTACATTGAGAGCAATGGGAATCGGGTTGTCAGTTGGGATCACGGAAAATTCGTAAACCATTGCTGCAATCCGAACTCTATGAGTACTGGATATGGTTTTGAGATTGCGATAAAGGACATCCAAATCGGTGAACAAATTACCGATGAATATGGTTTATTTAATGTCGACTATCCGATGACCGTTAATTGCGGGCAGATCGGTTGTCGTGGGGTTATCACATCGGGTGATATAGACCTCAATGCAGAACGCTGGGACAACATACTCAAAGATGCATTACTGAATTTTAAAGCTGTTGACCAACCGTTGGGGTTTCTGCTTAGTAAGAAAACCAACCGTGAATTGGATCAGTTTGTAATCTTTGGTCGTTATAAATCCGTAACCGCCCTCAAATTAAAGGAAACCTTTCAAGTTCCTGACATGCCGTTAGCAAAAGCAGCGGCCAGCGTCGAGTTCTGAGAAACTTTAGGAGCTAACATAGCTCATCGCCCCTTCACCAACCAGTACGTACCCTTGGCTAAACCCTATAAGCCGCCAGCCTAAATTCCAACGAGTATATTCGCCGGAGTTAGAATAAGACATAATCTAACGCGTATTTGACCCAAAGTACCGGTGCTCCTAAAAATTTTTATCAATTGTTCGTTAGCAGTTTTGCTAATCATTGCTCTACTGACGGAGCACAAAGCCCATTCGAATCCTCCTGAACCAGAAGATCCGTATGCGAATGGTTTGATGGAATCAAGCAATAAAATCAAAAATGGAAAAGACCTCATGCTTGAGGCTATCAAGTACCGCGATGGATTGGGGAGAGAGAAAAATTTCCAGACGTATCTTAATCTTCTAACACAGTCGGCAGAGTCCGGATACGCCCCCGCCCAACTTCGCTTAGGAAAAAATTATCAACTGGGAACTGAAGTCTCGAGAAATATCCAACTAGCGATCGAATGGTTCGAAAGAGCAGCAAAGAAAGGCTCTGATCGCGCTCACATCGAGCTTGGCGAGATTTATGAAACCGGAGATGGAGTTGATTTCAATTTTTCTATAGCGTTCTACCATTATGAGTTGGCCGCTCGAAACAACTATCCGGAGGCCCAAAAAAAACTTGGAGACCTGTACTGGGATGGGCGCGGAGTCCAACGTGACTACACACTTGCTACGCGCTGGTATCAGAAATCGGCTGATCAAAATGACGCAGACGCGGAGAACCAATTAGGGATTGCTTACTTGGAGGGGCGAGGGGTTGCGAAAGATATCCTTAAAGCAGCTATCCTCATCACCAAGGCTGCTTCTCGCGGGCATCCAGCTGCTTTTCAAAACCTCGGTATCATGTATCAACTGGGATTGGGATTTGAGCAAAACAACGTGCTTGCCTACACATGGTTTGAAGTAGCAAGACAACTGGGGCATCCACGATCAGAAAGTTTTAGGGATGGATTAGGCTTTATCTTAAAACCATCCGAAATAGAAAACGCTCAGCAGTTGGCCAAGCGCTGCCAAGCTAAACAGTACCTTGGATGTATTTCAATCTAAACTAGATCTGATCAAAGAATTCAACAATACCAGTTTCAAGGGAGTACTCAGCCCCAACCACTAGAAGCTTTTCCTGTGAGATGAGTCTCTCCAACATTTGAGACCCATGCCTTAAATGATCGGCTGATGCACGGATATTTGCCCGCACTGCCTGATGCAACAATTCCTCGTGTGATAGCTCCACGTGCAGCTCTAAAAGATTTTCTACGCAGGGTCGTATCCTGCTAACTATCGAGTTTACATTTGGAGAGGCCCGTTCTTTCGGGTTTTCCAGTCCCTCTACCGCCGCCTCAATGGCACCACAAAATGAGTGCCCCAACACCACCACCAGAGGCGTTCCAAACCGTTCGGCCGCAAATTCAACGCTCCCGACCTGAGACGGAGAGACGATGTTACCGGCGACCCTGATCACAAATAAATCACCAAGGCCTTGATCGAAAACAATTTCCGCAGGAACGCGAGAATCAGAGCACCCTAAGATAATCGCAAATGGATTTTGCTCTTTAATCAATGCATCGCGATGCATCTGAGACGCCTGCTTAATGCCAGTCTGCGCGCCATCCACGAACCGCTTGTTGCCCTCTACCAAACGCCTAAGCGCCTCTTTGCTATCCATAGTCGTTGTTTTTATTTGGATCTATTAGTCGGCACGAATCTTAACACGCGATGATCGCTCACTCGATTTCACTTCTATCAAGCTTGCGACAAATTCGCCGAAAATAATCTTTTCTATTCTCAAGCACCCGACTAAAACAACCCGAATTCCCGAGTTTCAGCTTGAGCGCCTCCAACCGCTTAATCGCCAGGCTCTTCTCCGAGCTTGCAGCTTCGAGATCCCTGATAAAGCACTCTAATGCGAACACGTCGTTGAGCGCCTTTACCTCCGCAGGAACGTATCCCGAATTCTTAAGTATCCTAAACGTCATCCTGAGCTCAGGAGCGATGAGCGAATCATCCCCTAATTCCAGCGGTTTTCCACTCCCCGGTAAATCATCAAAGTCTCCACAACGGATCGAAGATTGGATTCTTTGTTCGACTAAGTCATCTAGCATGCATCATGAATACGAATTGTTGAATTATTGTTTCTTCCAGCGCTTTTATTCTTTCAGAAAGTGGCGGATGCGACATGAATAATCCGGTGATTCCTTGCGCCTTACCAGATATCCCAAACGCTTTTATTTGATCTGGCAAGTTAGAGGGCTCGTGAGCTGACTGCAATTTTCGTAGGGCTGCGATCATTTTTTGTTTACCGGCAAGACTCGCCCCACCGAAGTCGGCGCGATACTCCCTGCGTCGGCTAAACCACATGACGATAATACTCGCTAACACGCCGAGGATAATTTCAGAAACGATGGTCGTGATCCAGAAACCCAAACCATAACCTCGGCTCCTGCCACCGCTGAGAGCGCGATCAACGAGATGACCGATTATTCGAGAAAGAAAAATAACAAACGTGTTCACGACACCTTGAATCAAGGCCAGAGTCACCATGTCGCCATTCGCTATATGACTGACCTCATGCGCCAAGACCGCCTCGACTTCATCTTGTGACATCCGATTTAACAGCCCGGAGCTAACAGCTACCAGTGAATTATTTTTACTCATACCGGTAGCAAACGCATTGATGTCACTGGATTCGTAAATCGCGACATCCGGCATTCCGACCCCAGCTTTATCAGCCTGAGCACTTACAACCGAAAGTAGCCAGCGTTCTGTGTCCCCTTGCGGGGTCGTTATCACTTTGGCCCCCGTCATCCACTTGGCTGACCATTTCGACATTGCTAGGGAGATGAACGAGCCCCCAAAGCCGATTACAGCAGCAAACACAAGAAGCCCTTGGAGGTTCACCCCAGCACCAGAGGTTGCCATAAACGAATCGACCCCCAAAAGCCGCATCGTGATACTTAACAAAAAGATCACAGCCAGATTAGTAAGCAAAAACAGGATGACACGCTTTAACATGTAGGACCTCTCCAAAAATTAATCATAAACCTCACTCCATCAAATCCTGCAACTCACTCGACACCCGAATCCACTCTTCTTCGAGTTCGACTATTTCCTTATCGACAACCGCCTTCTCTTTCGAGTACTCAACCAATACAAGCTTGTTTTTATCCTCATATATGTCGGGATCAGATAAGCGACTTTCAAGCTCAAGTTTTTTTGCTCCAAGAGTTTCCAGCCTTTTCTCTAAAGAGCTCAGCTTCTGTTTCAGGGGCCTCACCCTTGACGCTAACTCACTACGAGCCTCCGCCTCGATTCTGCGCTGATCTTTTTTAGATAACTTTGACGATTCTGCCTCACCCTTCTTTGATGAGGTCCTTAATAAAAAGTTTGCATAGGCGTCTAAATCTTCATCGAAAAGACTAACGGCCCCGCTATTAACCATCAGCAGTTGGTCACACGTTTCCTTGAGTAAGGCGCGATCATGAGATACGAGTACCACGGCGCCTTCAAACTCCTGCAGAGCTCTAGAGAGCGCAAAACGCATTTGCATATCCAAGTGGTTCGTCGGCTCATCCAAGAGTAAGACGTTCGGTTTCTGCCAGACAATAAGTGCGAGGGCTAACCGGGAGCGCTCCCCCCAGAGAAGCTACCAACCTCCTTGAAAACATCGTCACCTCTAAACCCAAATCCTCCAAGAAAATCTCTTAAATCTTGTTCACGCACTAGCGGGGCCAGTCTAACCAAATGCTGAAGCGGGCTGTCTCCATTCCTCAATTGATCCAAAGAGTTTTGCGCAAAATATCCAACCAAGATATCTCTGTTCTTTGTTACTTCGCCAGAGAGCTTCTCCAGCTCTCCCGCTAGAAATTTTACGAAAGTTGATTTACCCGCCCCATTTGGACCAACCAGCCCATAACGGTCTCCAGATCGAAGTTCAAAAGACACACCACGTAAAACGACTTTATCGGGATAACCCAGGTCAACCCCCTTCACCACCATCGCAGGATCTGGCCAAGACGAAGGCGTTTTAAATTTAAATTCGAAGGGTGAAACGACCTGCGCGGGGACTACCAGCTGCATTTTAGCGAGCTGCTTCAGTCGGCTCTGCGCTTGCTTAGCCTTCGTCGCCTTCGCTCGAAAACGGTCCACGAAGAATCTCAAGTGGGCTACCTCACGTTGCTGCTTTGCGTAAAGCGACTTTTCTTGCGCAAGAATGGATGCTCGCTGGATTTCGAAATTCGAATAGTTTCCAGTAAAAGTTTTCAAGCGTCCCGATTCAATGTGGCATATAAAACCAACAACATTGTCCAAGAACTCTCTATCGTGAGAGATCAAAAGTAGGGTTCCTTCATATGTTTTGAGCCATGACTCCAGCCACACTACCGCGTCCAAGTCCAAGTGGTTAGTAGGCTCATCAAGCAAAAGCAGATCTGATCGACACATAAGCGCCTGCGCGAGATTTAAACGCATACGCCACCCACCAGAAAAATGGCTCACTGGGTGCAGAAATTCATCTTCGCTAAACCCTAAACCGCTCAAGAGCTTGGCAGCACGAGCCCGAGCAGAATATCCACCAACAAATCCCATTTGCTCGTGCAAACTTCCCAATAGCTGGGGGTCTCCCGACTCCTCAGCGTGAGCCAGACGTCTTTCCAAATCTCTAAACTCGATGTCACCGTCAATCACATACTCAATTGCATGGCCATTACCATCAGGCAATGCTTGCGCAACGTGAGCTACCGTCAAGTTTGGATCTTTATTAAGCTCCCCACGATCCAGACTTAATTCATCTTGTAAAACCGCAAAAAGCGAACTCTTTCCAGAACCGTTCGCTCCGGTAACACCAATTTTTTGATTACGGTAAAAATTAAAGTCGCCCCCTCGATTAGAACTTTAGTCCCTCTGCGAATTGTTATAGATGTTGCCGAGATCAATACGTCTTACCTCTTCCGAGTTCTGGTACTCAAGTTCATCATTTCTGCTGAGTATGGCGCGACTCAACGGTAAACCTCACACTTATTGGGCCGACCTTTTGAAAATGAAATACTGCCTGAAAATGTTTTCCAACTGTTAGCGGCTCTTTTATATCGAACAACATCAGATGCAACCCACCTGGCTTTAACTCAACCGCCCCCCCTTCGGAACGACTAGTCCATCCGGTAGCCCCTCATCCGCATAACCCCATCCTGGATCGACATTTCGTGAATCTCAAAAAAACCTACCACGTCAGAGGTGACTTTTAGCAACTTATCATTCATGACGCCGGTATTCCGCAGCAAGCAATAACCCGCTGTAAAATCCTGTCCCCCGACTGGCTCTCTAACCGAAGCTTTCGATACATCGATATCACTTTTTTCTGCCGCAGCATTGCCGGCACTTAAAAGAAAAAAAACAACAACGATTAACCACTTATTTCTTAAACCCATACCGAAACCTCATCAACTGTTTTGGACCCAATGAACACATCACAAAGAAAAGATTATTTCCGTCGCACCTTCGTGTCAAAACTCGACAGTCCATCCTCCTTGAGCTGAAGCAACAAACCCAAACCGACACCAACACCAATCGCGACTGTGAGATCCACGAGCACCGTTAAACCAAAGGTGATCCATAGCAAGAATCTCTCTCCTAGTTTTCCTTCCTTGAGAAAAGGTCAACCAATTACCTGGATCACTCATGTTCCACGCAACGTGAATTAAGAGAGCAGCCATGGCTGGCATTAAGAGATGACTAGCTAACGGTGCCGCAAAAAAAGATATCGCTAAAACTGTGATCGCATGAACCATACCTGCGACAGGAGTCCTCCCCCAGCCCGAAAATTTGTTGCAGTTCTCGCGATTGCACCAGTGGCCGGAAGGCCACCAAAAAGTGAGGATCCGATATTTGCAACCCCCTGCGCTACGATCTCCGCATTAGGCCTGTGCTGGTCGCCTGTCATACGGTCCGAGACGACCGCCGACAACAAGGACTCGATCCCAGCTAAAAACGCGATAACGATTGATGATGGCAGCATTTCGGCTACCAATGCATACGAGATCTGCGGAAAATCGAATTTAATTGTGTCGAAGTCGAGCACTCCAAATTGCGAACCTAGCGTCTCGACATCAAATCCAAAGTACCAAGATACCGAGGACATAAAGATAAGAACTGCGATCAGCCCAGGAACTCTCGGAAAGAATTTCCGAAACGCCGAAATCAAAAAAATAGTCGATACACCAATAGAAAAAGCCGTGATATTGGTTGTCGGAAGAGCATCAAATATCACAGGAACCTTTTGCATAAAATCCGCGGGAACAGCAAGTGTGAGCCCTAGAAAGTCCCTAATTTGGCTCGATGCAATAATTAGGGCTATCCCAAGGGTGAAACCATGGACAACGGCAGCAGGTACATAACGTATCAATGAACCTAGCCCGAAAAAACCTGCAGCCAATAAGATCACTCCAGCCATGGCAGTTGCCAGGAGCAACCCATCAAAACCGTGCGCATGGATGACACCGTAGACCACTACGATAAATGCGCCAGTGGGACCGCCAATTTGGATACTGCTTCCACCCAACATGGAAATCAGAAATCCAGCGACCACCGCCGTAACGAGCCCAGTCTCAGGTCTTGCTCCCGAAGCAATTGCAATTGCAAGACTAAGTGGAATGGCCACAAGCGCTACGGTGATCCCCGCGAGCACGTCTCCGCGAAACAGCGTAACGTTATAATCTTGTAAGCTCGTAAGCAATTTCGGTTTCATATCGACTTTTCGATCATGACAACTTCACCAGACCAAAATGACACGAAGAAAAAAGATAATTACCACTAGTGTAATCGTATTAATCACTATTGGCTTAGCCTCCTGGGGTCCGATCATGAGTAACGTCGAAAAACCAGACTACATTGTGACGCTCACTAAAAAAAATATAGAGATAAGAGAATATAGCCCGATGATAACCGCGTCTGTGAGAGTTTCGGGCGAACGAAAGGAAGCGATAAGAAAGGGGTTCCGTTTAGTTGCAGACTACATTTTTGGTAACAATGCTATCAATACCAAAATCGCTATGACGGCACCGGTTCAACAACGGGACAGTCAAAAAATCGCTATGACCGCGCCAGTTCAACAACAGCGGGATGGGCAGTCTTGGGAGATTAGTTTTGTGATGCCCAAAGAACACTCCATTGATACCCTTCCAACCCCAAAGAATTCAGAAGTTACGCTATCGGAAGTAGCATCAAAACAATTCGTGGTTATAAAATTTTCAGGAAGAAATACGGATTCAAATATCGAGGAATATACGAATCAGCTCGAGAAATTTGCGGTCGATAACTCGATACAAACGATCGGATCACCCAAGTACGCTTTCTACAACCCTCCTTGGACCCTCCCCTTCCTCAGACGTAACGAGGTCATGCTGGAGCTGGCCCCGCAGTTGGACTAGCAATTATCACGGCCCTTGCTTTATGATCGGTACATGTGTATAAAGCACGCCTGAGATCCGCTTAACTCTTATATTTTTCTGGTTAGAACCAAGTCATTGGTCTCCATCAAAAAAGGTCGGTTTGATCTGCATCTGAAAGTGAAAACCTCGTTTAAGAGCTAAAACTAAGTCTGTTTCGATTTATTTAGGGACACACTCTGAGCTGTCGTCAATGAAGCTTGGACAAACCAACGAAAAACCGCCTTTTTTGGAACTCAAAGTGCAGAAGTTAAATTCATGTGGCCAGTTTGGTTTTTCCATTTTTCGAGTTAACGCTTGAGAAAACGAGAATCCAGGAAACTTTTGAGACTGACCAAACTTCTTTGAAAAATATATTACGGACTAAATTAATGAACACATTTGAAGCAATTGGTTTGCCTAAATCAATATTAGCCAGACTTAGTAACAAACAATTTTTAACTCCGACTCCCATTCAAGCAGAAGCTATCCCTCACGCGCTTGCAGGAAAGGATATCCTGGGCTCAGCACAAACTGGCACTGGAAAAACTTTGGCGTTCGGTATTCCTTTAATCACCCACCTAGTCGAGTCGAGGCAAAGTCGTGCGTTAGTGATGACCCCGACGAGAGAATTAGCCGCGCAAGTATTAAAGGAAATCCATTCGATTCTCCCTAAAGAGGAGAGAATTTCGACTGCATTATTGATTGGCGGCGAAGCAATGCCCAAACAATTTAGGCAGCTAGATAAATCCCCACGAATTATTGTCGGTACCCCAGGTAGGATTAATGATCATTTGAGAAGGCGCAGTTTAAATCTGAAGCACACTGACTTCCTGGTTTTAGACGAAACGGATCGGATGCTCGATATGGGCTTTTTGGAGCAGATAGAGGATATCCTGAAGATCACCGCTAAAAACCGGCAGACACTTTTATTCTCAGCAACCTTGCCAAAGAATATTGTTCGGATATCCGAGAGCTACCTCAATTCTCCTGTTCGAGTTGCAATTAAAGGAGAAAAAATTACGGCGAGTAACATCTCAGAAAAGGTAATGCATGTAACCGATGGTGAAAAATATTCGAAGCTGGTGGATCAGCTTGATGTCGATTCAGGACCTACGATCATTTTCGTAAAAACCAAAAGAAGCGCCGACAAGATGGCAGAGAGGTTATCAAAAACTGGCCGTGTAGCAAACGCATTACACGGAGACCTCAGACAGTCGAAACGAGATCGTTTAGTAGAGCAATTTAGGAAGAAAAGATATCGAATCCTAGTTGCAACCGACGTCGCATCCCGAGGTTTAGACATAAAACATATAGAACACGTTATTAACTATGATTTGCCTCAAGTCCCAGAGGACTACGTGCATCGCATTGGTCGAACCGCACGTGCTGGGGCAGAAGGTTCAGCCTTGAGTCTAGTCACACCCGCTGACAAAAGAAAATGGGCAGCTATTTCTCGACTGGTAAACCCTCAAGCCGAAAAAACAAAAGAGGATGGCAAGCCGAAGGGAAACAGAAGACGCCCTAGAAATCGTAGAGCTAGAAACCGTAACGGTTCGCAATTTTTGTTAGCCGCTTAGGCCTTAGCACGGACGCTTTGGGTATTTGAGGTTCCCCGCAACGAGGGAACCTCAATCACTGATGCCAAAAAACTGCTCTACTAATCGTTTTTCGGGCTGCGTCAGGCCTGCCACGAGAGATCTTTGGCGCTGGGCTTTTTGATATCAAAACAACCTCGTACCTCATCAATATTTTGTATTGTTACCGTAGCTTTTAGATTCACAGCCGGCTGAACTTTACTGGATATTTTTTCGTCTTTACTCATCACGATACCGTTGTGTCGATGTTGATTGGGCTCAACAAAAATATCGAAGGTTCCAGTTCGTAAAATCTCCTCTGCTAGCTCTCCCGCAATCGGAGCATTCCATCTCGCGAGCTTTGGATTTCTATGTTCAATAAAAGTCTGTGATCCCGACTTTATCGCGACCGAATCATACCAATCCCAAAGAGTCACAGAATAGAGTTCTGCTCCACCTTGATTTAAGTCCAACCATTTTTTTCCATCGGAATAAAGCAATATCTCGCTGTAATTCTGACGATTTTTACATACTGCCGTTACATTAGAAAATTTTTCATCAGCAGGGAAAAAGTAAAGGACGTTAGTAAAATTTTCAAAGGTTACATCTACTCCATCTGCTTGATGCCAGTGTTGGTGTCGGTCGAGATATCCATTATCTATGTTCAACCAACGGTCATTGACATCTGCAACAATTACTGGAGGTGCGCTCTCAAATCCTGCCTCACTCACGGACAATGCTGAATTTTTAAGGTCGTATGATTGGGAGACATCGCTCGCCGCTAGATTAGCCAGATCGATTCGGTCTTCCGCTACTAATTCTGGAGCTTCTTCATTGACTTGTGCTTTTTTACTCAACGCATCCAGCTCACTTTTCATTGGACCAGACTGATTTTCTTTACTCACAGAAAATGTCTCAGCCGATTGAATTGTTACCTCTCTGGCATTTGGACTGGCTACAAAATACAGTACTCCTATCACACCCAGAGCTCCAGCTACAGACCCATACGTAATAAACCGATTCATATTCGAGACTCCCTTTTTAAATTTTGAAATTAGTGCGAACACTGATTCGCTCGAAACGTAGGTTAGATAACTGGTATGGAAGAACAATGGTAGGGATATTGCGATTTTATGGTGGCGCTCTATCAGCCAGGGAGCGAAAATACCGCCATCGTGAAAAAGTAAATTATGTCATCTGGGATTTGGAGTATATTGCGTCCTCGGTATATATCGCGGGCGTAGTTCAATGGCAGAACGGGAGCTTCCCAAGCTCTTAATGTGGGTTCGATTCCCATCGCCCGCTCCATTCGAAAGGCTGTTAATGGATCCGCTAATTTTTTGCGTTTTAATCTACGTTGTCATGAGCCTTTCCGCTAATACCGTAAAGCAAGTTCTCGTATTTGGAGTCATATTGGGTTCGGCGATCTACACAATCGTCCTTACGTCCCTCTCGATCCCGCCAACGGTGTTTGGAATTGCAGCTGCGCTCACGGGTGGAGTAATCCTACTAGGACTATCTACGTGGTTTAAAAAAGGATTTTTAAAGATCTGGCGTAGAGACGCCTGAAAGGATTTTCACCCGCCCTTCAGTCAGTTCGGCTTTTCGATAAAAGAGTGAGCCGAGCTATTGGCAGCACGAGACAGGAGATGAATGGGGTGGACGATGGGGCTCGAACCCACGACAACCGGAATCACAATCCGGGACTCTACCAACTGAGCTACGTCCACCACTGGACTACAACAGCAGCTGAGGGCCAATAACTGGCACGCCCGACAGGAATCGAACCTGTAACCCCCAGCTTAGAAGGCTGGTGCTCTATCCGATTGAGCTACGGGCGCAACTCGTCGGCCACAGCCACTTTTTATGGTCGGGGTGGAGAGATTCGAACTCCCGACATCCTGCTCCCAAAGCAGGCGCGCTACCAGACTGCGCTACACCCCGGAGGCGCGAGACTATAGCCTGTAAACACTCTCAGGTCAATGTACCCTAACAGTTTTACCGTAAAAATGGCAAGTTTCTCCGCAATCTGGTATAAAGGTCGGCTTTTTAAACCATTGCGACTTCAACCAACGAAAAAATGCCGTCAGAACTAAAGAATCCATTTAAGCCGTACGAGCCGAAAAAAGGTGAGGCTTACATGTCTACCAAACAAAAGAATCATTTTAAAAAGATCCTCAACCACCTAAAAGCCGAGCTCGGACAGGACATTGATAAGACCGTCCACACGATGCAGGATGAGGCCACTGTATTTGCAGATCCTAATGATAGGGCGAGTCAGGAATCAGATATGGCGCTCGAACTTCGAAACCGGGATCGTGAACGAAAATTGATCAAAAAAATCAATGAGACAATCTCTCGCATAGAGTCCGGGGATTATGGGTACTGCGATACGTGCGGGATAGAAATTGGCTTAAAGCGTCTTGAGGCAAGACCAACAGCAAATCTTTGTATTGACTGCAAAACGCTGGATGAGATGCGTGAGCGCCAAATGGCAAAATAAAAACGTCTTAACATTGGATAGCCCCAGTTCGCGTTCGCGAGGTGTAGTTTTTCAGTGGGAAATTTTGACCGCTAACCCAAGATCCAGAATTTTTTTCGAAAACGACTCTAACCAACTCAAATCAAGCCGAGAAATTCTTGGCGCCTCGGGCTGATAGGACTTTCGCGCTACCCCGTACAGTAATACTCCCCGAACTTTCGCGTTTAGAGCCACATCTCGCAAAAACTTTAAATAACTATTCTGCTCGTGCTCAGAAGGTGGCAAGCCGTCAAAATCAAAAACGCATGTCTGTATCCACGTATCGCATAGGGAAGCTACCGTTTCTAAATTAGAACTGGTTTTACGCAATGAAAACGGAGAGTCGTTGATACGAGCAACCCCCTCCTTCGTAACGCTATCGACCTTAAACCAAACCTCCCCGGTTATCGTCTTTAACTGCCTAATCCCGAGCTGAACATCTTTTTGATGAATAAGACTTCCGTTTGTTATCAAAACAGTTTTTACGCTAGCATCAACAGAAAGATCAGATCGTGTTTGCGCCACCAATTCGACCACATCGGAAAAGTTTGGCGACGAAGTCGGCTCACCATTTCCAGAAAACGCTATGTCGTTGAGACGCCGCATCTCCTCTGGAATTTCTTCGCTCAAGTAATTACCCACCAGAACTTTTTGAAGAAAACTCGTTAACTCAAACTTGAGATCTGGTAACGATACCGGTAAAGGAGCGCCCCTCACGAGATTTGGAACCTGGCAATAAATGCATCGCCAGTTGCACGCATTATTGGTATTTAAGTTGATTCCCACGGAGAGGCCACCTGCACGGCGAGACACGACCGGATACACATATTTGTATCCCCTCAAATCTCTGTCATGGTTTTCGGTTGTCAACATTATTGAATTAGTAACCCGTCACATCAGCATCGCAAATCTGCTTATTCATGAATAAGGTCAGATTTTTCTAAAACGATTGGCTCACCGTGGGGCGTTCGTTGACAAGCTCGCCTCCATCCACGCACGTGCTCAGATAGCGTACGTCATCAACCAACCCCTTGGACATCAATAAGTCCTCCAATGCGCGCAATGCATGTTCATAGTATGTATCACCGAGATCTGGATCCCCGCTGGCTTGCCCAAGTTTAATCTGTTGACCCAGCGCCTCCGACCACTCTTCCCAGGTGAATAACCCTTGCGCCTGCAGACTGACCATGAGAGCGAAGGTATCTGCCTGCCAAGGCTCAGCAAAGGTCTCGAGCATAATGCCCTCAGGCAATCTATCGAAAATATCCGATAACTTGGTCTCAGTCATTTCTCGGTCGCAGGCTTCAAATAGGGCTCAAACGCATCGATAGAAACCGTTGATCGACGATCCGCCCTCTCTCCCCACAACTCTGACGCAGAAAATACCACTGTGTACAGCCACTGAGGACTCTCTGAGCCTTCGGATACCACAGCATCCGGGTAAACATGACATCCACGTATCGCCTCAACAATACCGATTTTATCTTGCGCATATTGGGGGAGCCTGGTGTGGCCGGAGCTCTCAATTGTGAGGGTCTTAACCTTGGAACCAACTGAGAAACGAGGTTTACGGCTTATCGGTCTTTCAAAGTTACCACGCATGAACGCTTTGTGGATGTTTTTTGTATCCAGCGGCCTAAGCGCCTTATCAATATCACCATTTGAATGACACGCTTCGAGCTCTGCTATGGAAACAAGTCCTTTTGCGACTGCCGTCGAAGATAACGTATTTAACCACCTCTCATAGTAGCTCCACGACAAATATTCCTCCTCAGATATCTGCTCTTGAGCATGTCTGAATACATCAATGTTCCAAACCCCAAGGGATAGGATCGAACGCTGAAGGCCTAGCACCCTTCCCTCCCAATCGTCGTGAAACGCCGGCTCATTCTCCTCTCGAAAAATCTTACCGTGGGAAAGATCACCCCCTAAATCGTGTACCTTAGACATCCGTCTTCATCCTTGGCATGCTTAGGCAACCCAGTTCCAATCATGCTGTCGCGCGTGATTAGTTTTGAAAGCTCGGATTCACTTAACCCCCCTGTATCCTCGGGACGCTCGGGTATAACTAAATAACGAGTCTCCGCAGTGGAGTCCCAAACCTTAATCGACTTGGAGTCACTTACAGTAGTCCCGAACTCTGTTAATACCCCTCTAGGATCGATCACCACTCTCGAACGATAAGGTGCGGATTTGTACCAAACTGGTGGTAGCCCGAGCACATCCCATGGATAACAGGAACAAAGCGTGCAAACGACCACGTTATGAATCTCGGGAGTATTTTCTACCGCTATTAAGTGTTGGCCAACTTCCCCGAAAACCCCAGCATCATTGATTGCGCTCGTGGCGTCCTCGAGCAATGCCTTTTAAATTCTGGATCCACCCACGCTCTCGCAATAATTGCAGCACCGATATGGGGCCCCACTTTTGATTCAAAGTGCTCAATTATTTGGTCGATAACTTTTTTGTCGATATACCCTTTTTGATCAAGTACTGTCTCAAGAGCTTTGACACGGATTTGCAGGTCAGACAAGTGCGAATGCTCATGATCAATATGCCCTTCGTGATCTGTTTCTTTTGATTTGCTCACTACATCTCTCGCTTTAGTATTTTCAATAACTAACGTTTTGGCGCCAAACAGATACGATCAAAGAACTCGATTATTCGACTGCCATCTAAAGAACAAACATCTGCGATGTGCTGATCTGGTCGAACTATTATTACGCAACCCATCTCTCTATTAATTCCTCTGCTAGAGAAAATATCTTCTGCAGAATCTACGCGAGCACAAAAAACCTTCTCATAATCAACCAGGCCGTACTTACCCTTTTTGGGCAACATAATTTCAGGCAATGGCTCAAGATCTACGTCTCGCACCCCACCCTGAAATATAAATCTCACGTCGATAAAGCTATCGATATCACTGTTGCTACTAGTATATCTAACAAGCGGAGAGAGCTTATCCTTTACCAAAAACTCACAAAACTTAGCCAGCGCCGCGCCTCCTAAATCAAGGGATGGACAGAATACTAGCAATCTCCAACGCCCATCAGCCTCCAGAACCTGGCCAAGCTCCATTTGCTTAGAGTCGGAGACCCGAAGTACCGGATAAGAATGCAACCTCGTTCCAATTTCAAACCCACTAGCAAGCGTTTGATACGTACGATCTGCGGTCAAAAGGCCCAATGAGTACTTGGTCATAACCCCCGCTGTATAGCGGCCGTGACGAATAAAATATTCCTCGAAGTCGTTCGTTACGCCATCTGATTTTTTCTTATCTTGCGCACCGAATATTTCGGAGAAAACCTTATCGAACTCAATTAATTCGTTCGCAATTCCCCAACGCTCCTCTGAGTATGTTTTTAGGATATCGTTCTTCAATACGCCACTTAGAACTGAGCCCAATTTCCAGCCCAAATTAAAGCCATCTTGTATTGAGACATTCATACCTTGACCGGCCTTAGGACTGTGCGTGTGACAAGCATCACCTGCGAGAAATACTCGTGGAAATGAATTTTTGCCCATGCCTCGGTCATCAAACTTCGTGGCGATGCGCTGACCTATTTCATAAGCCGACCACCAGACGATCTCATGGCAATCAATCTCGAAAGGAGACAGAATTGCCTTCGCCTTTGCAATTAGATAATCGGCTGTAACATCAGCTCTCCCTATTTTTCCCTTACCTGATATCGAATCGAGTTCGATATAAAGGCGAACCATGTAACCACCTTCACGCGGAATAATAAGCAAAGTTCCCAGCTCTTTGGATCGAATAATAGACTTGCGACGAATATCGGGAAAATCGGTGGTCAACAAAATATCCATGACGCCCCAGACTTTATCAGCCCTGTCACCGATTTGATCAATCTCAAGACAAGCTCGTACCGCACTACGCGCTCCATCACAACCCACAATAAATTTTGTGGAAAATCTTTTTTAACGAACCCGTGTCCAAATCTTTTACGGTCGCGGTCAACCCTGTTGAATCACCATCTCCACTCCCGTCCCTCTCAATATCGATTAACTCTTTGGAGTAATAGGGAACAGTTGGACTGCGCCCAGAGCCCGCCAGGTCGAGTAAAAAATCTTGAATCCGTGCCTGACTAAGAATCACATGAGGTTGATGCGAGATTCCCTCCTCAACATCTCGGATGACCCGTTTGCGAATTAAATTATCCCGACCACTGTCACTCTCCCAGAAAGCAGTCTCGTTTACCCAATAGGCCTCCTCAAGGACGCGCCATGAAAAACCTAAAGCTTCGAAGGTTTCCATTGACCTACAAGCTACTCCATCCGCCTGACCAAGCAACAGCCGACCTGGCCGTTTTTCTATGAGGCAGATGTTGAGTCCTGGAAACTTTGTGAGAGACGCTGCGAGCGTCAATCCAGCTGGGCCCGCTCCAACGATTAATACATCAACTTGCTCAATATCACCCCATTTCGGAATGTGATGATTTTGATCAACGGATCCTTGGCTACGAGGATCCCCAGGATGATGTCCATTGAGGTGATATTGCATGGCTAGATTTTAAAGTTTTCGACTATTTCGCTAGCAACCAGAAGTTCAACGATATTAGTAGTAGGATTATGATGACTAAATAAGAAGTTATCACGTAGAAAGACATGAGTAAAAACGAACATAAAACTAATTGGAAGCATGATGGGGTTCAGGTGATTCCAGCCGACCAACTCGATGGCAACGTTCCATCGACTCCGGGGATGGACAGAAAAGCAGCGATCAATTTCGCGCGCACTGGTGCGCAAAAACTTTGGGCTGGGACCGTGACGATACAAGCTGACGCAAAAACAGGAGCACATCACCACGGACACCTTGAAAGCGTGATTTACGTCATCAAAGGAAAGGCGCGAATGCGATGGGGTGAAAAATTAGAATTTTGCGCTGAGGCTGGTCCAGGGGACTTCATCTACGTGCCACCCTTTGTTCCTCATCAAGAGATCAATGCTAGCCCCGATGAAGTGCTTGAATGTGTTCTCTGCCGGAGCGATGGAGACGCGATAGCAGTAAACTTAGATGTAGAACCTGTAGAAAAACCGGAAAATGTTCTTTGGGTAGATCCGACGCACCCCGCAGAAACAAATCGCTGAACCAGCTGCCCTCAGCTCTCTTAGATATGGCGGAAGCGGTGAGATTCGAACTCACGAAGGACTCGCGCCCTTGCCGGTTTTCAAGACCGGTGCATTCAACCGCTCTGCCACGCTTCCAATGAGGCAAGATTATCCACTATATTAGTGAGGATAACCAGCTGAATATCTGAATTTTTCCTGAGAGCGAGTATAGTATACTTACCCTGCGCGATTATAAGCCAGTTTCTCACGAAGAACTTCTTTAATCGACGGTAATCAAAGTTTATTGTTAAAACTTTAAGGAGTGAATACAAAATGCAACCAAATATCCCTGCGTCATCTCACGTTGGCGTCATTGGAGAACAACAGCTCAAGGTACTGCGTAACACTTACTTATTGCTTGCGCTCACCATGGTTCCTACGATCATTGGTGCTTTTGTTGGACTTGCTACCAGCGGGATTGTTTTTAAACACCCGATAATGAGTTCATTAATCATGTTGGCTGGAATCATTGGCCTGCAATTTGCGATTTCAGCAAATCGCAACAGTGCACTTGGTGCAGTGTTTTTACTCTTGATGACATTTATTCTTGGGTGGTGGCTTGGACCGATTTTGAATGTCGCACTATCGCTCAGAAATGGGCCTCAACTAATAGGATTAGCCGCTGCAGGGACTGGAATCATTATGGTCGTAATGAGCACGATTGCCACGACCACCAAGAAAGATTTCAGCTTCATGGGCAAGTTTTTGTTCGTGGGAATGTTGGTTATTTTGATTGCGGCGATAGCTAATATGTTCCTGCAAATTCCTGCTTTGGCATTAACCATTTCAGCGTTAGCGATTGGCGTATTCTCGATGTTTCTTCTTTACGACGTCAGTCGAATCGTCAATGGCGGAGAAACGAACTACATCATGGCTGCGACCGGGGTGTATATCAGCCTCTACAATATTTTCGCGAGCCTCTTACATCTTTTGATAGCTCTCGTAGGGAACAGAGAATAACGTTTCTAAGCATTCGAAAAAGGCGTGGATCTCCACGCCTTTTTTATTTTACGAACAGTGCTATCGACTCAACATGTGACGTATTTGGGAACATATTGACTATCCCCGCTGACTTTAACGTGTAACCGTTGTCTCGCACCATGATTCCTGCATCTCTCGCCAGCGTCGCTGGATTACAGGACACATAGACAATCTTACTTACCGCACTATCACGCAGCGCCGTTACCACCGCCAGCGCACCATCTCTCGGAGGATCAATCAACATCTTGTTATAACCGGTCAATTCGGAAAACTCAGGACTTCCCTCAACGAATAAGTCCGCATACCGAAAATCACACAAATGCTGGAGTTTATTTTTAACTGCATTTTCTTTTGCCCGGTCGACCAACTGCTGACTACCCTCGAGACCAATCACAGAAACACCTGCTTTTGCTATTGCAAGCGAAAAATTTCCCAGACCACAAAATAAATCAACGACGTTGTCACTCGGTTTTATATCGAGGAGCTTAATTGCTCTCCTAACTAAAATCTCATTAACGTCAGTATTAACCTGAGTAAACTCGGATAATTTAAAACCATAAATTAAGCCGAGATCTTTAATTTGATAAGTGAGATCAGTATTCTCTGCCCCAGCAGTCAAACAGCGCAACGAATCTGGCCCACTTCGCTGGCCATAAATGACAAAACCATACTCATTGCCAAAGTTTATTAATTTTTTCCTCGTCAGGAGCAGGCAAATCCTCTAGATGTCTAAAAGCCAGCACATCAACATTATCGCCACAAGCGACCTCTATTTGTGGAATCGACTCTCGGATCGACAAGCTCTCAACTAACGCTCGCATGTGTGGGATTACATCTGAAACCTTAGGAGGTAAGACCTCACAAGATTTCATATCGACGACATAACTTTTCCCACGCTCTCTAAAACCCACAAGAGCTGCGCCTTTCTTCCGAACATAACGGCTGGATAATCTAGCTCTTTTTCTATAGCCCCATTGCGACCCGCGTATCGGCGACAACATACATTCCGGGACGACTCCTCCTATACGCCTGAAAGCATCCTCGAGCACTCGTTGCTTTATCGCGAGCTGAGTACTAACACTGGCATGCTGAAAACTACAACCTCCGCAAACACCATAGTTTTCGCACTTTGGGGTCACTCGGTCCGACGACCGTTCTATGAACTTATCAATCGAGCCTAGCTCGTGGCTCTTTTTAATTTTTCGAATATTCGCTACAACTCGCTCACCAGGCATTGCCTGATCAACAAAAATAACCTTACCATCCTGCCGACCAATACCTCGAGCTTCGTGGTCCGCGGACTCTATATCAAGCTCACATGAGCGCTGCATTATCGAACCCAGGCGTTTAGAAAGACCTTCCAGTGCGAAGACTCCTGCGTGGCGAGATAGTCGTATAGCAAATTAGTTTCAAGCGAGTATTCCTCAGTATTGATTGCTCCTCGCATAAATTGGTATCGCAGATAAACTAAGTAGGTATTCGCAACGTCCGTCTCACAATAATTTCGAATATCCTGAATACCACCTTTGCAGAAGGTATCCCAAACCTTCGAACCAGACATTCCCACTTTCCCCGGAAATCCGAGAAGCTGTGCAATTTCATCTAGTGGCGCATTGGCACGCGGCTGAAAAGCTGCTAGCGCGTCCATGAGATCTAAATGTCTCGAGTGATATCGATTGATGTAGTTATTCCATTTGAAATCCCGGTCATCTTCGCCTTGATCCCAATATCTTGGAGCTGAAACCTGGTGTATAAGTCCACGATAATGCAGCACCGGAAGATCAAACCCGCCACCATTCCAAGAAATTATTTGTGGAGAATACTTCTGAATACCATCATAGAAACGCTGAATAATATCCTTCTCACTCGCGTCACATTCCCCTAAAGACCAAACTCGAACTCCATCCCCACTCCTAAGAACGCAGGAAATCGCAACAACTCGATGCAAATGTAATGGAAGAAATTCCGATCCGGTTTTTTCTAATCTCTCACTGAACGCTTTCTCGGCTACTTCGATATCACTTAAAGAATCATCCAACTCTCGTAGCAAGCGGATACCATCAACATCGGGGATAGTCTCAATATCAAAAACTAGGACCGGCAACATAAAAGGGGACTACTCAGCAGGAAAGACACCAGTCGACAAGTATCTATCCCCTCGATCACAGACAATCGAGACTATCGTGGCATTCTCTGTTTTCTTCGAAATCTCTAGCGAAACCCACATCGCCCCTCCCGAGGATATCCCGGCAAATATCCCTTCTTCGCGCGCTAATTTGCGCGTCATCTCCTCAGCATCTAACTGCGCCACCTCAACGATCTGATCGACTCGGCTCCTATCAAAAATCTTTGGCAGATACTCCTGTGGCCACTTCCTGATCCCTGGGATTTGAGAACCATCGGTAGGTTGACATCCGATTATTTGGATATTCGGGTTTTTCTCTTTCAGGTATTTGGACACCCCCATGATCGTTCCGGTCGTACCCATACTAGAGACAAAATGTGTAACCGTTCCATTTGTTTGCTCCCAGATTTCAGGGCCAGTCATATCAACGTGCGCCAATGGATTATCAGGATTTGCAAACTGATCTAAGATCACACCTTCTCCTCTTTCTTGCATCGCCTCCGCAATGTCTCTCGCTCCCTCCATACCACGAGGCTGCGGCGTCAGAACAAACTTCGCACCAAAAGCTGCCATAGTTTGGCGTCGCTCGATGGAGAGATTCTCGGGCATTACTAAAATCATCTTGTAACCCCTCATCGCAGCCACCATCGCTAGAGCGATGCCAGTATTACCGGAAGTTGCTTCGATCAACGTGTCTCCTGGTTTAATTCTTCCGGAAGTCTCCGCCCGAACAATCATGGATAAGGCAGGTCGATCCTTCACCGATCCCGCTGGATTATTACCCTCTAACTTTGCTAAAACCACGTTGGAGGTTTTACCGCAGAGACGCTTGAGCCGAACCAGAGGAGTATTACCAACCAAATCATCCAGATATTTATAAGAGTGCACGATCTTCTTCACCAATTAATTATCAAGAAGAAATTTGACATAAGATTGAACACCTTCTTCGACAGACCTAAAAGACTTTCCATAGCCCGCCGCACGAAGAGCCGCAAGACTCGCTTCCGTAAAACTTTGATAACGCTCTTTTAGCCCCTCAGGAAAGGCCACGTAATCGATAAGGCCATCCTCAGAAAGTTTTTCAATATCTCTAACTTGACCAGGGGTTCCATTCTTCAACGACCCGATAGTAGCAACAGCCACTTCATTGAACGTCTGCGATCTGCCCGTTCCACAATTAAAGATCCCCGACTTATCGGGATTTTCGAAAAAGTAGAGATTCACATCAATCACATCGTCTACATAAATAAAATCTCGCCTTTGTTCTCCTGCAGCATAACCTCCACTGCCCTCGAACAGGGACAGTTTTCCATTAGCTCGAAATTGATTAAAAAAGTGAAATGCAACCGACGCCATGCGCCCCTTGTGCGACTCATATGGGCCATATACGTTGAAATATCGCAGACCTACAATCTGATTTGAGGCGTTATCAAGCCTTTTTCTGACAATCTGATCGAACAAATATTTGGAATATCCATATACATTCAGTGGGTCCTCGTTAGCAAATCGCTCTTCAAATTGAGCACCTCCTCCATACACTGCAGCCGATGAGGCATAGATATACTGAATTTGTTCTCTTTGAGTAAAGTCCAATAAATCTAGAGAATACTGAAAATTATTTTCGAGCATGTAGTTTCCGTCTAACTCCATAGTGTCGGAGCATGCGCCTTGGTGAAAGACAGCTGAGATCTTCCCATCGAACTTTCCATTCTTTAGTTCAGCGCGAAACAGATCCTTATGCAGGTAGTCGTCGAAAGAGCACCCTATGAGATTCCTAAACTTAGACGAGGTGCCAATGTTGTCAACAACAAGAATATTTGTTATCCCCGCTTTATTAAGCCTCCTGACCAAATTAGATCCGATAAAACCGGCACCGCCAGTAACTACAATCATTGCAGAACCCCATCAGAAAATAACTCGTCGAATGTAACAGTAGCAGTTCCCACCTTGCCCACTACTACCCCAGCCGCCTTATTCGCTAGGGAACTGGCCTCCTCTAACGGAACCCTCCCGCTACGAGCGCACCAAACACTGCAATTACAGTATCCCCAGCACCGCTAACATCAAAGACCTCCTTAGCAAGCGTGGAAAAATGCATCTTGCCTGAGTCACAGTAAAGAGTCATGCCTTCCTCACTTCTCGTAACCAGCAGTCCCTGCAAACCAAGGTCATTTCTTAACCCACTTGCTTTTGCATCAAGCTCATCCTCGCTGTCCCACGAGCCAGTAACAGCCTCTAGTTCTTTTCTATTCGGTGTTAAAAAACTTGCATTCTTATATTTCGAAAAATTATTCCCCTTAGGATCTACAAAAATCAGTTTTCCCGCATTGAGAGATACTTCGATTAACATTTCAATAACTCGTAGCACCCCTTACCATAATCGGAAAATATTACCGCATCATATTTATTAACTTCATTTTTAAATGATTCTGCTAATACGAGTACCGACTCTTCAGACGGCTGTTTCTCAAAATCCAAGCGAATCAATTGCTGCTGCTGGGCAAGCACACGAGTTTTAATAGTTGTAGAGATCAAAGAGTCACGAACAAGGTTGTCTTTAATATTTTTTTCTTTAAGTACATGAACCAACTCTTCCGCAGCAGAATCCCTTCCAACTATAGACATTAGCGATGTATCGACTCCGAGCGATGCAATGTTAGCAGCCACATTACCAGCACCCCCAATTCTAGTCTCTTCTCTGGACACGGCTACAACTGGAACTGGAGCTTCTGGAGAAATTCTATTGGCTAACCCAAACCAATATCTATCCAACATCAGATCCCCAACAACCAGCACTTTGGTTTCCTTGAGTCTTTTTTTAATGTCGTTATCGCTCATTCAATTACGCCAAATTCATTCGCCTACACATAAGAGAAAGAAATCTCTTTTTCAATTTCTTGTATCACACTCATAGGTTTAGCAGATTCACTAATCGAGCGCCCAATAACTAGATAATTGGATCCGCTGATTATCGCACTCTTCGGGGTCATTATCCTCTTTTGATCTGCAGGACTATCCTTCGGCAATCTGATTCCTGGCGTCACAGCCAAAAACTCTTGACTAGTGGTTTCTCTAATTAGCCCAACTTCATGCGCAGAACACACAACTCCATCCGCCCCATTTTCATAAGCAAGCTTTCCCAGTCTTCTAACTTCGGTCGGGATATCACTAAGAAATCCTATTTCCACGAGTGAATCATGATCATGCGATGTAAGAATCGTCACTGCAGTTAATAACGGCCTCCCGGTTGAGCTACCCACCCCAAGTCGAGCGGCACGAATCATGTCAGCCCCACCCAACGCATGTACGTTGACCATCCAAACACCAAGGTCACATGCAGCCTCACAACTTTTACGAACCGTGTTTGGTATGTCATGAAACTTCAGATCTAGAAAAACTTTGAATCCAATTTTTACAAGTTTTTGGACAAACGATGGGCCAAAACGCGTAAACATCTCCTTTCCTACTTTTAATTTACAACGTTCAGGATCTAATTGATCAATCAATTCATAAGCTTTCGAAATATCAGCATAGTCGAGCGCCACGATGATTTTCGCATCAATCATTTTTTCTCTCTTTCAAGCGGCAGCCTGCAAGGTGAATGTTTCCCATTGACTGCAAGCGGGACACTGCCAGTAATGCCCCTTCGCCTTGTATCCGCATTCTCCACACCGATGCATCATGCTCTCGGAATAGGCTACTAAGGATTGCTTTATCAACTGCAAATCTTGCCAAAGAGATTCGGTAAACTCACTAGAGATCTCGATATTATCAATTAAAAATCTCGCCCAAACTAATTCTTTCGATTTTTTTAACTCAGAACGAACAACATCATAAACGCGTATCAGCTCCGTCTTTTATTTCTGAAATATTTAGCGCAAGCTCTACCAACATAGGATTGGGGCTTTTCTGCAAATACTTCTCAACTAACTCCAAACACTCCTCGGATTTACCTAAAGTCGAGTAGCCATCGACCAATCTCTCTAATATAAGGACGTTATACTGAGGGTCTTTCACCTCAATGGTCTGCCAAATGTCTATCGCATCCTGAATATTTTGGGTCTGTACAGCAACATTCCCAAGACTTAGAATTGCACGCACTGAATTATGATGATGCTTTAAAGCCTCATCGTAATGTTGCTTGGCTTTAGAATAATTACCATTCTGAATAATCAATATCTCCCATCTCACAGTAGTAATGAGATATGTTTTTTGCCCGACTGACGCCAGTGAAATCGCTTCGCTCGCGAGCACAAATTATCGCCCTCTCCCAATCTTTCTCGTGGACGTATAGAGATTCCAGGACTTCCAGCGCCTTGCCTTTATGCTTACCAGAGGTGACCCCTTTGAGTGATTGTTCAGCTCGATCAAAAAAACCTGCTTTGTAGTAATCGACGCCAATCTCACACGTTGCCCTCATTCGTTGCTCTGAACTTAGGTCCAGCCTATCTAACAGGCCTTTGTGTATCGCTATTGCCCGCTGCAATTCCCCTTTTTGGCGAAAGAAAAAAGCGACCATAAATTGCAATTCAACCGAGTCTTGATCCTCTTTGGCTAGCGCAATAAACGAATCTATGGCTTTATCCCTCTCCTCGTTCAGCAAGAAGGTTATACTTTTGAAATAAGAGTCAGGAACGCCCCCAGTTTCCTGGAGTAGTTGTTTTAGATCCAATCGGGCGGCGAACCAACCTAAAAAAAAGAAAACGGGGATAAAAACTAGCCACCAATCCTCATACTCCACGGGCAATCTCCATCATGTGCAATCTAGTTAAATTCGATCGCGACTAACCACAGCGGGACGAACTACCCAACACCCCTCAACCTCGCAATTCAGTCACAAGCGTTCACATGAACCCTCGCTCTTCGATGATCAGCGGTTATCCAAGAGAGTTACCGGCTTGCACCACACCCTCGTGCAAAGAATTCACCCGAGCCCTGAGTTCTTTTCCCGCTCTGAAGTGAGGAACATACTTCTCCGGGACATCTACCCTTTGGCCGGTTTTTGGATTTCTTCCTAAACGAGGGGGTCGGTGGTTCAGCGAAAAACTACCGAACCCCTTATTTCGACCCTGGACCCATTCGACAAAGATTGACTAATACTGTCAAGAATAGCCGCGACTGACTCTTGGCAATAAAGGCTAACGAATTTATTAAACTTTTCGTTCAACCTCGCTATCAACTCAGATTTTGTCATAAGAATTTCCAGAAGGTATCTTTCAATAATACACCTGTACTAGTCGTTCGTTTCACTATCAAACTTTGCTTTCAACAAAGCCCCAAGGTTAGTGGTACCGGCATTCTCAGCGTTTTCCTGCTCGCTGTGCTTTTTAAGAGCCAGAGTTTCCTCAGCTAGCTCTTTTGCTTTAATCGAAAGGTTAACCACACGACCCTTCCGATCGATACCAGTCACCGCCGCAGATACTCGCTGTCCAACTTCAACACTCGAGATGTCACCAATTGTCTCTGTTGCCTTAATGAATCCGTTGACCTGTTCTGACAAATCGAGAGTCACACCTTTGGAGTCAACCTCCTTGACCGTTCCCTCAATCACATCGCCCTTATTGATGCTCAAAGTAAAACTAGAGAATGGATCCTCATCCAATTGCTTCAAACCCAACGATATTCTCTCTCGCTCAACGTCGATAGCGAGCACAACGGCTTCCAACTCATCACCCTTTTTCAGATTACGTGCTGCTTGGTCATCGCCATCCTCCCAAGTCAGATCTGAGCTATGAACGAGACCATCAATCCCCCCTGGCAACCCAATAAACACTCCAAAATCTGTGATCGATTTAATTTGCCCGCGTACTTTGTCCCCTTTACTCGTGTTGGCCGCAAAATCTTCCCAAGGGTTAGCCTTACATTGCTTCGTACCGAGTGAAATTCTTCTCCGATCCTCATCGATCTCAAGAATCATCACCTCAACTTCATCACCAAGCTGGACGACTTTACTTGGATGCACGTTCTTGTTAGTCCAATCCATTTCGGACACATGCACCAAACCCTCGATACCTGGCTCTAGCTCCACAAACGCACCGTAGTCGGTGAGGTTCGAGACCTTTCCAAAGGTTCTAGTTCCCTGTGGAAGCCTTCGAGAAAGACCAGCCCAAGGGTCATCACCCAACTGCTTTAGTCCTAGAGATACGCGGCTTTTTTCTTGGTCAAACTTCAGCACTTTTGCTTCAACTTCATCTCCAATGTTGACCACCTCTGACGGATGCTTAACACGTTTCCAAGCGAGATCTGTAATGTGCAAAAGACCATCTATACCACCAAGATCAACAAACGCACCGTAATCAGTGATGTTCTTGACAATTCCCTTAACGGTCGCTCCTTCAGACAAGTTTTCAAGCAATTTATCTCTTTCTTCACCCAAAGTAACTTCCAAAACAGCCCTTCTAGAAACCACCACGTTGTTTCTCCTACGATCGAGCTTTATGACCTTAAATTCCAAGGTCTTACCCTCGTAAGGGGAAGTGTCTTTTATCGGCCTGGTGTCCACGAGCGAGCCAGGAAGAAAAGCTCGCACCCCGTTTACCATCACGGTTAGGCCGCCCTTCACCCGACCAGAAACAAAACCTTCAACTAATTCTTCGGTTTCTAATGCTTTCTCTAAGCCGAGCCAAGCCGCTAGCCGCTTTGCTTTTTCGCGCGACAACTTAGTTTCACCATAACCATCTTCTATCGATTCAATAGCTACAGAAGTGAAGTCTCCGACGCTGACTTCCAACTCGCCTTTATCATTTTTAAATTCATCTGCAGATATGTAGCTCTCAGATTTTAATCCTGCATTCACAACCACAAAGTTGTGATCTATATTCACTACCTCTGCTGTAATAACCTCCCCAGCCCTCATTTCCTGGCGGGAAAGACTTTCCTCAAACATTGCCGCGAAGTTGTCGGTAGATAGATTTGTATCGGTTGAAGTTGTTGTCATGTTTTAGCTTTTTGGTTTGTGACCGGAGCGCATTTGAGAAATACAAAAAAGCTGTTTCTCCAATTCGCTCTGGGTAACGTTGTTGTTTAAAATTGGGCAGGTGACGAACGTTCGCAATTAGCTTCGGGAAGAGAGGCTTTCAGAGAACTTAACCACTGAATCAAAGACCTCTTCCACACTAAGAGTTGATGTATCTATCTCAACTGCCCCCTCTGCTCGCCGAAGTGGAGAATGATCCCGATTTGTGTCGCGTTTATCGCGATCCTCAATTTCTTCAGCAAGACCCTCCATTTTAACCTTGAAACCCTTACTGATCAACTGCTTATATCGTCTCTCAGCCCGAACCTTTAGAGATGCAGTCAAAAATATTTTTACAGCGGAATCTGGAAAAACTACGGAACCCATATCCCGCCCCTCAGCTACCAGTCCTGGAGCCCTCCTGAAAGATTTCTGTATATTAATTAATGACTTACGAATTTCTAAATTGGATGCAATCCTGCTAGCTAAGTCAGAAATTTCCTGAGATCGAATGGCTTTTGAAATATCTTTACTTTCCCAAAATATCTTTTCTGCCTGAAACTCTACCTTCTGTCTCAAAAACCAAGTTTCAATTTTTTCGCTATCCCAACCATGCAGCTCAAACCCGAGCTCTTTGGAGACGAACGCGAGTACTCTGTAGAGAGCGCCACTGTCCAAATAGTGGAAGCCGAGTCGCTCGGCCAGCGTGGTCGCGACAGTCCCTTTTCCAACACCAGATGGCCCGTCAATGGAAACAACCGGAGCGCGGGTAATACGCTTAAGAGAATCAAAAAAATTAGGAAATGTTTTGTTGACGCACTGAGGATCTAAAATCTCTACCGAAACACCCGCAAAAGATGCGAGCGAAAAACACATGGCCATACGATGATCGTCGTACGTCTCCACGGCGATGCCATCGGATATGAATTCAGGGGGAATTACCTCAAGAAAGTCCTTACCTTCATTCACTTGAGCGCCAAACTTTCTCAACTCCGTTGCCATAGCCCTCAATCTATCCGTCTCTTTGACACGCCAATTTTCAATATTTCTTAGCTTACAAGGACCATCCGCAAAAAGAGCCATTACTGCAAGTGTCATAGCGGCATCAGGAATATGATTCAAATCTAAATCAAAAGACTTGATTTTCTCGACCGAGCGACCATCCACATCTAACCAATGCTCTCCCCAGAACTAAACTTCACTCCGAGTTGCGCCAGAACCTCAATAAAATCGATATCCCCCTGAATACTGTTCTTGGACAAGTTTTCAATCCGAACCAACCCCCTCCCTAGAACAGCTGCAGCTAAAAAGTAAGAGGCGCTCGATGCATCCGCCTCTATGTCATAGCATCTTGGGGAAATGTATTTTTGTCCCGCAGCAATCTCGAACGTCTCGAAATTTTCGTTTTTTACCGTTACGCCAAAATCTTTCATTAAGCGAAGAGTGAGTGCCGCATAGGGCTTGGACACCAGCTCACCAACCACTCTTATTGTAGCCTTAGCTCCAGTAAGAGGAAGGGCCAACAAAAGTCCGGATAGAAATTGACTAGATATTGATCCGCTTATGACAATTTCTTGAGGTATTGAGACATCAGACTGATTAAGCCTTAACGGAGGAAAACCTTCTGAACCTACATAATCAATATTACATTTGATCTGCCTGAGCGCATCTACCAAGTCTCCGATAGGTCTCTCATGCATCCGGGGGACACCACTTATTTCATACTGCCCACCCAATACCGACAAAACAGGTACCAGCGTTCTAACGGCAGTTCCCGCATTTCCTAAGAACAAGGATGCCACTTTATTAGGAAAATCTCCGCCTCCCCCTTTAACTTCTAAAACTTCACCAACGGCCTTGATACCGATACCAAGGGTTTTTAGCGCATCCAGCATTACCGATGTGTCGTCAGATCTCAGAACATTAGATAGACGTGTTGTTCCACTTGCGAGTGCTGCGAGTAATAATGCTCTGTTGGAAATACTTTTCGATCCAGGAATACTCACCTTTCCGCCCGCGCCAAAAGGGGCGGTCACAATGATCGATTCCTTCGTCTTACTAATCACTACCTTCTCTCGGCCCATTTATTGCGCGCGTCTGACGCTTGTTGAAACATATCAAGAAGGCTCCCGAAATCCCCCCCTCATCATCTGCTCTATTTTTTCTAGCACCTTCTTAAAATCTGAAATATCGCTGAGGACTTTGTCTTTATTGGACTGACATATGTCCTTCCACATTTCAGGTGAACTTCCCGCAATCCTGGAAAAATCACGAAATCCACTTGCAGCAAAACTAAACAATTGTTGAGAGTCAGAGCGATCCGCAAGCATGCTAACGAGAGCAAACGAAACCACGTGAGGAAGATGGCTGACAGCAGAGAAAATAACATCATGAGAGGACGCGTCTAACCTCACGATATTCGCCCAACCGACTGCCACATGCGCTCTACTATATTAAGTGCAAACTCAGAGGTGCCCTCGACGGGCGTTAATACGACGTTCTTATCCAAAAACAGATCATCCGAAGCGGCAATCGCTCCATTTTTCTCCCCGCCAGCAATAGGATGTGCCGGCACAAATCTTCCAAAAGAGTTACCAAGAGCTTCCCGAGCGATTGAAATAATATCCTCTTTGGTACTGCCAACATCAGTAATTATCGCGCTCTTCGAGACCTTGCGAGCCACCGCCTCAAATACCAATTTAGTCTGCGCAACAGGAACAGCGATCAGTACCATGTCGACATCAGATGGAATATTCTCAGGATCAGTTAAGTAAAGATCCAGCAACCCCATTTTATGAGCAGTTATTAAATTCTCTTCACTTCGGCCCACTCCAATGATCTCGTCAACGAGGTGAAGTTTCTTTAAAGATGATGCGAGCGATCCACCGATTAGCCCAACGCCAACTATTACTAAACGCTTTATTCGCTCGGGGGAATTATTCATCAGCAAATCCTTGAGTTAACGGTCCGAACTTAGCACACGCCGTAATGCCTCAAGAAATTTCTCGTTTTCGTTTTGCAGCCCAACGCTTACCCTAATGTGCCGTGGCATTCCATAACCCCCAATTGGTCGGACTATTACACCCTCCCTGAGAAGCGCATCAAATACACGCTTCCCATCACCCACATCGATCGTTAAAAAATTACCAGACGAGGGAATGTACTCAATCCCTAAAGATTTCAAACCAGAAACTAACTGAGCCATACCCTGACGATTAACTTCTCGAGACCGCTCTATAAATTCATCATCCGCTAACGCTGCGACGACTGCCGCCTGCGCAAAACTACTCACGTTAAACGGTTGGCGTATTCGGTTCAGAACTTCTATTAACTCCTCATTACCCACGCCCACTCCAATGCGTAAAGAGGCTAGCCCGTAAACTTTCGAGAAAGTTCGAGTTACAAGTAGATTGGAAAACTCATCAACCCAACTCAAACTATTCGATTGATCCTTCTCCTCGAGGTATTCAGTGTAGGCCTCGTCCAGCACCACCAAAACATGCTTCGGAACCTTCTCGATAAATTTCCTGACCTTCTCGGGCGAGACAAAAGTTCCAGTTGGATTGTTGGGATTCGACACAAATATTACTTTCGTATCCACTCTGATCGCCATAAGCATCGCATCTAAATCATGACCGAACTGACGCGCAGGAACCTCTATTCCATTAGCCCCCCGACTCAGGGTAGCTAGTTTGTTCACGATGAAACAGTGCTCCGAGTAAACAGAAGATAGCCCCGCATCCAAAAAAGCAATACTCGCCATTTCCAAAATATCATTCGAGCCATTGCCCAGAAGGATCTTCACGGGATCAATCTTAAACTTCTTTCCTAACGCCTCCTTAAGAAGATGTCCACTACCGTCTGGATAACGTGCAATATTTTTTATTTCTCCCTGTATCGCGTCTCGCACTTTGGGACTACACCCTAACGGGTTCTCATTCGAGGCTAATTTAACAATTTCACTGGCCCTAAACCCCAGCTCTCTAGCTAATTCATCGATTGGTTTGCCCGGTTGATAGGGGGCTATGTCAGAGACAAAAGATAACGGTGTTGGCATTGGGATCGCGCTCTTCCTTTTAACAACTAATTGATCATTCGAGGATAAGAGCCAAGCACCTTCAAAAATCCCGCTTTGACCATAATTTCACTGAGAGCCTTGTCAATCAACGGCTCATCCTTATGACCCTCAAAATCAACAAAAAACATGTACTCCCACAAACCCATCCTCGAGGGCCGCGACTCTAAGCGAGTCATACTAATACCATTTTTTGCGAGCGGCTCGAGCAGCTCAAAGATAGCTCCTGCCGTATGTTGAGACGCCATAACAATTGAAGTTTTATCTCTGCCAGAAGGTCCAGGACATTCGCGCGCTATCACTCCAAATCGGGTGGTGTTGTTCGCTTTATCCTCTATGTTTGTAGCCAACAAATTTAACTCGTAATGATCGGCGGCCGCCCGACTTTCAATTGCTGCAGCATTCGACTCCTTGCAGGCAATTATCGCTGCCTCGGCATTGCTCGCCACCGGAACCGTCTCTATCCCTGGATAATTCTGCGTAATCCATGCATGGCACTGAGCAAGACTTTGAGAGTGCGCATAGATCTTCGAGATCGATTTATTGTCAGACTTACTCATTAAGTTGTGGTGAATTGGTAGACCAACCTCCCCTATCAAGTACAGCTCCCTGTCAAAGAGCAAATCAAGAGAGATATTGATAGCCCCTTCCGTTGAGTTCTCCAACGGAATCACACCAAATGATGCTTCCCCGGTTTGGACCGCGCGAAAAATATCCTCAATAGATCGGCAAAAATACGGCTGTATCCGCTTGCCAAAGTGCTTGAAACACGCTTCCTCGCTGTATGTTCCTCGAGGCCCGAGACACGCAATCCGAAAAACTTCCTCCAAAGCCCTGCAGGCTGAAATCACTTCCGTGAATATGCCAGAGATCGACTGGTTATCGAGTGGTCCCTGATTCAGTTCGTGCAACCTCTGATGGACAACGGCTTCTCTTTCTGGACGGTAGATAACCGAGTGATTTTTGACAACCCCGACCCTCTGAGCAAGTCTCGCTCTTTCGTTAAAGAGCTTCAACAGTTCCTCATCAACTGCGTCTATCTGTATCCGTAAGTCTGACAATTCATCTGACATCTATATTCTCCAGATTTCGCGTGTTGCGTCACGTCCTAGGAAGATATCTTAAGCTACGAACGCCCTCAATACCCTTAATGGTCTCTAAGGTGGTATCAGAGATAGGACTGTCTACGTCAACCAAAGTAAGCGCAATCTCCTTGGAAGAGTTATTAATCATGTTGTGAATATTCAGCCCCTGTTCTGCCAGAGCGGTTGATATTTGCCCGAGCATGTTAGGTACATTCGCATTGATGATTGCCAAACGAAACTCGGACTCCCTAGGCATCAGTACACGCGGGAAATTTACGGAGTTCACCACATTCCCATTATCCAGGTAATCTATGATTTGCGACACAACCATTAGCGCACAATTCTCCTCTGCCTCTTTTGTCGATGCCCCTAGGTGAGGCAAGGAGATGACGCCCCTCATACCTAAGAGGCTGGGGTTTGGAAAATCACAAATATACTGTCTAATTCTACCAGCCTCAATTGCCTCGGAAATCGCCCCATTATCAACGACACCTCCCCTAGAGAAATTCAAAACGACTGAATCCTTACGCATTTTCGACAGTAACTCTTTATTAACCAAACTCCTCGTCGAATCGTTAAGAGGAACATGCAGTGTTAAAAAATCTGATTTCTTAGCGAGGTCTTCTATTGAAGATGCCTTCGATACTCCAGCCGGCAAACTCCAAGCGGCCTCAATGGTAATACCTGGGTCAAAACCGATGACTCGCATTCCAAGTTTTAGGGCTACATCAGCAACTAGACTACCTATCATGCCTAAGCCAATGACACCAAGGGTCTTCCCTGGCAACTCAAAGCCCGCAAATTTTTTCTTACCGCCCTCCACGAGTTCCGAAAAATTTTTACTAGCAGAATCAAGCGACCCAACGAACTCTATCGACTGAGGTATGTTCCTGGCTGACATGAGGAGCCCGGCTAAGACTAATTCCTTAACCGCATTCGCGTTCGCACCGGGCGTATTAAAAACCGGTATCCCGAGGCTAGTTAATTTTTCTGTTGGAATGTTGTTAGTGCCGGCCCCGGCGCGACCCACCACCAATAGGTTGCTGCCGGTTGCCATTTCCAGTAAATTCGCTGACCTGACCAAGATGGCATGGGGATTCTCGTGCTCCGACTTCACGTCATAGAGGTTAGGAGAGAACAACTCAATACCCCTCGCGGATATATTGTTCAAGGTCTGAACTTGAAATTTCTCTGCTCTTCTAATAATCACGCGCCTTCCTTAACCATTTTCTTTTTCAAACTCAGACATAAAATCAACCAAAGTGCGTACCCCGTGAATGGGCATTGCATTGTAGATTGAAGCTCTTATTCCGCCCACCGAGCGATGCCCCTTAAGTTGAAAGAGACCCCTCTCTTCAGCTTTCCTTAGAAACTCTTTTTCCAGACTGGGTTCGCTGATCCGAAAGGGCACATTCATTCTAGAACGATCCTCTTTTCGGATCGGGCTAACGTAAAAATCTGTGGAATCTATTTTTTCGTAAAGTAAATTCGACTTTTCAATATTTGTTTTCTCGATGACAGAAAGACCTCCTAGGTCATTTAACCAATCGAACACCAATCCAGATACATACATCGCAAATGTTGGTGGTGTATTTAGCATCGACTGATTTTTATCTTGAATCGCATAACTTAACATTGAAGGGAGTGAGTCCGGACTGCGCTTTAGAAGGTCTCGACGAATAATTACAATTGTGAGCCCTGCCGGTCCTATATTTTTTTGCGCTCCCGCATAAATCACCCCAAAATCATCAACTCTCACAGGTCTCGATAAAATGTTCGATGACATGTCAGCCACTAGAGGGCTCGAAAGATTAGTTGGGAAAGTTTGAAACTCAAGCCCACCAATAGTCTCGTTAGACGTAATATGTAGATAACTCGCATCAGAGCTCATATTCCAAGAAGCAAAATCTGGAATCCTTGAGAACGACTCACTCTCAGAGCTCGCAACCACGTTCACGTTACGCAACCCTCTCGCTTCTGCGATCGCTTTTTTTGACCACTCACCGGTATAGACGTAGTCCACAGAACCATCATCAGGAACCAAATTCAGTAGGAGCTGGAAAACTGGAGCGTAGCCCCCTTGCAAAAATAGCACTGAATAATCCTGAGAAATCCCCATCAGTCGCCTCAAGCTAGCCTCTGCCCCCTCTGCGATTGACATAAACTCTGGACCTCGATGACTCATCTCCATCACCGACATTCCGGAGCCATTCCAGTCAAGCATTTCCTCTTTGGCTTTAAGCAATACAGATTCCGGCAGCACCGCCGGACCAGCGCTGAAGTTATAAATTTGCGTCAAATGAAACTCCTTAAGGAATGAATAACGAAAAAATTAGTGGACTTACTGATCGTCGGCGATCGGGATCTCCGTCGGAGTAGGAGAATCTTCAACGTCGTCAATGACACTCTCATCAACTTTTACGAGGCCGGCTAGCTTCTCATCATTACCAAGGTTGATAAGACGAACGCCCTGCGTACTCCTGCCCATTTCTCTAATCTGACGGATCTCCGTCCTAATCAAAACTCCACCGGTTGTAATAAGCATCGCCTCGTCAGACTCGGTTACGAGCGTTGCGGACACAACTTTTCCGTTCCGCTCACTCGTTTGAATTGCAACGACCCCCTGGGTACCCCTCGAATGAGCGGTGAATTCAACCACCTTCGTTCTCTTGCCATAACCATTCTCCGTCGCGGTCAAAATACTTTTATTTTCATCGTCAGAAATCACCAATGAAATAAGTGCATGGTCAGAAGGCAGTTTCATTCCACGGACCCCACGAGCTCCACGCCCCATAGCTCTAACATTGGTCTCTCGGAAACGTACCGCTTTCCCACCATCGGAGAACAACATGACATCCTGTTTTCCATCGGTGATCGCAACACCAACAAGATGATCCCCTCATCCAAGTCAACAGCGATGATACCCATCTGTCTCGGACGTGAAAAATGAGACAGCGGAGACTTTTTAACAACGCCTCGAGATGTCGCCATAAACACGAAGTGATCATCATTAAACTCAGTGACCGGAAGGATAGCTGTGATCTTTTCGCCCTCGGAAAGTTGAACCATATTCACAATTGGCTTACCCCGGCTAGTTCGCCCCCTTGGGGAACTTCATAAACTTTCAGCCAATACATCTTCCCTGGTCGGAGAAACACAAGATGTAATCGTGGGTATGAGCGATAAAGAGGTTATCCACAAAATCATCCTCTTTTGTCTTAGTCGCCTGTTTACCTCGACCACCTCTGCGCTGCGCTCGATAATCGCTTAAAGGTTGAGATTTGATATAGCCGGAGTGCGATAAAGTGACAACAACATCTTCTGGCGTAATCAAATCTTCAAGAGAAATATCCTGAGCGTTTACTTCTATTTGACTTCGACGCACATCAGAGAAATCATTTTTTGTCTGGGACAACTCCTCACGGATAATGACTCGAACTCGATCTGCGTTACCCAAAATATCCTGCAAGTCAGCGATGATATCCATCACCTCTTGATACTCATCTTCAATTTTTTTCTGCTCTAGACCTGTTAAGCGCTGGAGTTGCATTTCAAGAATTTTTTGGGCCTGCACTTCCGATAAGTGATAGCCATCTTCCCGCAAACCATGAGACATATCCGCATCCCCGTCGACTGGCTTTTCTATTCTCGATAGTAGCCCCTCCACCAATTCTGATCTCCAAACTCTGGAAATCAGCTCACGCTTCGCCTCAGGGGGGGTTTGCATTGCTTTGATAAGCGCAATAATTTCATCAACATTCGATAACGCAACAGCCAAGCCTTCGAGAATATGCGCTCGCTCTTTCGCTTTTTTTAACTCAAAAATAGTTCTCCGAGTGACCACCTCTTTGCGGTGGCGAACGAACTCCTCAATAAATTGTTTGAGGTTCAACAAGCGCGGCTGCCCATCAACAAGCGCCACCATATTCATCCCAAACGTATCCTGCAGTTGCGTTTCTTTATAGAGGTTATTGAGTACAACTTCCGCTATCTCGCCACGTTTTAGCTCTAAGACGACCCGCATGCCGGATTTGTCCGATTCGTCACGGATACCAGATGGCGAGAGCCCTTCAATACGTTTATCCCTGACAAGCTCTCCGATGCGCATAAGAAGCGAAGACTTATTAACCTGATACGGCAACTCATCGATGATAATTGCTTGACGATTCCCGCCTTCGAGATCCTCAAAATGAGTTTTAGCGCGCATCACCACACGACCCCGACCCGTCCGGTAAGCCTCTTTCACTCCCGCGGTACCGTAAATAATCCCCCGAGTCGGGAAATCAGGAGCAGGAATAATCTCAATCAACTCCTCTATTGTTGTTTCTGGGTTATCTAGAAGAGTCAAACAAGCGTCAATCACCTCGTTAATGTTGTGCGGCGGTATATTCGTCGCCATTCCAACCGCTATACCAGACGAACCGTTAACAAGAAGGTTGGGAATTCTCGCAGGCATAACTAGAGGCTCTAGTTCTTTGCCATCGTAATTCGGGCCGAAATCCACCGTCTCCTTGTCAAGGTCGGAAAGTATTTCAGCGGCAATCTTTTCAAGCCGACACTCGGTGTAACGCATAGCGGCCGCATTATCACCATCCACTGATCCAAAATTACCCTGTCCGTCTACGATTGGGTAGCGAAGGCTAAAATCTTGAGCCATCCTAACCAAAGTGTCGTAAATCGCGCTGTCGCCGTGCGGGTGGTACTTACCCATCACCTCTCCAACTACACGCGCACATTTGACGTAAGGTCGATTCCAGAGATTATTGGATTCATACATCGCGTATAAAATTCGACGGTGTACCGGCTTCAAACCATCTCGAACATCGGGTAGCGCCCTGCCAACGATCACACTCATTGCGTAATCGAGATAGGAGCGCTTCATCTCCTCTTCAAGACTTATGGGTAGGGTTTCTTTTGCGAATTGCTCCATTAGAACTTTCTATCTTGCGGTGGGTCAGAACGTAAGGATCACGAAGGGAGTTGTGGGTTTGGAAAATCTTTGTTTTTCTCGTTTTTTCACAAACCAGATGATATCATAATTATGGGTCAAATTCCCCCTACGAGAAGCGAAAAATTAAGTATCTTAACCCTGTGAATCTCTACGCACTAAGATTTACTTTCCTCATCAAAAAGTATGAAAGGGAAAGCCTAACTACATGTTAAATGTCGATCAGAGCGAACTAAAAAAATTCGAAGTTTTAGCCCACAAGTGGTGGGACCCGAACAGCGAATTTAAACCGTTACACGACATCAATCCACTGAGGTTGAACTTGATTAGGAAATTCGTGAACGTCGAGGACAAGGACATTCTTGATGTCGGTTGCGGCGGCGGCATTCTTGCTGAGGGGCTTGCAAAAAACGGGGGGCGCGTACTTGGGATAGACCTAGCTGACAAACCACTGGGCGTGGCTAAACTTCACTCACAAGAGAGCCAAGTGCCAGTGGCCTACGAAAAAATCTCCGTAGAAGAACTGAGAGATCAGGGGCGCAAACAGTTTGACATGATTACCTGCATGGAAATGTTAGAACACGTACCGAATCCGATTGAGACTGTGAGGGCATGCGCAGATCTAACGCGAGATGGAGGTTGGTGTTTCTTCTCAACGATTTCAAAAACCCCCAAAGCGTTTTTATTCGCGATCGTTGGCGCAGAGTATGTTCTCAAGCTCTTACCCAAAGGGACCCACGAATTTAAAAAATTTATCAGACCTTCCGACCTTTCAAAAATGTGCAGGTCATCTGGCCTAGAGATTTTGGATGTCATCGGAATGACATACAACCCGTTTACAAAGGTCTACTCACTTGGGAAAGACACAGATGTGAACTACACCCTCGTGACCAGAAAAGTATAGGATATGGACTTACTGCTTAAGGAATAAAAACATATTACTGGGGACAAATATGAAAATCGCTAAAACAAAATTTGCTTTGCTCTTTTCCGTGTTGGCCGGCTTCGCGCTCCTCGGATGTGTTCCTGGCCCACAAATGCTGACGATAAAACCTGATGTAACGCTACCAGCCAAATCCGGGGATGCCGAAGTAACGCTAGGGGTCGAGATAATCGATGCACTTGGCTCGCAAAAAATCGGTATTGCGGGAGATCCAAACGGAGACAATTTTGATATAACCCTCACGGGAGACATGGCTAGCGCTTTGGCACCGACCATACAGGCAGGTCTGGAAAACCAAGGGTTTAAAGTGAGTACCCCCATCCGCAGAAACGCCTAATGTATTAACCGTAGAGGTTCAGAAAATTGCGCTTAGCTCTACGAAAGAAAAAATCAAATACGTAACTAAACTCGAAGTTGAGATTGTCGCAAAAGCTAGAAATGGAGGCTCAAATATAGCCGTCGATACTCAGTTACTGCAGAGAAGGAATCCGCCTCGGTCTCCTCCTCGGAAAATAGCAAATTAATGCTCAATTCAGCCGTTTCCGATGGCATATCAGCGATGCTAAATGACGAAAAGCTTATCGAGACTCTGAAAAAATAATAACTAGAAAAATAGCCCTAAAGTTGAGGTTACGGTAAACTTCCCAGCGTAGTTGCTGTGGGGGCGACCTGGTTTCGACGTGGGTTGCGAAACAGTTCGGTGCATGCCAAGGTCCAGTCACCTTGTAAATCAGCTGGAAAACGTATAGTCGCAAACGACGAACGTTACGCTCTAGCCGCCTAATACCGGCTGGACTCCGCACCAATTTTCTCTCGGGTTGGGCCAGGCAACTGGCAGCGGAGTCATAAACGAGAGATCGTGCAGATTGCGGTTACTTCGATTTGCATTAAACTTTAGGTAACTCGTCTGGCTCACGTCTGTCTATCGACGCAAGCTGGATTAAATTTAAAGATAAGACTAAGCATGTAGTACCGCCTGCAGAGGGCTTGCGGACGGGAGTTCGATTCTCCCCGCCTCCACCAATCGTTAAAAAACCAACTTCTCTTAGTTGGTTTTTTTTCGCCTACTACCGCGTGTTTGCGCGGATTCCTGTGGGTTCTTACGGACTTCAAAGCTCGCCATTTCTGCCAGTAACCGGCAGGTATTACTCTCCGTTTACGCATTCTCTCCGAACCTCCCAACAGGCACAGGCCGAAGTCCGGAAGGCACGCCTGCCACCCTACCAGCGATCGGATGTCATCGGTGCCGTAACGTTTGACATACTCCAGTGCGACCATTGCCCCCATGCTCCAACCAGCAATGGATACACGACGATCAGCTTTGCACCAACGAATGAAGCAGCTCAGCAAACCTTCCTATTGAATAGAAATACTCCAACGAATGCCATGTGTCGCTCCCTCTGGCAGATTTTCCTCTGCCAGGAAAATTCGAATGCGCTCCACACTGCGAAGATGCTCGCAAACACCATCCCAGATAGTCAGATCGCTCTGCAAACCATGCAGCAGGATCAGTGGTGGACCTGAACCCTCAGACCGAACTTCGGTGCTCGCGCCAGACAGGTTCGATGGCATGTCGAGCCAACGGCATTCGGTGACAACATATTTTCGCTTCCACGAACGCAGGACAATGCCGGTGTGGATTGCTGGATCTCTTCAATCAGACGATCCAATTGGCCTTCCCGCACCTCCCATTCGTTGTCTAATTTTGCGACAAACTGCACCATCAGACGAATGGAAAAGGCATCAGCCACCGCGGGGTCGCCAGTACGATGCAACAGCAGAGCATGGGCCAGTCTTGCCGGCGAGTCACCTTCATAGCCCCATTCGAAGTCATCGTTCGACGTCTCGTCGAGCGCGAGCAGCTTCGTCAGAGGAGCCCCTTTGTACATGACCACCAGACCGTCGATGGTGCGCTCTCCGCTGTAGATACCCGCAGATGGCTGCTCCTGTGCGATTTTGATCATTTGTTACCCTCGTCTTTTTTCTGCACCGCCGACATGGACCAAAGGCCGAGCATCAGAAATACAACCAATACAATGAGATAGGGAATGTTGCGCTCCATACCCATCGCTACTTCGATCCAATAGCCCAGTACTCCTGCGCATAAAAGCAGCACGGAGAACATAACTTTCTTGTCCACAGGCATCGCTCATCTCCTAGAATTCTCAGAGTTTGTTAAACATTGACGCCTCACCGGAAATCAGGCTTGGTGTCGATCGGTGTTTCGACCGGCGTCTTGCGGGTTTTGCGAAGGTCCTTCTTCACATACTTGGTGCTGTAACCATTAAACAAATGTCCGAACAGGCCACGATCCAGGTCGGAAGTGCCGTAGACCCAGTCCCAAAACGGAAATACAATGCTCATGTTGTATTCCATCATCACGGAAGAATCGTGGTGTGCGGTGTGATGCCGCCTAGCGGTGTTCACGATGGGGCAGTGGCGCAGAAACCAATTATCGTCCACATGGCACAGGAAATGCAGTAGCTCATAGAACACATAGCTTCCAATGGCGGTTGCAAGGATGAGCCAGCCAACATTCACAGAAATGATTATCCCAGCCAGAAAGGCAAATGGTATTGTGGTCAGCGTGAAAAACACGAGGGTGAACGGCGGAAATATCGTGACACGCCAGTCCTTATGGCTGGCGAATCGTGGCTCCTCCGCCGTAAAGAACTGGTGATGCATCAGGGTGTGACGCACATAGGTCAGGCGCCAGAACGGGGATTTCGAAGGCCGATGTGCTAAGAAGCGATGAAACAGGTACTCCACCCACTGGGCAAATAAAAACACCGCTGGCACAAAAAGCCATTCCCACCACAACACATTGCTGATGTGACGCGTCGCAAAATAGATCTCGTACAGACCCACCCCGAGAATCAGGAAGGCGTGGTAATAGCCGTTGTAGAAGCCGCTCAGGCGCGAGCGGTAGATTTCCCGGTATTTACGCTGGCGTAGCCCCATTGGGCTGTGAACAAGTTCCATGGTCATCTCCTGAATGTCTACATGATTGCATGCATTTACATAAAATATATGTGTAGTATGCGACATATATATATGATGCATACATAGGGAAAACCCGTAATTTGGTTGCTAAGACCCATCCCATTATACACAAGTCCCCACTTCACTGAACTCTCTGGCGTAGCGGGCACCTTCCACAAGATGGCTATCTCCTGCAATCCCAGCCACAGCGTCTTGGCACCGGGTTCACCATCTCCCTTTCTTGCCAGAAAGCCACCGCGCTGGGCGATCAGGCGGATCACTTCGTTCAGGGTCGGCATCTTTTAGGCACCGGCTTTTTGTTCAAGATGAACGCCGCTCGCCACTCATCGGGCTCGAACACCAGAGCCGCATCCAGTTCGGGCACCGTGCGCCCCAGGCGCATCAGGCGGTTGATGCGCCAGGCAATCACCATGTAAATGGCCAGCGCTGATTCCAGTCTGTCCTTGTCGCTCAGCTGCAAGCGCTCGACCCGGCAGCCCTCCTTCAAAATCAGGAAGAACAATTCAATCTCCCAGCGCGCGCGGTACCAGTCAATCAGCTCGCTGGCTTGCTCGAGCGTGCTGGCCTCGCGGTTGCTCAGCAGGCGCCACTGCACTGGCTTGGTGCCCTCAGGGGCGCTCACTTCCGAGGCGATCAGGCAGGTCACTTCAATGTGCCCTTGGCTTTTGTCTTTGAGGCTCAGGCGCTGTAGCCGGATATCTTGCTCGACCATGCGGCTCTTGCGCCCGCGCCCTGCGGGCAGCATGAAGCGGATGCGTCCGATGGGCGTTTGTGCCATCACCTGATCCCACAGCTTGGCGCCCCCGGGCAGCACCCGGTTGTGCTGGCTGCGCACCAAATAGTCGGCCGGGTAGCCCAGATCACGCGCCTTGAGCATCAACTCCAGCATGTCGGACTCGCGGTCGCCAATGCACACGTGGCGCGTATCGGGCAACTGCTGGCCGCTCTCGGCAATGCGCTCGTAGCTCTCGATCCAGCGGCTGCTCTCGCACAGGCCGGATCGCTTGCCGTCTTCGCCCTTGAATTGGCGCGCCCAGGTCCAGGCGTTGAAGACGCCCAGTGGCTCGCGCTCGGCGCTGACAACGTACGTTGGGTGCAGGTACAGCCCGCGCTGGGCCTCAAAGCTGAGCGGCCCCAGGCCCGCGATGGCCTGGCCGTTGTAGTCGAGCTCGGTGGTGTCCTGAATGCACAGCACCACCTTGTGCTGGGCCATGCGCACCTGGCTGGCCTGCCAGTGCGGCGCCAGAACCTTGTCCCAGCTAACCTCTTGGTTGCGCAGGAACCGATACGCCGCCGCCGTCTCGGCCCAGCTTTGGCAGGCGTTGGGGATACTGGCCGAGGGCTTTTGCCCCAGTCGCTCGGCCAGCAGCACGGCGCGCCGGTTCAGGCGAGGATCGCCCAGCTCTATCGCTTTGAACTCGTCTGCCAATCGCACTGGCGTCTCCTTGTGCGCTCACTTTGAGCGGGGTGCAGTTTAGTGGCGGGGACTTGTGTGTAATGGGATGCATTAAGTGGGGCAGCCCAAATACTGCATGTAGCTAATAACCCTGGACTTAGTGAGTCGGGCGGCGGACATGGAGCTAAGGGAGTTGATTTCCAACGTTGGTGGTCTGTGCTTCGCATGCTCGAACTTGAGGGAATCCGGCGCGAAAGACTTTCTCCTTCTCTTCGAGTCAATACAGGATGTTGCGGAGCTTGATTCAGCATTCACACCCACATGTGCTCAGATTTACCAGATCAAGAAGAAGGATCGGAATGAATGGTCATTGAATAATCTAAGTGGGACCAGTGTCCCCAAAGCTAGTAAAACCAAACCGACACCTCCGATAAAAACAAAAGTCAAAGATAGCCCCATAGGTAAACTCTATCTAAGTCTCGAAGCATTTCCTAACTTACCCGTTGAAGGACATTTCATCTCAAATGCAGGTTTCGATCTTCCATTAGCTACTGGCGGAAATGCTGCTACCTCGACGCCTTGCACGCTAGCTGAGCTTGCTCCTCAACATGTAGCGCAACTCACAGAAGCATTAAAGCTTTTGTGCGGAACTGAAGCGCAGCCTCCGGACCTTAAACGACTGAATCTAAAAAAAGTTCCCCTTCACCCAGACTCTCCCAATAGTTATGTAATTCACGTTGCCTTAGACTTCCTCAAGAAACGAAGCAGGGCATGCTGGCCAAGCTGCGTCATTCGTAGAATCTCTGGTGATTCATGTTTCCCCGCTTGGAAGACATACCGACGTATGTGCGTCTTTTGAAGAATTAGTCAAGAGCGTGGCTTTACGAGAAGCGACTTTGTCGCAGCCTTAAGCGCACTGGAAACGACACCCGACTATTTGGCACACCTAGATGGTTGGTTGCAACAATTGCAGACTGAGGGCGTAGACTTTATGCTTGCGACAGGAATTCGTAGTAATGCTGCTCGAATTTTTAGTGAAAAATTATTAACCAGTTCGACACCAGCAATACAAGCAATAGATGAATTTTGCGACCAATGGATTAAGATCAAGCCTCCAGGCTCGAAGCTCCTTCTTTTCTTCAGGAAGCTGGTCTTGGCAGCACTAAAATTCAAAATTCACGGTTTTAGGGATGTGGAATTAATGGCGCGCCTAGCGCTGAGGGCAATCAAATCATGCGTGGACCAGACTTAAGACTCTTGGTACGGAGTTTGAGAACAAAAAACTATGAAAATCTTTCGCTTCGAAAACATATGGCTGCTCGCACCGCGACAAACGAGCGAGACATGTCAACTTCCATCCGCACCGGAATCTAATTCTGGGGCGAAATCACAGGCAAGACGAGCCTAATACGGAGCCTGTTTGAGACCCTTGGAGCCAAACCAGAAGGAAAAGCTTGAATCCTGGGATGAAAACTCTGTATCGCTGGTGGAGTTCACTGTAGATACGAAGCACTACTTCGCTTTGCACCAAGATGGTCGTCGTGCATTGTTCAACATGAATAACGAGTTAATTGCGACGACAACAAATATTGCGGATTGGTCAGCGCTTTTTTTGTAGGATTACAGAATTCAATTTAGTGTTTTCTGACAAAGAATCTGAAGTTCAGCCCGGCAGCCCTGACTGTTTTTTTTCTGCCCTTTTACATTAATCAAGATGGGAGTTGGCAATCCGACTGGAATACTTTTCGTGGAATGCAGAGGTTTCGCGCTCCATGGGGCGCCATTCTCGAATATTTCACCGGTGTCTGCCCACCTGAGTATTACCGTGCAAAAGCAGAACGTGATCAGGAAACTCGACAACTTGACGAGCAAAAGCGTGAAGCCAAGTTGCTGGAACGCACTCGTGAGCGCTTTGGGCGCACACTTACGCTATCCGGTCCCAAAGTACAACCTGAAAACTTTGAACATGAAATTGCACTTCTCATCCACGAAGTCACGGACCTTAATAAGCAACAAGAAATTTTGCGAAGTTCAGCTCTGAGCGAGCAAGACTTACTAAGCAGTTTGCATCAACAAATTCGGTTGGCTGAGGAAGCACTGGCTCATAACCGGGACCCAACCTATTTGCGAGCAGAACCGGATGAACCATTGGTTTGCCCGGTATGCAACGCTGAACATTCAAAGTCTTTTCTTTGATGTTTTATCGTATGCAGAAGATGCCCGAGTGCTCAGAGACTTAGTTGCGCGACTTCGCACAGATGCTGACGAGGTAAGGCGCCGATATGTAGTTACAACAGCTGCACTAGGTGCGCTTAACGAGAACCACTTGAGGATTTCCAAGGTTCTGGATACTCGAAAAAGGTGACCTCAAGTTCAAGGATATTGTCGACAGTATGGGAGCAGAAAGCGCTTTTGCCGCCTTCGAGGTTGAGCGTAAAGAACTTCAAGCTGAAATCGACAAGGGCCTTGGGATAGTCGATAGTTTGGATGAGCGAATGAAAGAACTCCGAAGCAAAAAAGATCTAAAACTATTCTTGATGCATTCCGAGATTACTATGCGACAAGCAGAAATTCTTTGGCGCTGCCCAGCGTAAACACGGCCAAAATTCGACTCACGAGCCGCCCCGATCTCTCTGGTAGCGGAGGTCCACGTTCAATATTGGCCTATTACGCAGCGTTGTGGCGCACATGCAATAGCAGTCTTGGAGCGTACAGCGTACCAGTTGTAGTTGATTCGCCCAATCAGCAGGGGCAGGACGATATCAACCTCCCAACTATTCTGAAATTTATTGCTAATGAGCTACCGGAAAATATGCAACTAATTGTTGGCCTAGAGTCCTCGTCTGATTTTGTCTTTGACAACGAGATCATTCTTAACAAACAATATTCGCTTCTAATTGACGAAGAATGGACTGCCGTTGAGTCAGTTGTCGAGCCATTGCTTCAGAAGATGCACACCGCTTTCTAAATAGCTGATCTGAATCACTCTCCATTTCGAAATCGATCATGGTTACTGAGAGTAAGATTTTTGAGATTGCTCTTTGTTAACCGAAGTCAATTATGTTGCAAACCTGAACGACTGATCAAGCATTGGAGTTTGACTCCATCAGTATCTCTTTGTAGCAATCTTAGCCAAGCCCCGTTTCCATTGCAGCTCCCACAGCGTGGCGGATCAGCCAAGTCAAATAACGTGATGTAATTTGGAAGCGTGTCGTCCAAGATGGCAGCGACAATATCGGGGGCCAGCGAAGTCAAGTTGACCATCCGGCTGACATAGCTGTTGTCGACTCCCTCCAGCGTCGCAATCTCCGTGAGGTTCTTTACCTGTCCGGATTCCAGCATGGCCAACCATCGGTGACCTCTGGCCAATGCCATTTGTGTTGGCGTTGGCTCACCATCCAGTCGAGGATGAAAGTCCGTACCATCCGGCATCATTGCCGCCTTGCGTCGCCCCGGCGCGTGATCTTGATCGGGAAAGTCACATTCAAGCTGCCATCGCTTGGCCACCACCACATCCGCTTCGCCGGCGACTTTAATCTTCGTTTTCGTTCACGCCACCACCTCTGCAGAATCTTCCTCGACAACAGAGTCTTAATTCCGCGCCAACCGTTCGATACCATTCGGCCGGGTGCAACTCAATGTTGTGGGCCGTGACCACCACCTTGGTGATCACCCAGACGAACAATGCGTTCTTGTTCGACCGGAAAAAGCTGATCATGTCTTGTCGATCTGCAGCATCGCGATACACACCTTAGCTTCATCAACCTGCAGGTCCCGGCAATCATCAATTGAGCCGCGGGTCTTGAGATCAGGTGCGCACAAGATACGGCGCAGTTGCGCCACGACATTGGCTTCAATTCGATAGCAGGAAACCGTGGCAAACCCGATGCGCCAGCGTGTTCCTTGTTTTCTCGGGTGTGGATGTAATACCGGTACAACTTGCCTGCCCCCTTGCGTGTCCAAGCAGCTGTCAATGCGCGCCCATCGGCACCCTCCACGATGCCCTTCAGCAGAAACAGCACAGTCGCGCGCGTGTAATTGCCTCGCATGCGGGGACTGATCTTCAAGACCGACTGCACAGCGTTCCAAGTGCTGGGTTCGATCAAGGGCTGATGCTCGCCCTTGAACCATTCGTCCTTAATACACAACTCACCCAGGTAAGTTCGGTTGCCCAAGAGTTTATAGATCAGACTTTTATCAATCAGCTTGCCCGCGCGGACGTTTCCATCTTGCGTAGTCCAGGCTTTGGATGACGCCATCCAAGCGCAATTCTTTCACTAGCTTGGTACTGGAGCCGAGCTCTACGAACCGCTTGAAGATGTGTTGTATCACCCGGGCTTCAGCGCTCATTCGGAATCAGCCGGCGATCTTTCACGTCATAGCCAAGTGGTGGGATACCGCCCGTCGCCATACCCTTTCGTTTGGAGGCGGTGATCTTGTCGCGAATCCGCCTCGCCGGTGACTTCGTTCGAACTGGCAAAGGACGGCAAGACATTCAGCATCAGCCGCCCCATCGATGTGGTGGTATTAAACTGCTGCGTCACCGACACGAATGACACCCCGATTCGCTCGAACACTTCGACCATTTTTGAAAAGTCCGCCAAGCTACGAGTCATGCGGTCGATCTTGTAGACAACAACGATATCGATACGACCGTCTTCGATATCAGCCAATAACCGCCGCAGGCCAGGTCGTTCCATGTTACCGCCAGAGAAGCCGCCATCATCGTAATCATCAGCGACTGGAATCCAGCCTTCGTTACGCTGACTAGCAATGTAGGCGTGGCCTGCTTCCTTCTGCGCATCAATCGAATTGAATGTCTGATCCAATCGCTCATCACTCGACACACGGCAGTAGACAGCGCAACGCTGGCGTCGCTTGAGAACCTCGCTCATTACCCGCACCCCTTTCTTCACCAAATGCTTGGGTGCTGTAGAGGATTTCAATCAAAGAACACTGGCCCTGACCATGCCGTACCGGTGATTTCTTTGGCGATGCGCGAGAGGCTTCGATAAGGACGTCCCTCGAATTCATACTGGCCATCGACCGTGACCATGATCCGATATTCCTTACCCTGATACTCGCGGGTGAAAACCGTACCGGCCATCAGGCGTATATCCCGGTCGCGTTTTTGTTTTTGAATCGATGATTTGCTGAATACGGCGCTTATTCGATCCATAGCGCACGATCAACTTTGCGGAATTCAATTTCACCATAGCACGGCCAGTAAGCGATGCGTCGTTCAAGAAACTGTCAGTTTGTGCGTCAGGGTATCGCTGCCGACAAGCTTTTCCAGAGGGACCGGATGTCGGCCATCGGTAGATCGGGCAATCCGGCGATTGGGCCAATACAGAGAGTGGCGTGGCATAGGGCGATGAAGCAGTGGTCATTTGGACTCCCACGCTGACGGTGTTTGTCGGGTCCCGTATGAACGCTCTGGTTACGGAATAGCCAAGTCCTAAATGACTCTTTGAGACCCTATTTTCTGACTTCGAGCAGAGCTTTTCCCAGAGGCCCGGGACATACCCCCTTGCCAGCAGGGCAGATACCTCGTCCATGCGCTCTGCAACGGTCATGGATTCTGGCGGGCGGCGGTTGATTTCGTGCATTGGGTACCAATCATTGAGGTTCAACGATACAAGGTAGAAATTGTGGGGCGAGAAGCCGCCTGAAAACCCATCAGCAAGTTGCTAACGGAAGCGGAAAGGCGCGGAAAAATAGAACGACTATTTACTAAATTGAAACTTCTATGACAGGTTGCAAAGAGAACGAACGTTCTCTAAAATATAGCCGTGAAGAAAGCTATTAACGACAGAGAAAATCTTGCCAGCCTGCAAAGCTACTACGCCGAGCACCGCGTGTTGCCCTCTTACGCCCGTTTGATGAGCCTGCTTGGTTATGCCTCCAAGTCGGCAGTCAAAAGCGCTGGAAAGGCTTCTGAGGACGCTGGGTTACTCGACCGCACGCCAGATGGCGACTGGTCACCTAGCGAACGCTTCTTCGAGCGGGCGATTGCAACCCAGCCTGTGCCAGCGGGGATGCCCATCGCAGCTGATAGTGATACTCATGAGCCAATCACCATTGACCGGTTTTTAATCGATCAACCTACGAAAACTATACTCATTCGGGTGAAGGGCGACAGCATGGTGGACGCCGGTATCCACAACGGTGATTTAGCCGTTGTAGAACGTACCAGCGAGGCCACGCCGGGGAACATCGTGGTCGCAATCGTCGACGATGAATTCACATTAAAAACTCTAGCGAGAGACAAAGTCGGATATCACCTGCTTCCTGCCAATGCGAATTACGCCATCATTCGACCAGCTGGCAAGCTTGAGATTTTCGGTGTCATGGTTGGACTAGTGCGTAAATACTCATGAGGACAATAAAAATTGAAAATATTCTCACCCACCCATTTTCTACGCCACGTATCTAAACCAGCGCTGCATGGTTTCACACAGGCTCATCCGATCTTCCCTCGCTTGACCATTGACTGGAGTGTTCAGAAAATTCATTAGCAGACAACGTTCATGCCGCCATCGAGGTGCTGCAAACTTCTCTGCTCACAACTGATCTTACCGAAAAAGAAAAAATCGGCAATCGCTGATGATTTGAATCTCTGGCACGATGATTTGCGACGTGTTCACCTCCTCACCAACGATCTGGCAGTCAATGAATTTCATCTTGGCTGTGCTAATGACACTGAGGCGTTAACTGCTTTTGACGGTCGTGATAAACGTGAGAAGGCGCTGTGGGTCTTTCATGCGCGGGACAAATTATTCCGTGATGTCGAACTGCACCTGGCCTTCCAAGCAAAGGCCATGGGAAATACTGGAAGAAGCACCGCATTGAACCAGGTCTGGATTTAACCAATGAACGGGCAAAGCTGGAAGCGTTCAGTCACGAGGTAGCCAAGCTCTACGAAAAATCTGGTGGCGGAAAAAGCGCTCACATCGAGCGAAGCATCCTTGCTTCTGATGGCAGCATCCAACTGACTATCTATGTCGAAGGCCCACTGACAGCACTGGCGCACTTCACCGAAAATAAATTCAATCGCGTCACCACGCGTATCGTTTCTCGAAACTGCTATCGTCTACCAACCAGCAACTGGTGTAATCGAAAGCGTAGTCAAAGGGGGCGCAAAAGCTCATCAGGCCGTACTGCAGCTTTTCGGCAAGCATGTAGTCGGGCGAGATATCACGCCAGCAGAAATTGAGAAGACGCGCTTTAAACTTAATGAGCTGCGTGAGGGACTGGAAACATTTGAAGACCTGTCGCACCTTGGGGTTGAAAATTCGCTTGCGCCGTGCACAGTTCAGGCCGCGTCACACCGGTATTTCCATTCGTATCGAAGCCTCTCCAGAACAACATCAAGACGACGCGATCGAACTGGCGCGCAGCACCGGCAGGCCGGAGCGGATGTCGACCTTGGCGGCCGGATCGGAATAAGGGCCGGAACAGTCGTAAACGTAGATCGGCGGATTCCGCTCGCCGCCGAAAGCGGTCGGCGTGTCTGCCTGTGAGACCTCTCGCATCGGCACCCGGATACCCGCGCGCGAACCCTGAACATAGATCTGCGGGAATTGGGCAGCGGCTGGACTGCAGCCTCATCGACATGGGCATTGGTGGCGAGGAATTTAGTGGCCTTTGTCATCAATATTCAACCTTTGCTAGACCCGTTTTCCAGAACAAGAAAGGAATTAATTTTGTAGGGACTAGGTAATTCTTTGGCTGGCAATCAGGAGATATTCACACGCAGGAAAACTCATCCCAGGTAATGAATATCCCTGATCCATACCGTTAATGTGCGCTAATGCTGCTCTCGAATTAGCAGCAAAGAGGTCGTGGCGATTCGGGTCAGATTTTCTGCGACACTCCCAACCAACATCCGTTCGGAAGCCTCTTCGGCCGTGAGTTCCGACAACGATCGATCTGCATTCCAGTCTTGAGCAGCACTGACCAGCATCTCTGCCACACGGTGTTTCGCGGATTCAATCAGCAAGCTATCGGCATTGCAGCCGGCATCCTTCGCCTTCGCCACTGCTGTATCCAGCATCTTTTTGCCGTCCTCCCGCATTTGCTCCTTGGTAGCCTCAATATTGATATAGGAGCCAATGCCCATGCCATGTTGAACCAATGAGGACTCATCGGCTGCATACACAATACGAATATTTGCCTGCAACGATCTGGCGATCAGAATTACCTCCTCCAATGCTTTGGCGGAACAGGAACTGCTGTCGATACCAATTAAAATTCGCTTGTACATTTGTCTCTCCAGATTTAATGACTCGAAACAACGGGCGCCGAGGAGTGAATGACCATGTCAGTAAAGGCGGAACATAGGCCTGCAACATGACCAGGACGCCAACCAGACAGGCGAGAGCAATGGAGTGGAAGAAGACGTAGCGCAGGATATCGCCTTCATGATTGAACCAGCGGGTAGCGGTCGAGGCGACCACGATCGATTGTGCGTCAACCATCTTGCCCATCATTTCACCCGAACTGTTGGCTGCACCATCAGGTTAGGACTCAGGCCCAACTGATCTGCGGCAACCTTCTGCATGCCGCCAAACAGCACGTTCGAGGCCGTATCCGAACCGGTTAGCGCCACGCCCAGCCAGCCCATAAGTGTTCCGAAGAATGGCGGCATCCAGCCCGTATTAGCGAACGCCGGCCGAGGGTAGTATCGGTGCTGAGAAGCGCGTCAAGGAGCCTAGACCGCTTTTCACCGACGACGGTCAGCAGCGAGTAGCGCACCAGCCAGAGCGTGCTGCCGAACGTCTGGGATTAGCCGTGCAACGGGTTACTTCAGCTTAATCAACCCGCCAACGATCGCTGATGAGCAGATACCGGTGCCTGTGGCCGACAGCAGGTTCAGGGTATAGACCGCGCCCCTTCCTTAGTGGGCACTTGACGACAGGCAACTTTCTCAATCCAGTTTGTCCAGACCTTCGATCGGAAACTTGGGAGCGAAAATGTTGTTGAAGAAGGCCTTAACATCAGGCAGACCCCAGATGAACACAAATACAGTAAGAATCACCCAAGGCGTCCAGGCACGAATCACATCGGCGCGTGCGTGACGTTTTTAGCGGTGCCATCTCGTGCCCTTCGCCGCCATCCGTTTCCCCATGCCCCTTCAGCGATACCACCGAGCGCCAGATCTTCTTGGGCTGCCAGATTTTCAGGAAAGCGCGACCAGACAAACCATCGAAACAATCGCGGCAATTAGCGTCCACCAGTTCCGGGCCGATGTAGTTCGGAAACCAGAAACTGCATCACCGCAAAGCTCGCGCCGGTGACGAGGATTGCCGGCCAGATTTCCCACACATCGCCTTGCGTCCAGCAAGGCTCCAGATCAGCCAGAACGGCACAAGCAGCAGAAGAAACGGTAATTGGCGACCCACCATCGCCGTCACCCCATCACATCGTAGCCGTGCACTTTGGCCAGCGTGATGATCGGCGTACCCAGCGCACCGTAGGCAACCGGAGCGGTATTGGCGATCAGTGAAAGACCAGAGGCCGCCAGCGGGGAGAAGCCCAAAACCCATCAGAATCAGCGTCGTCACGGCCACCGGCGTTCCGAAACCTGCTTGCACCCTGCAAAGAAGGCTCCTCGGGCGAAGGCTATAAGCAGCAGTTGCAGGCGACGGTCCTCGGTGATGCCTGCGATCGAGTCCTGTAGGATCCGGAAGCTGCCGTTCCGCTCGGTTAGTTGGTGCAGAAAAATGATGTTGAGCACGATCCAGCCAATCGGCAACAGCCCGGTGAAGCCGCCATACATCGCAGCCTTTCCGGCCATTTCGGCGGGCATGCCATAAGCAAAGACGGCAACGGCAAGAGCCGAAATCAGGCCCATTGCGGCCGCTATATGGGCCTTGTCGCTATCGATTTTCTAGACGCTTCGCTGCCTCTCGAAAAACTGCTGCTCAAATTGTACTGGCGACTTCTTCCCGTTATAGCCGTGGCGGCGCTTCGGGTTGTAGAACATTTCGATGTAATCGAAGACATCCTGCCGTGCCGCTTCGCGTGTTGGATAGGTCTTGCGTTTGACTCTTTCGCGCTTTAACAACTGGAAGAAACTCTCGGCCACGGCATTGTCGTGGCAATTTCCTCGGCGGCTCATACTACCGACGAGGCCATTCGCCCTCAAAAACGATTGCCAATCCTCGCTGGAAAACTGACTGCCCTGGTCGGAGTGCACCAGCACCGGCTGTTTGGGCTTGCGCCGCCAGATCGCCATCAGCAAGGCTGAGAGCACCAATTCCCGATCGATCCGGCTCTGCATCGACCAGCCGACGACCTGCCGTGAAAACAAGTCCAGCACCACGGCCAGATACAACCAGCCTTCGTGCGTACGGAGGTACGTGATGTCGGTCACCCACGCTTGGTTCGGCGCCGCCACATCGAACTGCCGATCCAATCGGTTCGGCGCGATCACCGCGGGCATACCGCCGACATGAGGATGGCGGCGATAGCCCGACTGCGAACGCAGCCCGGCCGCCTTCATCAATCGGTAGACGCGTTGCTCGCCACATGGCTCACCCAGATCCCGCAAATCGGCATGCACCTTGCGATAGCCGTAGACAGCGCCACTATGCAACCAGGACTGCTTGATCTGCCCCGTCAGCCGCTGGTTCTCGATGTTACGCGCCGATCGGGGTTGATGACGCCATGCGTAATAGCCGCTGGGATGCACCTTGAGCACACGGCACAGCGTACGCACCGCATGCTGCCGCTCGTGGTCTCGGATGAATGCGTACCTCACCCGGACTGTTTGGCAAAGTACGCGGCGGCCTTTTTAAAATGTCGCGCTCCTCGGTCACGCGTTTCAATTCCGCTTCGAGCCGCTTGAGCTTGGCCGCCTGGTCTTCCAGCGCAAGACGCTTCTCGGCCGGGATCCCGTAACGCTTGATCCACTGGTACAGGCTCCAGCTCGACACCCCGAGTCGAACCGACACATCCTTTACCGCAAAGCCACGCTCGGTCACCTGCCGAACTGCTTCGATTTTGAATTCTTCCGTGTACTTCGGACTGCTACTCATGACACCTCCTCGTTGCCCAAATTGTAGGCTCAGAAGCGTCTAGGGTTTCGATAGCGATTCACCGAGTTCTTCTCGCTAAGCCTCGTGAGCCATACCCCTCTAAATGAATTTTGGAAAAAACTGTTTGTTGGAGCGCTAACCGTTGACGCCTTCTGGAATGCGGACGACATGCAGCAAATTAGTCCACCCTGCATATCCAGATGGCAATCCGGCAATCATCAGCACATCGTCACCGGCCGAAGCCAAATTGAACTGCACGGCGGCAGCTGTCGCGTCGGACACCATTGTTTCCAGCGTTGATGCCTCCTCGAACGGGACTGGATGAACCCCCCAGACAAGCGCCAGACGACGTGCAGTTTGTGGCGAAGGAGTCAGTGCCAAAATCGGTGTAATTGGACGTTCGCGACTGGCCCTGAGACAGGTTCGACCGCTTACCGTGTAAGCCACCGTCGCTGCCGGCTCTAGCAAACCAGCAACACGCCTGAGCGCACAGCAAATTGCGTCCGGCGTATTGACCTCGGCAGGTGTATGACTAGCCTCTAGAGCATTACGCCACTGCGGGTCCTGTTCGACTTCCTGGATAATCAGATCCATGATCGTTACCGCTTCAAGCGGGTACTGCCCCGAAGCAGACTCAGCTGATAGCATCACGGCGTCCGCGCCATCATAGATAGCGGTTGCGACATCCGACGCTTCTGCGCGAGTCGGTACGGGCGCTGTAATCATCGATTCGAGCATCTGGGTAGCAACGACCACGGGCTTCCCTGCTGACCGAGCCGCCCGAACGATGCGGCGTTGTAGTACGGGTACGCTCTGAGGAGGAAGTTCGACGCCAAGATCGCCTCGAGCCACCATGATCCCGTCAGCGAGCGCAACGATTCGCTCAAGGTGTGTAACGGCTGATGGTTTTTCGAGCTTGGCCATTACCCAGGCTTTGTCGCCAATCAGGCTTTTCGCCTCTTCGATGTCCTCAGGTCTCTGAACAAAGGAAAGTGCAATCCAATCCACGCCTAGGTTTAACCCATACGCAAGATCTGCACGATCCTTCTGGGTCAGCGGCGAGATTGGCAACACGACTCCAGGAACATTCACCCCTTTTCGATCAGACAATAGCCCACCGACTACAACCGTCGTATCAGCGAAATCCGCCCCGAAGGCATCGACCCGGATACGAAGCTTTCCATCATCAATCAGTAACTCAGTACCGACCTTCAGAGCGGTAAAAATTTCGGGATGGGGTAAATGGGCACGCTTCTCACTGCCAGGCGTTGGATCAAGATCCAATCGAAACTTGTTCCCCTTTTCCAGCAGAACTTTGCCGGAAGCGAGAGTACCTATTCTCAACTTCGGCCCTTGCAGATCCAACAGGACACCGATCGGTCGTCCCAACTCACGCTCAACCTCACGAATCCGGTTATAGCGCTCCTGATGGTCAGCATGTGTTCCATGACTGAAGTTGAGCCGAAAAACGTCAGCGCCGGCAATTGCCAGTGCTCGAATGGTTTCCAGCGATGAACTTGCGGGGCCCAAGGTAGCAACGATTCTTGAGCGACGATGAAGTCTCATAATGTCTCCTGCTTTATTCATGAAAGGTTTCTTTGGCCTGAAGCAACTTCAGGACACGAATCAAGCTATAAATTCAAACCAGAATGACCGGTTCAATCGGGGCTAGAGGACCCCGCATATTCAGTTGCGCTAGAGGACCAAGATGGCTCGAAAATCGTTGACATTGGTCAGAGTCGGACCCGTTACCAAGGAATCTCCGATAGCTTCAAAAAAGCCATGGCCGTCGTTACTGTCTAAGCTCTGAAGTGGTCTGACTCCCCGAATCCAGGCCCTTTCCAGAGAATCCGGTGTAATGTATGCGCCAGCAATTTCTTCCAGACCATCGACACCATCTGTATCACCAGCGACGGCATAGATGTCAGTGGCACCATTCAAGGCTATCGCCGTCGAAAGCAGAAACTCGACATTGCGACCACCGCGACCACTACCCTTCACGGTAACGGTCGTTTCTCCACCCGACAGAAGCACACAAGGCGTCGAAAAAGGCTGATGATGTTCCCGAATTTGCAATGCGAGTGCAGCCAGCACCTTGCCGACGTCGCGAGCTTCGCCCTCGATCCGGTCGCTGAGAATAACGGGCGTAATACCCGCCTGTTGAGCGACCGCAGCAGCCGCCTCAAGCGCCATTTGCGGGGTGGCGATCAGATGGGTCGTCACACGCGCCAAACGCGAGTCGTCCGGCTTGATCGTTTCGCCTTCACCTGACTCGAGAAATGAACGCGCAGCGCTAGGCAATTCGATAGCGTAACGACGCACTATGTCGAGCGCCTGGCTACAGGTAGTAAGGTCACCGACCGTCGGCCCCGATGCAATATCCATTGGATTGTCGCCAGGCACATCGGAAATCACCAGATTGACGACCCGGGCCGGATGTCATGCTGCGGCTAGCCGCCCCCTTGATCGCTGACAGGTGGCGCCGAACGCAGTTCATCTCTGAGATTGTCGCCCCCGATTTCAGCAAAGCTCGGTTGATCTCCTGCTTTTCTTCCAGCGTGATACCGTTAGCTGGTAAGGGTAAAAGGGCAGACCCACCACCGGAAATCAAACAGATAACCAAATCGTCGGACGTCAAACCGCTGACAAGCTCCAGCATTGATTGAGCAGCCTTCAGACCCGCAACATCTGGGACAGGATGTGAGGCTTGAACAATCTCGATACGTTCGCAGGGAACTTCATACCCGTAACGCGTCACCACCAATCCGGAAAGAGCCCCAGCCCAACGCTGCTCCAGGGCCCTGGCCATCGCAGCTGAAGCCTTCCCTGCGCCGATCACAATCGTTCGGCCTTTAGGTAGGTCAGGTAAAAAGGAGGCAACACAAACCTCGGGCTGCGCAACATGCACGGCAGCAGAAAACAGTTTGTGGAGCAATTGACGAGGTTCAATGTTCATGATGATGTCCATAGCAAAAAGGCCGGCATGATCTCCGGCCTATGCTGTTAGCATTGTCCGATTTCGAAATTGGCCATTAACTCCAACGCACGAACCATCGCCGAATGATCCCATCCAGCCCCACCATGGGCTGCACAGGAATTAAAGAGCTCTTGTGCAGCCGCCGTGTTCGGAAGAGAAACCCCCAGTTGGCGAGCTGTCGTCAAGGCAAGGTTGAGATCCTTCTGATGCAACTCGATCCGGAATCCGGGATTGAATGAGCGCTTAACCATGCGTTCGCCATGCACTTCGAGAATCCGAGAGTTCGCGAACCCACCCATCAATGCCTCTCGCACCTTTCCTGCGTCGGCACCTGCTTTAGCTGCCAGTAGCAATGCCTCCCCAACGGCTTCAATGGTCAAGGCCACGATAATCTGATTGGCCACCTTGGTAATCTGGCCATCGCCGTTGCCGCCAACCAAGGTAATGTTCTTGCCCATCAGCTCGAATAGCGGTTTGACACGCATGAACGCTTCATTGCTGCCACCGACCATGATCGTCAGAGATGCAGCTTTGGCGCCAACTTCACCACCGGACACGGGAGCATCCAGATACTCACAGCCCAGCCCGTTGATGCGCTTCGCAAACCCCTTTGTTGCCACAGGAGAAATGGAGCTCATATCGACAACGGTCTTGCCCTTGGTCAGTCCGGCTGCGACACCATTCGCGCTGAACAGGACATCCTCCACGTGGGGCGTATCGGGCACCATGACAAAGATGATGTCGGAACGCCACGCAACATCCTTCGCACTCTCGCAGACATGCGCCCCTGCCTCGACGAGGCTTGCCGGCGTTTCGCCGATAGTGAAGGTGTGCAGCGAATGACCGGCGGCCAAGATATGGCCTGCCATTGGGGTGCCCATAATCCCAAGCCCGATAAATCCGATTTGTGCCATGTTTATCTCCTAATAATTAAGTGTTTGTTGAATTTAGCCAGCAAGGTTCTTCATCCAATCCATGGAATCGCTATTGCCGCTCGAAGCCGTGATCTCTGGTTTCAAAAGTACAGACATCCATCCCAAGCCTTGCTTCGTATCAGCCGCCGGCTTGTATTCACACCCGATCCAGCCTTGATAACCAAGCTCGTCGATGCGCTTGAATAGCCATCGATAGTTGATTTCACCGCTCCCAGGCTCGTTGCGGCCCGGGTTATCAGCAAGTTGGATATGGCCGATACGGGACAGGTATTTCGCGATCGTGTTGCCCAGCTCGCCCTCCATGCGTTGAGCATGGTAGATGTCGTACTGGATAAACAGGTTGTCAGCAGCAACCTCGTCCAGAATTGCCGCGGCTTGATCCGTCCGCTTCAGGTAGAAGCCAGGAATGTCGAACGTATTGATCGGCTCGATCAATAACTTCAAATCAGCCTTTTTCAGCTCAGCCGCGGCGAAACGAAGGTTGGCAACCAGCGTCTGTTGCAATACCTCGACAGAAACACCGGCAGGGATTTTCCCGGCGAGGCAATTCAATTGCGTTACGCCAAGCGCCTTTGCGTATTCAATCGCCTTGAAAACACCGGCACGAAACTCGTCGACGCGCAAAGGGTGGCAGGCAATTCCCCGCTCACCTGCGTCCCAATCTCCGGCAGGTAGGTTATGCAAGACCAAGGTCAGGCCGTTGGCATCAAGACGCTGCTTGATCTCGGCAGCTGACCAGGCATAAGGAAAAAGAAATTCGACAGCGGAAAACCCGGCACTGGCAGCTAGCTCAAAGCGGTCGAGGAAGGAAACCTCACCGAAAAGCATGGTGAGATTGGCAGCAAAACGTGGCATTTGTCTCTCCTATTTATTTCGTTTACCCGGTTACTCCAGCAATCCAGCCATTTCCAGGCCTTCTCGCCCACCAGGGTGACGGCAGTCGATTTCCTCGAACTCGATGATGTTGTCGATCTCGGTACCCATGGCGATATTGGTAACCTTTTCGAGGATCACTTCGACCACGACCGGAACCATGTACTTCTGAGCCATTTCTTGCGCTTCGATCAGTGCCGCCTGAATTTTTTCCGGGTCAGTCACGCGAAGCGATTTGCATCCCAGACCCTGAACAACGGCCTGATGATCGACACCATATCCGCGCAGATTTCCATCACTTTCCGGAATGTTTTGGTTTTCGAACGCCAACTGAACGCAATAGTCCATGTCGAAATTGCGTTGTGCTTGCCGGATCAAGCCGAGGTAGCTGTTATTCACCAGCACATGCACGTATGGCAGGCGGAACTGCGCGCCGACTGCCAATTCCTCGATCATGAACTGGAAGTCATAATCACCTGAGAGAGCGACAATCTTGCGTGTCGGGTCTGCGGCGACAACACCCAAAGCAGCCGGAATCGTCCAGCCCAACGGTCCTGCCTGACCGCAGTTGATCCAGCGACGTGGCCCATAGACATGAAGGAACTGCGCGCCAGCGATCTGCGAGAGCCCAATCGTCGTAACGTAAGTTGTGTCACGAGAAAATGCATTGTTCATTTCCTCGTAGACGCGCATCGGCTTGACCGGCGTTTCGGTGAAATGGCTCTTGCGGAGCATCAAACGTTTCCGATCCGCGCACCGTGAAAGCCAATCGGAGAAATCCTTCAGAGTACCTGCTGCTTTGCGCTCGCGAGCAACCTGAACAAAGAGTTCCAGCGCAGCTTTGGCATCACTGACGATCCCCAAATCCGGCATGAAAACTCGGCCGATTTGAGTCGGTTCGATATCCACATGAACGAAAGTACGCCCCTTCGTATAGACGTCGACAGAACCGGTATGGCGATTAGCCCAGCGGTTGCCAATGCCCAACACGAAGTCGCTCGCCAACATGGTTGCGTTCCCATAACGATGACTCGTCTGCAGCCCACACATCCCGGCCATAAGGGGATGGTCATCAGGGATCGTGCCCCAGCCCATGAGCGTAGGCACAACGGGCACGCCAGTCAGTTCTGCCAGTTCAACGAGGAGATCGCTTGCATCGGCATTAATAATTCCGCCACCCGCCACGATCAATGGCTTTTCCGAAGACTGCAGCATATCGAGCGCCTTCTCGACCTGTTTGCGAGTAGCTGCCGGCTTATAGAGAGGCAATGGCTCGTACAAATCGACATCGAACTCAATTTCGGCAACTTGCACATCAAACGGCAAATCGATAAGGACCGGTCCGGGGCGCCCAGATTTCATGATATGGAATGCTTGCTGGAACACCTGCGGAACCAGCGCCGGCTCTCGAACTGTCACAGCCCATTTCGTAACCGGCTTCGCGATAGACTCGATATCGACCGCCTGGAAGTCCTCTTTGTAAAGCCGCGCCCTAGGGGCCTGGCCGGTGATACATAGAATAGGTATCGAATCAGCCGAGGCGGAATACAGGCCGGTGATCATGTCTGTACCTGCAGGTCCTGATGTACCAATGCAGACACCGAGGTTCCCGGGTTTGGCACGCGTGAAACCTTCCGCCATGTGAGATGCACCCTCAACGTGCCTGGCTAGGATATGATTGAAGCCTCCAGCCTTACGCATCGCCGAATACAGGGGGTTAATCGCGGCCCCCGGCACACCGAAGACTGTACTGATGCCTTCCTTTTTCAAAACCTCAATCGCTGCGTCGATTGCGCGCATTCGAGCCATTTTGCTCCTCCTTCATTGATATTGATTCAACAGTGAAGTCAGTTTAGTCTTTGCACAATCAGAACTGAATGGCATTGGACCTAGCTTCTGTCGATACCTGGAGTATTGAATGGATCGTTACACGGAAATTCGGAGTTTTTCCCTGGTTGCAGAGAAGGGGAGCTTTGCTGGCGCGGCCCTAGTGGAGGGGGTTACTCCTGTCGTTATGGGGCGCCGCCTGGACATCCTCGAATCTCGCTTGGGCGTTCGGCTTATGCATCGCTCAACAAGGGGTCTCACTCTGACGGCACTGGGGGAACAATTTTTTGAACAGTGCCAGCATCTGCTTCGCGAATTCGACATGATCGAAAGCAGTATTACTGCGGGGCGCCAGACGGTGCGAGGGCATTTAGTCGTTTCTGCACCCGCCGCCTTCGGCCGAAGGCATATCGCCCCACACGCTCCAACCTTCCGCGAACGCTATCCAGATTTGAAGTTGTCATTCAACTTCACAGACAGCGTCGTCGATCTAGTTCGCGAAGGTTATGACATGTCCATTCGGATTGGCGAGGTCACCGACCCCAACTACGTTACGGTTCCGCTATTCCCTAATCGCCGCGTCGTTTGCGGCACACCCGCCTATTTCGAACGCCACGGCATACCTCGAAGCCCAGAGGAACTAGCCAAGCACAACTGCTTGGCTTTCAATCTACAGGGAGGGCAGCAACGCGGATGGAACTTTATTCGTGACGGCAAACTGGTATCGATCCGCGTCGAAGGCGACTTGGCCTGCAATGATGGCGAGTTGCTCTTCAGTTGGGTCAAGCAAGGGATCGGAATCGGCTGGCGGTCAACCTGGGAAATTCAAGCAGAACTCAAAAAAGGGACGCTGGTTACCGTTCTTGACGAGTTTGCCGCCCTAAGCTACCCGATACAAGCCGTTTACCCACAACAACGATTCCTGCCCGCCAAGGTGCGTCATTTCATCGATTATCTGAAGGAACTCTACAACCAGCCCGGCTACTGGGAAGGATAGGCACACTCACCCCTCTCCATCCCCTCTCTTCCAGCCTTCAAGTCGCATAACAGCGGTCGACAATCGCAGCTCTTCTTGTTCGATCTCCATGAACATGTCGCGCAAGGCATGGATGTTCTCTTTCGCGATGCGCTCTGCGCGCTCTGGATCACGACCGGTAACTGCATCGAACAAGCGCTCGTGCTGCCGATCAATAATTCGCTTGAAAGCTGGGCGGTGGTAGAGATTGGCTACGGATGCGAAGACACTTCTCAACATTAAATCCGACAGCGACTCAAGGGTATGCACAAGCACGGGATTGTGTGATGCATCATTGATTGACCTGTGAAATCCGTGATCAACACGCGCGCGTGCTCTTCCAGAGCAGCATCAGTGGGACGCTCCTGTTTGTCCTTGAGCTCATCGAACCGTCGGCGAATCAGAACGACATCCGCTGAAGTTGCCCGCAGGGCAGCAAGACGTGCTGCCTCACTTTCGAGAATGGCCCGAACCTCCAGCAAGTCATACAACGTACGGGATTGAGATTCCATCAGGTAGCTAAGCGGGCTCGTATCTGTCTCGCCTGCCAAGCGGGCGATATACGACCCTTTGCCATGCTCGGTCTCGATAATTCCCCGGCCTCGCAAGAGACGCAATCCTTCACGCAAGACTGACCGGGAAGCACCTAGCTTTTCGCAGAGTCGGCGCTCTGAAGGCAAGACGTCACCGACCTTCAAAATGCCATCAATGATCAGGCGCTCAATGCGCTCAGCGACAACGTCGGGAAGCGGCTTACCTTTCACATTTTCTGGTGTGGTATTACCAGTATCCAACAATACACCTCCTCAACACGCTCAACTTAAGTAACCGCGTACAGTTCCAGTATTTTCATATAGATAGGATAACTTCGCAATAAAATAAACTGGTAATACCAGCCCAGTTTCGCATTGAAATGCGGTTGTAACGCCTCTAGTATCCAGCGCTCAAACAGGGGCAAGCATCCCTGCCCCCTACCCCAAAAAAGAGGAGACAAGAGCGATGAGCGTTCATTGTGACCACCAGGACGAAGTGGTTCCGCGCCAATCCAATTATGTCGGTTTAATAGCCGAGCTAAGAAGGAACCTTCCTATTCTTTCCATCCTGGATCAGATGGAGGATGTTAAGCCTTACGAGTGCGACGGATTGTCTGCCTACCGCCAGGTTCCTCGTGCAGTTATCTTGCCGCGCACGGAAAGCGACCTGAAACGGGTTTTGGAGGCTTGGCGTCAACACCGAGTTCCCGTAGTTGTCCGCGGAGCCGGAACCGGCCTCTCTGGTGGCGCCATGCCACATGCCGAAGGCGTAGTTGTATCTCTCGCGCGTTTCATGCAGATCCTTGAAATAGATCCCCAAGCCCGCACTGCACGCGTTCAACCAGGCGTTCGCAATCTGGCGCTTTCGAAGCCGCAGCCCCCTCAATCTGTATTACGCACCAGATCCTTCATCGCAAATTGCCTGCACCCTTGGTGGAAATGTCGCCGAGAATTCGGGAGGCGTGCATTGCCTTAAATATGGGCTGACCGTACACAACGTGTTGTCTGCGCGCGCCCTGGTCCTCTCGGAGGATGGCGTTGATGAGGTTACCTTCGGCAGTGCTTCGCCAGACGCCCTTACTTTTGATCTACTGGCTGCACTTTCCGGCTCTGAGGGCATGCTCGCGGTTGTTACTGAGATCTTGGTCAAGCTTACGCCCAAGCCGGAAATCGCTCAGGTGGTCATGGCCTCGTTCGATTCGGTGGTTACAGCTGCCGATGCCGTTGCGGCAATTATTGCTGCAGGCATTATCCCTGCCGGCCTCGAAATGATGGACAAACAAGCGATTGCTGCGGTTGAGCCACATCGCCCGCGCTGGCTACCCGACACAGATGCGGGCAGCCATCCTGCTATGCGAATCCGACGGCACATCGGAAGAAGTCGCACACGAAATCACACGAATTACGGAAGTGCTGGCGAAACGCTGGCGTACGGTTGTTACGCGAGGCGTACCGGCGGAACGAAGCGGAATGAAGCTTTGGGCAGGACGCAAGCGCAGCCTTCCCGCAGTCGGGCGCATCACGCCGGATTACCTTTGTATGGATGGGACGATTCCCAGAAAACGCCGGGTGAAATGAATTCGCAGCTATCTCCGAAATGGAAAAGAAATACGGCTTGCGGTGCGCCAACGTATTTCATGCGGCGACGGCAATCTCCACCCTTGATTATGTTTGATGCCAACGACCCGGATGAAACTGGACACGGGCGGAGCCTTCGGCGCGTGATTCTTGAGTTATGCATCGATTGGGCGGCACGATTACCGGTGAACATGGCGTTGGCATAGAAAAAGCTTGCGCAAATGTGCGTCCAGTTTAGCCCTGAGGAGTTGAGCGCCTTTTCTGCAGTCAAGCATGCGTTCGATCCACAGGGGCTCCTCAATCCTGGAAAAGTCATCCCGACTACAGCGCGCTGCCGAGAGTACAAGCAGACCGGCACCGGCCACCGCCACGATTGCCACGCCCACAACCATGAGGTGACTGCATGAGCCTTGCAATTCAGACCGTTTCTACGGTGCAGCCTGATTCGCCGATTTTGCAACGCTGGCAGGATCAAATTCGCACAGCCAGAGCAGAAGAAAAAGCTCTGGTTATCACCGGTGCCGGTAGTAAATCATTTTATGGCCTTCCCATCGAAGGTGAGGCACTCGATACTCGGGATTACCGGGGAATCATCGACTACGAGCCGACTGAACTGGTAATGACCGCACGCTGCGGAACTCCACTCTCCGAGATTGAAGCAACCTTTGGCTGCCAGTGGCCAGATGTTGGCATTCGAACCTCCTCGTTTTGGTGGCACGCCCACCATAGGCGGCGTTGTGGCTGCAGGCTTCCCGACCTCGGCGGATGGCAGCTGTTGCCCGCGACTTCGTCCTCGGCGTACGACTGATGACGGGTACCGGCGATCTAATGCGCTTTGGCGGCCAAGTCATGAAGAACGTCGCAGGCTACGACGTTTCGCGAATGCTAACCGGGAGCCTCGGCTGTTTTGGTTTCGTTGCGGAAGTCTCGCTCAAAGTGGTGCCAACCTTGCACCAGGAAACGACCTGTACCTAAAGTCACAGAGCGGGGGCATTGGCGAATCTGGAATCGCTGGGCTGGTCAACCTATGACTGTCCCTGAAGAGCCTAAGAGAAAAAAGAGGAAGACCTCGTAAGCCTGATAGGTTAATGACTAGACAACAGTGGGAGGATGAATCCAAGAAAGCCAAAGGACGGCCGAAGGGGATGAGGACTGCAATTAAGAAACTTGAAGAACGCCTCCTATCCGCTAATAGGATTGAAGGAGTTATAGACGCTATCGTTCAAGCTGCCGAAGACCCAGAACATAAGAATCAAGCCGCAGCATGGAAACTTATTATGGATAGAATGGCTCCTCTAAGTCATTATGATAAAACAAAAGGCAATGAAAAGCCAGTCATTCAGATTAACGTATCCTCTATAGACCGCATAGAATCTGGTGTTCAGGACATTGAGGGCGAAGTAATTGAATAAACTAGCTGACCAACTTGCTAGACATGAAGGGGTTAAAAGATTCGCCTATAAATGCCCCGCTGGTAAATGGACTATAGGAATAGGAAGGAATATAGACGAGGATGGTGGATTAGGACTATCCGACAGTGAAATCTATACCCTATTAACTAATGACATTCGTAGAACCGAAGAAGAACTAAGCAATTCATTCAGATTCTTTAACGATTTAGATAGAGTCCGTAAGGATGCAATGATTAATATTTGCTTCAATATTGGACTACCCCGTCTCAGGAGCTTCAGAGAAGCCCTCAGAGAGATGGAAGCAAAAAACTACCCTGAGGCCGCAGTTGAGTTTTTAGACTCTCTATGGGCCTCTCAGGTGGGTCAGAGGGCATTAGACGTTACTTACATGATTCAACATGGAGAATATCCAGATGAAGGGCGTTAATCATTATAGAAAAGACGGAACCCTCCATAAGGGTGGTACGCATAAAATGCCCAACGGTGAGTTACATTCGGGCAAGACACACACGAAGTCTAGTGTTAGGCTCTACCATTACGGTGAGCTAAGTAAGAAAGCTCAAGATAAAGCACGTTCAAACTGGAAATAGGAGATTGTTATGCCTGGTAAAAAATACGGTATGTCTGGCACAAAAACAAAAAAAGAAACAAAAGAGCAAAGAATGAAAAGGCTTAAAAATGCCAAAACTAGAGGTCGTGGAAGACCTATCCGAACTGGCGGAGCTAGGTAGTTGGCCTATACCAAACCTAAGTTACGGGAAAGGTTGAAAAACAAGATTATGGCTGGCTCCAAAGGGGGCAAGCCAGGTCAGTGGTCAGCCAGAAAAGCCCAACTATTAGCCCAAGAATATAAATCTGCGGGCGGTGGTTACAGTGGTAGTAAGACTAAAGCCCAGAAATCCTTAAAGAAGTGGACTAAGGAAGAATGGGGTACTAAGTCTGGCAAACCCTCCACTCAAGGAAAGGAAGCTACTGGTGAACGCTATTTACCCAAGAAAGCTAGGAAAAACTAACTAAGAAAGAATATCAAGCCACTTCAAGGAAGAAGCGCGAGGATACAAGAAAAGGAAAACAATTCTCTAAACAACCCAAAAAGATAGCCAAGAAGACTTCAAGGGCTAGGAAATGAGACCAGAAACTTTCTACACCATTGGTAATAACCCCTACTGCTGGGACAACTACTACCATAATGACCGTTCCTACAGGTTATGAGGCGCGTGTTACTAACGTCTTTGTAACTAACAATACGGGTTCTACTAAAAACTTTAGTGCAGCTTGGGTTAGTGGTGGGACTACTTATTGCCTTTGCCTCAGCTAAATCTTTGAATAGTAAAGACTTTATTGAATACGGTGGGGAATATGGTCAATTCCTAATCATGGATGAGGGGGATACTATGACGGTAACTCCTGAAGCTGGCTCTACTTTCGTGGTAATCGTATCTTTCATCCTATTAAAACATGACGGTTCTAAGTTTGACCTAACTGTATGAACTTAGACATCAACCTATTAACTTGGCAGCAGGAAGTCTGGAACGACCCAACCCGCTTCAAGGTAGTCGCAGCAGGCCGTAGGACAGGGAAATCCCGTCTTGCGGCTTATTTGCTTCTAGTGAATGCTTTACAAGCTGATAAAGGCCACGTTTTCTATGTAGCCCCTACTCAAGGTCAGGCTAGGGATATTATGTGGAATCACCTCCTAGAACTAGGTGGGGATATGGTTGAAGGCTCCCACGTTAATAACTTACAGATTAAGCTAATTAACGGCATTACCATTTCGTTAAAGGGTGCTGACAGACCAGAAACTATGCGGGGTGTAAGTCTAGCCTACTTAGTATTAGACGAATACGCAGACATGAAGCCTGACGTTTGGGAGTTGATTTTACGCCCAGCCCTGTCAGACTTAAAAGCTAGTGCTTTGTTCATTGGGACACCAATGGGTAGAAACCATTTCTATGACCTCTACAAACAAGCTGAGTTAGGTGGCGACCCCAATTTCAAAGCATGGCATTACACAAGTTACGATAATAACTTATTAGATAAATCTGAAATTGACCAAGCTAAAGTCTCCATGTCTTCCTATGCTTTTAGACAGGAGTTCATGGCATCCTTTGAGGCTAGGGGTTCTGAGATGTTTAAGGAATCCTGGGTCAAGTTTTCTGAAGAAGAACCTGATGGTGATTACTATATAGCTATTGACTTAGCTGGCTTTGAAGAAGTTGGCAAAAAGAACAAAACCAAAAATCTTGACAACACCGCTATAGCTGTAGTAAAGGTGGGTAGCCAAGGGTGGTGGGTTAAGGATATAATTACGGGTAGGTGGTCTTTAGACCAGACTGCTCAGAAGATTTTTCAGGCCGTTAGGGACTATCAGCCTATCTATGTGGGAATAGAGAAAGGTATTGCGCGTCAAGCTGTAATGTCTCCCTTAACTGACCTTATGAAGAAGTATTCGCGTTTCTTTAGGGTTGAAGAGTTAACCCATGGAAACAAGAAGAAAACTGATAGGGTCATGTGGGCGTTACAGGGAAGATTTGAGAATGGGCTTATTAACCTTAACAAAGGGGAATGGAACATTCAATTCTTGGACGAGCTATTTCAATTCCCTGACGCTCTGACACATGACGATATGATTGACTCTTTAGCCTATATAGACCAGTTGGCTAACGTCACATATTCGTATGATTTTGAAGAAGACCATTTTGAAGCCGTAGATATGGTAGCTGGTTACTAATATGCTTGATAAAGAAGAGTTTACGATTCTACAAAGGGTTGAAGATTGGGTCATGGAGAAGTGTGACTCATGGCGTGACCACTTTGATAACAATTATCAAGATAGGTTTGAAGAGTACAACCGTCTGTGGAGAGGCCAATTTTCCGCAGAGGATAGGACTCGTGACTCTGAAAGAAGCCAGATTGTATCCCCTGCTCTCCAACAAGCCGTAGAATCTGCCGTAGCTGAGATTGAGGAAGCTACCTTTGGAAGGGGTAGGTTCTTTGACATTAAGGACGATTTGAGAGATGGTGAACCTCAAGACGTTGTTTACTTAAGAGAGCAGTTAAATAAAGACTTCAAACAGAATAAAGCTAGGAAGGGCGTTGCGGAGTGTCTGATAAACGCCGCCGTCTATGGAACTGGCATTGCAGAAATAGTGCTGCAAGAAGAAAAAGAAATGAAGCCAGCCTCCCAACCAATAATGGAAGGGCAGATGCAGGCAGTAGGGGTAAACATAGCAGACAGGACAGTCTGTAAATTACGCCCAGTATTACCCCAGAACTTCTTAATTGACCCCGTAGCTACTTCCATTGAAGAGGCTATAGGTGTCGCCATTGATGAGTACGTTCCCTATCATCAAGTAGAGATACTCCAAGAGAGTGGTGTGTACAAGGACGTAGACATCACATTCGCTTACGAAGATTCCGACCTAGACCCCGACCCTGAACTTACCGACCAGCCCGATGAGAAGGTTCGCCTTACTAAATACTACGGCTTAGTACCTAAGTATTTAGTTGAAGATGAAGAAGACTTTGAAATTGAGGACGAAGACGGTCACTACATTGAATGTATTATCGTAATTGCTAACGGTGGTACGTTACTTAAAGTAGAAAGAAACCCTTACATGATGGGCGATAGACCTGTCATAGCTTTCCCTTGGGATATAGTTCCTGGACGATTCTGGGGTAGGGGAATCTGTGAGAAGGGATATAACTCTCAAAAGGCTTTAGACGCTGAGTTAAGAGCTAGGATTGATGCCCTAGCATTAACCGTCCACCCAATGATGGCTATGGATGCTACCCGTCTACCAAGGGGTGCAAGGCCAGAAGTCCGACCTGGAAAGATACTATTAACCAATGGCGACCCAAGAGAAGTATTGCAACCTTTCAACTTTGGGCAGGTTAATCAGATTACTTTTGCTCAGGCTAATGAACTCCAGAAGATGGTTCAAACCGCTACTGGTGCTATAGATTCTGCTGGTATTCCAGGCTCTATTAACGGTGAGGCAACTGCTGCTGGTATCTCTATGTCTCTTGGTGCAATTATCAAGAGGCATAAGAGAACTCTTATTAACTTCCAAGAGTCTTTTTTGATACCATTCGTGACAAAAGTAGCACACAGGTATATGCAGTTTGAGCCTGAAATCTACCCTGTTAACGATTATAAGTTTGAAGTCATTTCCTCTTTGGGGATTATTGCTAGGGAATACGAAGTAACTCAATTAGTACAACTGCTTCAGACTATGGGTTCAGACTCACCTCTGTATCCAGTATTAATACAATCTATTATAGATAACATGAACATCTCCAATAGGGAGCAATTGATTCAGGTTATCCAGCAAGCCTCTCAGCCTAATCCTGAACAACAGCAGGCGGCTCAGATTGCTCAACAAGTACAGATGGAGTTCCAGCAGTCTCAGACTAACGCCCTTAACGGGCAGGCTGCGGAGTCTCAGGCTAGGGCTAATAAGATTGTCCAAGAGACTAAAGCAATTCCTGTTGAGCTTGAGAACGATAGGATTAAGGCCGTTGCTACTAACTTGAAGGCTGGTACTGAGGACGATAAAGAGTTTGAAAGGCGAATGAAGGTAACTGACAAACTACTGGAGGAGAGAAGGCTTAACCTAGAAACGGCTAAGGCTTTGTCGTAATGATTACTAATCAGGAAATGCAAAACATCCTTGACCAGATTAATGTCATTGTTAAGGGTTTGGAGCAAAGAATTGTAAAGTTGGAGGAGGCTAGTAAGCCTAAGAAGGGTGGACAGAGAAACGGAAAAGCATTACCAGAGTCTTAAGGATATGTTCCGAACAGACGGCTGGAAAGTATTAATGGATGAGCTTAAGAATAATGCTCTCCAAATTAATTCTGTAGAGGCTACAAAAGATAACGAGGAATTAAACTTCCGTAAGGGACAAGTTAAATATCCTTGCTTTTGTGCTTAATATGGAGTCTACCGTTGAACATTATGTAGAGGGTAGCAATGATTCTGTTTGATTTTATGTGCAAAGTTGGTCATGTGAATGAAAAACTTGTTCCACGTGGAACCGAACAGATTGATTGTCCTCAATGTAATGAGGTAGCAACGAAGGTCATCCCTGCTGTCAGGTGTAGTCTTGACCCCACTTCTGGACATTTTCCAGGTGCAACAGATAAGTGGGTGCGAGCCAGAGAGCAGAAGATGAAACTAGAACGTAAGGCAGCCGAACAATAGTCCAAAAGGGTAGCTAGAGTCGGTCTTAACGGAGTTTGATAATGGCAAGACTAATTGACCCAGTAGAGGTAGATGAAACGGAACAGGTAGAAGATGTCCAACAAGAAGCTGAAACCGAAACGGTAGAAGCATCGGAAGGGGTAGCAGACGTTCCACCTGAATATCAAGGTAAGACACAGGCAGAACTTATCAAGATGCACCAAGAGGCTTCAAGCCGACTGGGAAGTCAAGGTAGCGAAGTTGGTGAATTACGAAGGATAGTAGACGATTTCATTCTTAAACAGTCAGAAACGAAAGCACCTGAACCTGCTGAAGAGGTAGATTTTTTTGCTGACCCTGACAAAGCTGTAGAAAGTAAGATTGCGAACCACCCTGCTATTAGGGAGGCTCAAGAGACTACTCTACGGATTAGACAGGAACAAGCTAAACAGGAGTTAATTAACAAGCATCCAGACGCGCAAGAGATTATTCAGACCCCAGAATTTATTAACTGGGTTAAGAGTGATGATATTCGCATGGAGCTTCTTACTCGTGCTGACCAACAGTATGACAGTAAAGCTGCTGATAACTTGTTTTCTCAATGGAAACAAATTAAACAGTCTTCTGAAGCTGCTGTTCAAAATGAGGTTGAGGCTAGGAAGGATACTGTTAAACGAGCTTCTACAGGTGGGGCCAAGGGTAGTACCGAAGCACCCTCCAAAAAGATATACCGAAGGGCAGATATTATTGAACTTATGAAGACTGACCCAAGGCGTTATCAAAGTATGGAGCCTGAAATTAGAAAGGCTTATATGGAGAAGCGCGTAAGATGAGGTAATTTACAATGGCTGGTGAAACTTCTGGTGCGTTTTTTACTGCAAACGCAACTGTAGACAAAACCGCAGCGGCTACTTTTGTACCTGAAATATGGTCTGATGAAGTAATTGCTGCTTATCAAAAATCTCTGAAGATGGCTCCTCTTGTTAAGACCATGACTATGTCTGGTAACAAGGGTGATGTTATCCACATTCCTAAGCCTACTCGTGGTAGCGCAAATGCTAAGGCAGAAGCCGTAGCAGTTACTATGCAGGCTAATCTGGAAAGTGAAACCACTATCACTATTAACCGTCACTACGAGTATTCTCGTCTGATTGAAGACATTGTTGAAGTTCAGGCTCTTGCCTCACTCCGACAGTTCTACACTGAAGATGCTGGTTACGCTCTGGCGAAGCAAGTTGATGATGACCTGTTTCGTGCTGGTACTGGTTTTGGTAGTGGTACTTTTGACCTAACTGTTCCTGTTACTGGTACTTGTACTGGTACTGCATGGGAAGGTGCAAACACTTTCTTTGTGGACGCATCCAATGGTCTGACCGCTTACACCGACGATACTGTCGTAGCTGCTGATGTATTTACTGATGCTGGCTTTCGTGCGTTGATTAAGCGTATGGACGATAATGATGTCCCAATGACTGACAGAGCGTTCATTATCCCACCTGCATTGCGTTCAGCAATCATGGGTACTGAGCGTTATGTATCATCTGATTTTCGTGACGGTGCTACAGTTCAATCTGGACTGATTGGCTCTGTATACGGAATTGACATTTACGTCTCTTCTAACTGCCCACTGATTGAAGACGCAACTTCCAACTCTGTTGGTACTGCGGACGTTCGTGGTGCATATCTCATTCACAAGGATGCACTTGTTCTTGCTGAGCAGATGAGCGTTCGCTCTCAGACTCAGTACAAGCAAGAGTACCTGTCAACTCTGTACACTGCTGACACCCTTTATGGTGTTCAAGCACATCGTCCAGAGGGCGGGTTTATCCTCTGTGTACCTGACGTATAAGTTAGGATAGGTTGGGGGCTTCGGCCCCCTGACTACTTATTATGAAAAAGAAAGACCCAAGATTAGCAAGAGTCGGAGTATCTGGTTTTAACAAACCTAAGAGGACTCCTAATCACCCTACTAAAAGCCACGTTGTTGTAGCTAAGTGTGGGGATGGAAGTGTTAAGACAATTCGCTTTGGTCAGCAGGGCGTTAAAGGTGCTGGCAAGAATCCGAAGACAGCGGCAGAAAAGGCGAGGAGGAAGTCTTTTAAGGCGCGTCATGCAAAGAACATTCAAAAGGTAAATGTTCAGCAGCTTACTGGGCAGATAAAGTTAAGTGGTGAAATAAATGGCTACGATTATTACTAAGTTTTCCTCTACTTCATCAGCCGTACCTTTGGCGACTGATTTAGTTCAGGGTGAGCTTGCTGTAAATACCGCAGATAAGAGACTCTTTACGGAGGACTCAGGTGCGACAATTATTGAAATTGGAACGAATCCTTCTTCAATTACAACTGGGGCTATTACGGCTACTGGTACTGTTACCGCTAACTCTTCTTTGCTGTCTTCCAATGCTACTTTTACTGGCGGTACAGTAAATGGAATGGTCATTGGTGGTTCTACGCCCCAGGCTATAACTGGTACTTTAATCACCGCTAGTACGAATTTCTCTGGAGCCTTAACAGGAAATGTTACTGGTAACCTTACGGGAAATGTTACGGGAAATATTACAGGTGACGTAACTGGCAACTTAACTGCTTCAAGTGGTACTACCACTGTTAACGATTTGGTGGTTAACGGAACTGTAGACTTTACAGATACCGTCTTAACTAATCTTGCAGCACCTTCTGCTTCTACTGACGCTGCAACTAAAGGCTATGTAGATACACAAGTTTCTAATCTAGTTGCCTCTGCTCCCGCCGCACTAGATACGTTGAATGAATTAGCCGCCGCTATAGGTGATGACGCTAACTTCTCAACCACTATTACTAATTCCATAGCTACAAAACTGCCCTTAGCAGGTGGCACTATGACTGGTGCTATCGCTATGGGTACAAACAAGATTACAGGTCTTGGCACTCCCACAGCGGGCACAGACGCAGCAACTAAGGCTTATGCCGACACTATGCTTCCGCTTGCTGGCGGGACAATGACAGGCAATATAGCTTTAGGTTCTAACGCAATTACATCTACTGCAACGCCTACTACAAATGACGAATTAACCAGAAAAGGTTATGTAGATGGCATATTAGGTAGTGCCACATCTGCGGCAACCAGTGCTGCGGCTGCTGCAACCAGTGCATCAAATGCTGCGACTTCTGAATCAAATGCCTCAACTTCTGCTTCTAATGCGGCTACTTCTGCCACCGCTGCTGCTGCCAGTTATGATTCCTTTGATGACCGTTATTTAGGCGCTAAATCTAGTGACCCAACATTAGACAATGATGGGGATGCACTTATTGTGGGTGCTACTTACTTCAACACCACAACAAACGCAATGAAGGTTTATAGTGGTTCAGCCTGGTCTGACGTGGCTCCTGTTGCAACCAGTATTACCGCAAGTCAAATATCTGACGTTACTGCTACTGCTGCTGAATTAAATATTCTTGATGGTGTTACAGCAACAACTGCTGAGTTAAATTTTGTTGATGGTGTTACGTCTAACATTCAAACACAAATAGACAACATCTCAGTAACTTCAGGCACTCTTACCAAGACATTCGCACAGAATGAAGTGGCTACTATTACTTTGTCTAGCAGTATTACTACGCCCGTAGTATCTGTGACCAAAGAAGTTTCACAAACTGGTGTGACCAATAACCGATGGGACGTTAATTCAACTACAGAGAACTACACCCGTTTAGACTCTGCTCCTGCGACTACTTTGGATTTTGTTGGTTCAGAAAATATTGACACTTTAAGTTATTCTAATAAATCATTTAGTGGAACTTCTCAGTCTAATAATTTTTCTGGTTTGATAATAAGCACTGACGGTACAAAAATGTATGGGTCAGACTATAGCTCTACAACTATCTATCAGTATTCTTTATCAACGGCAGGAGATATAACTACCGCTTCTTATGACTCAAAATCATTTAATCATGGTAAAGCGAGCGTATTAGGTATAGCTCTAAAATCTGATGGTACAAAATTATTTGTTCTTGATTTTGATACTGATGCTATTTATCAATACACGCTGTCAACTGCATACGATATTTCTACAGCAGGCTCTGCAACGTCTTTTAGTGTCTCAGCTAAAGCAGGAAGTGCTTTAGGAATATATTTCAAACCAGATGGGACAAAGTTTTACATAACAGATAATGGCACAGATACTGTTTATCAGTATTCAATGTCAACAGCGTGGGATGTTACAACGGCATCTTACGACTCTAAAAGCGTAAATGTTACTTCGCAGGCGTCAAACACTCAGTCAGTTAATTTTACATCTGACGGAGAAACAATGTATGTAAATGATTATCTTTCTAATAACATTTATCAATATACATTGACTACTGCGTGGGATGTAAGCACTGCTTCATACGCAAGTAAAAGTTTTAATTTTGCAGAAGTAGCGGCTAACTCAAGGTCGGTTCAGTTATATAGCGGTAATTTATACGTTACAGATAACAATAACAGCGTGGTTTACCAGTATAGCCTTGACCGTACACTTACTTTAGGCTCAGGCTCATTCGCATCTACTGACGTAGGCAAGACCATTGAAGCTAACAGTGGTGTGTTTGTTCTAACTTCTACTGCTGGCGCATATTCTCAAACCACTGCTCCCACTTCATACGCTCAAGTAGCTTCAGGCTCTTGGGAGATGTATGGCGTTGTGTATAACACGACTGATGGTGACTTGGAGTTGAGTAAAGGAAGTCCACAGACTCTTATGATGTAATGCGGTGCTACTTTTGTATCGTTCAAAACGTATCTTCGGAAGAACCAATTTCTGGGATTCTTTTAATAATGATGGAACAAAGATGTTCATTATTGGTGGCGGAAATGAGATTAATGAGTTTTCTTTGTACTGCTTGGGATTTATCAACTAGTTTAAGTTTAAATTTTGACGCTTTCTGTTTCAAAGTCTCAAATTTTACCAACAGATTTATATTTTAAGACTGATGGATTGACAAATTTGTTATTGGTTTTAACGGAAACGACAGTTTATCAGAATAGCCTTTCTACAGCCTTTGGGATGTTTCAACTGCTTCATTATCTAATTCATTTTCTTTTTCTGTAAAGCCTCAAGCAACTCCTTCTGGAATTAAATTTAAAGATGATGGGACAATAATATATTGCTGTAACTTCTAGTTATTACATTTATCAATATACAATATCAACTGCTTGGATATTAAGCACAGCAAGCTACGCATCTAAAAATCTTGATGTAAATTCAGTCAAGATCCCGACCCAACAGGATTAGTTTTTAAAAAGATGGCACTAAAATGTATTTAACTGTAGGCTTCTACAATTGAGTGCTTTCATACAGTGTTAGTACACTGCGTGGGATATTAGCACAGCCTCATATGATTCTGTTATCTTTGATGTATCTAGCTAAACAACATTGCCTCGTGGATTAACATTTGAGCAAGTGGAGAATATTTTTATATTATTATTGCAGGACAAAGCACAAACGTAGTTTTTAAATTTAATCTGCAACAACATACATTACATCAGGCTACCACGCAGTCCACACCACAACCTCCACAGATACTCAATACTGGACTGACATTAACTCTATGACCGCAGATGAAGCTGCTGGTGATGGAAGTATCTTTTACTGTGTATCAACAGACGATAGGTCTACTTGGAAGATTGCCCATAACACTGACGGCATACGTTCTATTGTCCGTAACAACTTAGGCACTTGGCAGTACAACTCTAACTCTACCTATGCGTCTACTACTTGGACTAACGCGACTACCAACACAGAGTTGAATGCTTTGCAGGAGGCTATGAAGGTTCAATCTCAGCAGTTAATGCGTTTGAATTTCAACTGCTAGTTAAATGGACTAAGTTTTTCTACATCTATGAAACAGTTACCGCAAGGAATTTGTTTTAATAGATGATGGGACTAAGATATATATCAGTTGGTAATGGATTAGGTGTAGATGAATATGATTTAACCAGCATTTGATATTTCTTCAGCCAAGTTTCTCAGCAAAGTTTTTCTGTACATCATCTCAAGGAGTTTAAATCCTAGAGGATAACTTTTAAATCTGATGGAACAAAGATGTATGAGTTGATGGCAAACTTCAACGGGAGACATAAATCAATATAATTTATCTACGGCTTGGGATATTTCAACTCTTTCAAGTTGATTCGGTTCAGACTTTTGCAACAGGAGCGGTCCATCAGGTGTTGTGGAGTTTAACAATGATGGAACTAAAATGTTTATTTGTTAGAGCAGTGCTTCGTCAGATATAGTAGATGAGTGATTTATCAACAGGATACGATATATCAACCGCAACAGCAACTTTTGTTGATGGTTTAAGTGTTTCTGGTCAAGGACTCTGCGCATCATATTCAGTAAGATTTATCCAAAACAGACGGCAAAATGTATATTCTTAAGTGCTACTGACATGAGTTACATAAATATACACTTTATCTACTGTTTTTTGACGTTTCTTCAGATGCATTATTCTGAAAGTTTTTGCTGGAACAAACACGCGTTTTGAAACCCAGCCATTTGTTTGGAGCATTCAATAGCGAAACCAAAATGTCATTATTGGTGGTTATACTAATAACACAATTTTTCAATACTCAGTAGGCTCATCATCCTTTCCAAACCAAATGAACAAGACGCAGCTTGACGCTGTATCTGACGCTAACCACTTCACACTAGCTAATGACCTAGACTTGGGCATTATCTTCAACCTATCTAGCGGCACTACGGTTCCTTCCAGTGACGGTGTATCTATTAACTACGATGCTAACGTCCTGAACAAAGGAGCTATCTTAGGCACTGATTACGACTTTGATGCTCCTGCGGCTACTAAGGTGAGGATAACTGCACTGTCTGCTAATAACCTAAAGGTGCGGGTGGTTTGATGGATGGTTCATGTCTTTGTATTAATAATGACCATCGGCGGTGTGGAGGTAGCTAACGACTCCTGTAGAGAGGCTATGTGCTTTTACAACGTAGATACCTGTAATTCATTTGCAGCTAAGTTGCGGAGAAGAGGAAGCCCAAGTACAGAAACCATAACGGCCTATTGTAAGCCGATATTAATTAACCCAAATGAGGATGGAATAAAGGTGTACTAAAATGCCAGCAGAAATAGTAGCAGCGGTTGCAGCAGCTAACCAGGCATTTAACTTTATTAAGAAGGCCGTCCACAAAGGGAAAGAAGTACAGGACTTAACAAAGGCGATTAGTAAGTTCTGGGATGCTAGGGAAGAAGTTAGCGTCCTAGAACAGAAAGCAAAGACTACAAGTAAGATAAGTAAATTGCTAGGTAGTAGTTCAGTAGAAAGCCAAGCACTAGAAGCTACCCTTCAGAAACAGAAGGCAGAGCAACTAGAGAAGGAATTGAAGGATATATTCTATTGGACGGGAAACGCGAACCTTTGGCACGATATGTTAAGGGAACGCTCAAGGATAAGGAATTTAAGGATAGCAGAGGCAAAGAAAGCAGCAGAAACCAGAGCAGCCATGATGGACATATCAGTAGTGCTTGGTTGTTTTATAGGGATAATGTTTGTTTTCTATTTGGTGAGTCTAATTGGAAAATAGAATAGACAGAATAGAATCTAAGATAGATGACCTCCAAGAGGCCGTTGTATCTTTGGCTCGTGTGGAGGAAAGAATCACCACTATGTTTAATCGCCAAACTTCTATTGAGAATAGAATTAATACAATGGACGAGAAACTACAAACTATGTCTCCGTCTGTTGCCTTTGGGGAAAGATTATTTTGGATACTAATTGTAGCTACTGTAACCGTAATAGGACGAATGTTATGAGACGAATTGGAAAAATGATACGCGAGAAAGTTCAGGATATGACTGAAGAAGAAGCAGGCAAGGTAGTTGTCTGTACTTTGGGTCTTATTGTTATCTTATTCTGTGCAGTTATATTCGTATGATTAGTGCGTTAATTGGCCCAGTCAGTGCTATCTTAGATAAGGTAATACCTGATAAAGACTTGAAAGAGAAGCTGTCTCACGAGATAGCTACTATGGCTGAACGTCATGCCCAAGAACAGGTCATGGCGCAGATTGAGGTTAATAAAGTTGAAGCAGCTCATAATAGTATGTTTGTTGCTGGTTGGCGACCTGCTATTGGTTGGATATGCGCTTTGGGAATGGCTGGTAACTTTCTTGTAATACCCTTTGTGAATATGGCTTTGGAACTATTTGATACAGGTGTAGAAGTTCCTTTAATAGCTTTGAGTGAAATGATGCCCGTCCTAATGGGTATGTTAGGTTTGGGTGCAATGAGAACCTTTGAAAAGACCAAGGGCGTCTCAAGAGAAAAATGATGACTGTCGTAGAGTTTCCTATCAACAAGATGGACGCTCTAGCAGAACTAGCTGATTCTGAGCTTAACGAGTGGTGTGTGGAAAAGGTTGAGCAAGGATTAGACCCAGTATATCTAGTAGGGATTTTGCAATACAACGCCCACTATATGCTGACTAACATGGTTGAGGAAGAGTAATGAGCAACGGTTTTTTGTCAATGGGGCCAGATTACACTCCAGGGACTACCGCTTCTGCTACTGGAAGTGTTTTAGACGATATTCTTTATCAACTTACTAGACCAGTTGAAACGGAGGGTATGTTTACTCAAGCAGAGGCTTTGTTTGAGAATGCGTATAGCGAGCTTTCTAAAATACAAAATCAAGTTCCTGCTGAACAACAAGCAGATGCTTTAGCAGAATATTTAAGAACGTCAGGATTTAGTTCTCACGTTGTAGAACAAACATTAGGCATACCAAGAGAAGAAGTAAATGTTGCTTTGGCTCAAGCTGGATATTCTGAAACAGGTCAGTCTTTAGAAGAAGATAATTTACAAAATCAGCTATTAAAAAGTAGTGTAACTGGCCCGTCTGATGTTTTTTTTGACTATGTTGATTTAGCTGAAGAAAATAAAGTTCCTTTAACTCAAGCCGAATTTACTAGTTTAGTAGCAAAAACAAATGCCGCAACTTCTAATAAAGAGATTTCTCAAATACTTTCTGAAGCTGGGATATTTCACGACACCGCTAGTTTAGATGCCGAAACAGGTATGGACATGGGCGGTAGATTAATGGATAGGATAACCATTACGGATGTTGCACAAGGGGTTCTACTGCTGCACCAACTGCTGCACCAACTGCCGAACCTACTACGCCTGTTGAGCCAACTACACCTGTTGCTCCTACTGAACCTACTACGCCTATTGAACCAACTGGCCCTACTACGCCTATTGAACCAACTGAGCCAACAACACCCACAGTCCCTACTGAGCCAACTATTGAGCCTACTACTCCGATTTTTTCTCAAAATGAACATCCTTGGGTATATGAAGGTAACGGCGTTTTTAAGCACGAAACAACAGGCGAAACTATTTATGATGAAAACGCAGCTAATAATGAACTTTATAAAGTTGGAGATTCATATAGTAAAGGAGAGTCGGTTTTAGGAGATGGCAAAATAGTAACTCTTCCTCCTTGGTTAACAATGCCAATGGGGCCAACTGATGTTCCTATGTCTCCTACTATTGCGCCTATTACTCCAACTGAGCCAACTGCTCCTACTACACCTACTGAACCTACTACACCTACTGAACCTACGGAGCCAACTGTACCAATAGTCCCCACAGAGCCGACTACTCCAACTGCGCCGACTACTCCAACAATACCTACTGGGCCTACTGGTCCTATAGAGCCTACACCTTTTTTGAACCTATAATAACCGAACCTATAACGCCTTTAGTACCAACAGGACCAACAACACCAACAGTCCCCACAGGACCCACAGGTCCCACAGGACCCACAGTACCCACAGGTCCCACAGGACCCACAGGACCCACAGGTCCTACTGGACCTACACAGGTCCTGGACTGGAATTACACCTACTGGACCTACAGGACCAGTTGGCCCTCCAAGTGGCCCTCCGTCTGGACCGCCTTCTGGCCCTCCTAGCGGACCACCATCTGGGCCTCCATCTGGGCCACCATCTGGGCCACCATCTGGGCCTCCAAGCGGACCTGGAATCGGACCTGGGGTTGGGCCTGGAAGAAATGGATTAATTATGATGCTTGCTCAACAAGCACCAATTACAGAACAGATGTTTTCAAGAGAATTATTTGAGCCAAAGTTTAGAGAATTAGATAACGTAGCTCAGGCTTTAGGAATGCTTCAATCTATAGGAAGGCGATTCTAATGACATACTTAGATTTAATTAATAACGTCCTCCGAAGATTACGGGAGGATACAGTTACAACTGTCAATGAAACAGACTACTCCTCCTTGATTGGTGACTTAGTTAATGACGCTAAGAAGATAGTTGAGAACTCTTTTGACTGGACTGCGCTTAGAGATTCTATAACTGTAAATACGGTAAGTGGGACAGATACCTACTCACTTACGGGCAGTGGTGACTTGGCTGTTATAAAGGACGTAATGAATACTACGTCTAAAAGGTTTATGCACCTAAGAAGTAAGGAATACTTTAATAACGTAACTTACAACACTACACCCCAATCAGGTTCTCCTGATTACTACACATTTATAGGTACGGATTCTAGTAGAGATTTACAAGTCCAAGTCTATCCAAAGCCCGAAGCTACATACGCTTTAAGATTTGACGTTGTTAAACCCCAAGCTGATTTATCCAGCGATTCAGATAGTTTGTCAGTACCCACTAACCCTGTTATTCAATTAGCTTACGCTATGGCTTTGAGGGAAAGGGGTGAGACAGGTGGTCAGAGTGCTGCGGAGCAATTTGCTGTAGCCTCTACTTCCCTATCTGACGCTATTGCATTTGACGCTAACAGATACCCGTCTGAGTTAACCTTTCAGGTACGATAATGGCCCAGAAACTACAAAGCATAACCATTACGGCTCCAGGCTTTGCGGGGATAAATACCCAAGATGCCCCGTTAGCTCAAGACCCTACCTTTGCGTCAGTTGCAGATAACTGCATTATTGACAAAGAGGGACGGGTTGCTGCGCGTAAAGGTTATTCTATGGTGTCTACTAACGGAGCTTCTGTGTTGGGAAGTTCTGATGGAATACAGGCAGTACACCAATTCAGGGATTCAGGTGGGAATGTAAAAGTATTCTCCGCTGGGAATAGTTTAATATTCTCAGGGACTACTACTTTAGTTGACGAGACTCCTGCTTCTTACACAGTATCTGATGATAACTGGAAGATAGTTAACTTTAACGATAAAGCGTATTTCTTCCAAAGGTCACAAGAACCCTAGTATATTCTAATACCGCTGGTGCTGTTCAGAAGATGTCAGCACATTCTGGTTCTGCGGGTACACCTCCACAAGGTAACGAAGTTTTAGCTGGCTTTGGTAGATTGTGGGTGGCTGACTTTGCTAGCGATAAATCTACTATTTACTGGAGTGACCTATTAGACGGGACTGTTTGGACTGGGGGTTCTTCAGGTTCTATAGATGTATCTAAGGTCTGGCCCAATGGATATGATGAGATTGTAGCTTTATCTGCTCACAATGGATTTCTAGTTATTTTTGGTAAGGACGCTATTCTTATTTACGAAGGGGCGGATTCTCCTTCTACTATGACCCTAGCCGATACTATATCTAATATAGGCTGCGTATCTCGTGACGCTGTAATCTCTACTGGTAAGGACTTAATCTTTTTAGAACGCTCAGGCGTAAGAAGTCTTGCAAGAACCATTCAGGAAAAATCCTCACCTATTGGGGATGTATCTAAGAACGTCAACAATGACGTTAAGAATCTAGTAGCCAGTGAAACGGGTAATATCTCATTACATTATTCGCCTAAAGAGGCGTTTGTCCTTGTTAACTTTCCCGTCCTTCAGACGGTGTATGTGTTTGATACTAGGTTTCCTCTCCAAGATGGCTCGTATAGGGCTACCACTTGGTCTAGCATCGCGCCACTATGTTTTACTAATCTGGTGGATGACACTATTTATATTGGCAATGCAACTGGCATCGCTCAATATGATACTTATACAGACGGGACAGGCTCCTATCAGCTAAGTTACTTCTCCCATCCCCTTTCATTTGGGGATAGCTCCGTACTTAAATTTCTTAAGAAGGTTAACTTAACTACCTTTGATGGGGCTGAGGCTACAGTCGTACTGAACTGGGCCTATGATTATTCCAATGCTTATAAGAAGCAGGCATATACGTTACCTGCTAATAACGCCGCTCAATATAATATCTCCGAATACAACACTGAAGCTGAGTATTCTTCTTCTTTAAATTTAATTAACAGACAGAAGATAAACACTTCTGGTTCTGGTGCTGTTGTATCCGTAGGTGTTGAGACTACGGTAGATGGTAAGTCTATAGCTATTCAACAATTTAATATTCATGCACTACTTGGAAGGATTGTCTAATGACTGATTACACGAAGACAACTAACTTTGCCGCCAAGGATGCCCTGGTGTCAGGCAATCCTGCTAAAGTGGTGAAGGGAACTGAAGTGAACACCGAATTTGATAACATAGCAACTGCGGTAGCTACTAAGGCTAATCTAGCTGGCCCGACATTTACGGGGACTACGACTGCTGCTGACCTCACAGTGTCAGGAACATTCACTGGCACTATTGATGGAGGGACTTACTAATGCCGCATATATTAGGTTTAGAACATAGTTTAGGTGGCGTAGCTAATCAAGCCATGGATTTTTTTGGATTAGGTTCTGGGGGCGATGGGTTTTTGGAAGCCAAGGTGCTGGCCTTATTGGAGCTTTAGGTCAGAGCGTATTAACTGACAAAGCCATGAAAGACATAGGTCAAGCCCGTCAGGAAGCTAACATATTCTTTGGTGGTGCTGCCGATTTACCTACTTACGAAGGCGGTTTGTTAGGTGAAGTAGGAAGGCAGGCACAGTTTAAGCCTTTTACTGTTACTTCTCCTACAGGAGCTATGGCTAGTCTTAGTCCTACAGGAATGACTGCTCAAATATCTCCAGAAGAAGCTGCATTACAAAGGTCTTTGACTGGTTTTGGTCAATATGCAACTGATTTGTTAGCAAGTCCAGAACAACGTGCCGCTGAACAGGCTGGTGTAATTGGAATGTTAACGCCTCAAGCTGGAGAAATGGCTGCTAGGGAAGCTGATATATTTTCAAGACTAGAGGCTATGCAGGCTCCTGAAAGAGAAAGAGCCAGACTTCAGCTAGAAGAAAGACTGTTTGGTCAAGGTAGGGGTGGTGTCCAAACCTCTATGTTTGGTGGTACTCCTGAACAATTAGCCTTAAATAAAGCCATAGAAGAGCAACGTGCTGCTTCTGCTGTATCTGCTATGGAACAAGCTAGGGCTGAACAGGCACTACGCTCTCAACAGACTCTACAGGGCCTACAGGAATATAGTGGTAGAATGGGTTTATTGGGCCAGCTTGGTTTGCAGGCTATCCCAACTGCTTACACACCACAGACTGAACTCTTGAGAACGCTTACACCTCAGTTAGAAGCATGCTCGTTTGGCATCCTCAACTTGCAAGCCTACTGGTTTGGGTCTGGGTGCTGGTGTTGCTGAATCTGCTATAGAATCCCAGTTGGGATTTGAGGCTCTTAGAAACGCTCTAAGACAGCAGCAGTATCAAGGTCTGTTTGACTTGTTAGCTGCGGAAAAATCAGGCCAATCTTCTGGAACTACTACAACAACAACCAGTAGCGGCTCTGGTGGTGGTAATTTTCAAGAATTTGTGAATTATTAATTTCTTTGAGAATTTAGTGAATTATTAACAATCTTGATCTTTATTTGCGGTTCTCCTGCACAGGTCAAGAACTGCAAGGAATTAATAATGGCTATTAACATACAATCTTTATTTAGCGACATTATTGAGACTCCTGCTCAGCAAAGACAAGAAGCAACGCAGTAGGGTATGCTGAGAGAAGAAATACTGAGAAAGGGAAGCTCTGAAGGGTGTAGTTAACTGGTGGTCTTACAGGATTGGCTAGGACTCAGGCTCCTCTAGTATCTGCTTTATCTATGCAAATGCCTCAAAGACAAGAAGCTGATTTAATGGCGCAGCAAGAGTTTGCTTGGTGGATATTCAGGCTATTTCTGAATCTCAGGAAAGACAACAAACAGCAGTTCAAAATAGGTTGCTTGCTCAACAAAGAAGAGACCAAGAATTAACGTCTTTTGAATCTCAACAGAGGCTTGACCAAATAAATCTTGAAGAGGCTGAATTTAGATTGCAGCAGCTTAAAGAGGGCGGCTCAGTAGATGAGATATTTGGAGGTCAAAATATACTTCCTAATGGAACCATTTATTATGCTTCTAAATCAGGAGACACAATAGTAAAAGACATAGATGGAAATGTACTTACAGGAGAAGAGGCTAGAAGGTCTTTGGATGAAGGCTTTGAAATGCAGACAGAGCAGCAGAGAAACATTTATCAAGCAAGAAGGATGGGAACTCAGTCAGCACAAATTGCAGCAGATTCTTTTGAAAAATTGGTACTAATAGGGCTATGGTATCCAATCTTAGAGAAGCGGCAAGACTTGTTGAAGAGGGTGCAGCAACCACAGCCTTGGAAGAATTTTTGGAGCCACTAAATCAAGCTACAAACTTTTTTAAAACAAGTTACTGGGGGAGCTTACTTTAGACCAGCTTAGTCAAGTTACTATGGGAGCTTTGAGCGAGAAAGAGCTTGAGCTTCTTCAAGCGACAGCGGCTCCAAGCGGATTTGATAAGCCTGCAATTATCCAATGGTACAAAGATAAGGCGGCGGCTACAGAAAAAGCCCTTGGTATTTTGGAGAAACAAGCTATTTATTTTAGTCAGCCTGGCGCAACACCTGGTGGATGGATTGAAATACAAAGGGAAGAAAGAGAACGCCAAGCTCAAGCTGCTCCAGGGCCAGATGCTGATGCCGAAAAACAGTCAGCACTAGATAAAGTATTGGAAGAGAACCACCTTCCGAAGCACAACCAGCAGACGCTGATGAGGCGGCCTTAGAAGCGGCAAGAAGAGAAATCCTTAGAGGTAGATAAGATGGCTGATAATTTACTGCAAGTGGCTAGAGACATACCAGAAAGGTATGTTCGTGAGCTTTCTACTGAGGATTTGAATGCTATAGCAGATGGCAGAGATGATGATGTCTCTATGTCTGGTCTTCAAATACTTATGAAGGGTAAAGAAGATTTAGGCATTGGTGAACTTCTTGATATTGGCGGTGCTGTTGCTGGTGCTGGTACTGGTGCAGCCATAGGTTCTGCTTTTGGCCCTGTTGGAACAGTTGTTGGTGGAGTTATTGGCGGCGCAGTAGGAACATTTGCTGGAGAAGTTGCTGAAGATGTAATAGCCGACAGAGAAGTTCAATTAGGATTTCAAGAAGGCGGTGCTGCAAGAGAGGCTACTATTGGTGCTGTATTTGATACGGTTACTTTAGGCGCAGGACGAGGCATAAGAGCATATCGTGGATACAGAGCAGCAAATCCTAGTTTATCTGAGATGGGTCAAGAGTTTAGACCTATTTTAGACGTTATAGATGCTGCTCCAGACAGCCCAGCAGCACTAGCACAAGCTCAAGAATTTGCTTTAAGGTCTGGCGGCCCTTCATTGTCACCTACAGCTACAGAATCTGCCTCAATGCTGACTCAAATTGGTAGAGAGCTTGGGGAAATGGGTATCTTTTCTTCAAAATATTTTGACGAGGACATAGCAAAACAAAAAGACGCTGTTTTAGATGCTTTTACATCTTTTTCAAATCAGGTGTAGCAAGAACGCAAACAGAACTTGAAAAGAGTTTATAACCCTAAAGTCTGCTGCTGACAAAGCAATGCACACTGTTTACGGTAGTCAACTAGATACTCTTAAAAACTTAAAATCAGCAAGAAGCTGGGTAAGCGTTGAGCCTATTGTTAAGAATTTAAGAGAGTTTTCTAAAAAATACGAATCTACCCTAGTTGTTCCATTTGAAGGCCAAGTTGTTACTTCTAGCTTAGATGAAGGTGCGGTATCTCTAATCAATAATCTTGTCTCTGAGCTTTCTGGTTCTGTTACTGGGCGATTCGCCAAATCAAGGCTAGAAGACGTTATTAATTTAGAGAAGCGCATAAATCAAGAAATATCAAAGATGGTTCCTGGCTCAGCTTATGGTAATGGAGTTGCTAGAGGGCAGCTTAAAGAGCTTCATAAGGAAATAAGAAAAACAACTATAGGCATGATTAGAAAAGTAGACCCCTCAATGGCTAAGATTTATCAGAGAATGCAAAGAGAGTACACGAATGGCTTGGACTTTCTTGATGAAAGAGGGATTGAAAATCTTATAAAAAATGGAGTCAACAAAGAGGCTTATCAGGCAATAGGTAGAGACCTGCTTGGCAAGAACCAAGAAAAAGTAAAGAAACTTATGACCTTGGCAGAAAGAAGTATCTCTATGAAGGCAAGGACAAGGCCCAAGATGGATGTCCGCTCTGAAATCAATAAATTTAGAGAAAGCGTACGAGCTTCTTATCTAAAAGAAAGCAATATGGTAGAGACAAAAACTACTGGCAGGGCAGACCCAATTAGAAACATTTTCTCTGAAGATTCTGGAGCAATAACTTTATTAAGAAGCGCAGATTCTGCTGCTGAGCAAATACCAGAGATACTAATCTCTAATGTGTCCAAGTTGTTGTCAGAGCTTCCAGAGGAAGACGTATTAGATATTAGGCAGGCAGTTTCTGACCCTAATTACAACTTCGGTCAATAGTTTTGAGGCAGTGCGGCATCCTGGGTTCCTCCACCCTCGCCTTTGGGTGTCGTACTGACCTCTCTTAATGTAGCTCTCCGTCTATCAGTTCCTTGTATCTCATGGATATGAACATACTGAATAATTCATCTACTGTATTATTCTCCTCCATGAACTCCGAATAGTCTCTCACCATCATCGCAAGAGTCCCAATCGCCCTCTGTTCCGTCCCCTCCAAAAAGGGTAAGTTGTTGTTCACCCACTTCGCAAGTTCGTCTGGTTCCATGGGGTCTATTTCTACAGTCTGGATTTCCCGTTTCAAGCCAACACACTCCGCATATCATTCTTTCGCCACTTCCCACACCAAGGACAGAAAACCCTCTAACTACAAGTTCATCTTCCCTGTCGTAGATGATTAACATCTTATTTCCACATTCACAGATTTGCTTCAAGTTCACGATTCTTTCTCCTCAAGTCTTTGACCATATCTTCTAGGTCAGGTCTGAAGTATTTAATCGGTTTCTTACTATCTACTAGCATCTGGTCACAGAAATCATCCCCATACATATCCCTCATGAACTTGGAGTAACCTTCCCTAACGTGAGTCCTATGCCTCATTCCATACTGGTTACATCCTTTACACTGGGGGTGTATGTTCTCTTCCATTATCTTTGTAGCCTGTTTCCCTCTCTCAATCCAGTGTCCACCCTGCATATCCTTCCAGTGGAACCACTTATTACAGGAGACACACTCTATAAAACCATTCTTATCAGCAGCCACCGCAGCCTTCAACCTAACGTGCTTCTGTAATAACTTAGCTACGTCATCTATCAAAGCTCTAAGCGTTTTCTTCTTCATAGTCTATCAACAACTCTATGTAATGCTTCGCCTTTAGTAAATCCTCAACACCGTTCTTACTCTTCCACCTTGATACATACTTAACTACGTTAGCTTCGCAGTAGCTTAAATCATTAGCCTGTATATATTCTATAGGCTGTATCTTCATTCCCTTATAATGACTGCCACCTATCTGTTTGTCTGTTGCCTTCATAAGTAATCCTGATTATCAGTGACCTCTCCCAGACGTTTCTTTTCCAAGTGTTCCGTAGCCTTCTTCATGGCTAGAATCTTTTGAGACTCGTCGTAAGTGTTCCAGTCAATAACGTCCTTGTAATATCTGCCACAACCTACACACCAAATACTGCCAACGGTAGAAGTAGAACATACTACCTCTACAGGGATTCCTTAACCTTGGCTATACCTTCGGTAAAGGGCATGGGATTGGAAAGTGTTTGTTCACACATATCTCTACGGGCCTCCCGTATGTTTCTGCGAGCTTCCCACAATACGTTCTAGTGGGATTGTATTTATCTTTGGAGTGATAGATACATTGCTCACAGTGTTCAAGGATATTCAATTCGTCTAACTGTCTCATGGTGTTACCGTAACTCTACTAATCTCGCCTTTATCTTTATGGTAAGTGATTGCTAACGCACCTCTTTGGGAGTGTTCAAATCCCCTAGCTCCATAGGCATCTCTGGCATTTAACGTGGGGTGTCTTTCAATCACCGCACCTGAAGATTCAAATAATTCCTTCGTATGATAGTGACCAGTGGCTAGATAGATGTAATCCGTATTAGCCATCTCACCCCTGAATCTGGGTTCGGAGAAGAACTTACCCGCCAAACCTTTTATCCTAGTAAGGTGACCATGATGCCAACCTAGAAAGACTTTACCCCAAGTAAATGAGTAGTATGGGAACACACTGTTATCTACGGTGACTCTTTTATTATTCTTAAACGCCATATTCATAACAGCCTGTAACCAGACAGAACCAGTTAAATCGTGGTTTCCCCTCACAGATAACAACGTGAACGTGCTTATGTTTATGAAGGAGCATTTCTACGGCCCTGACACAGCTTTCTATGGCGACTTGGACTAACTTAGGGTAGCGTCCATCAGAGTCAAGAACGTGCTTATTTAGGGGTGTGACGGAAGTTAAACCGTCCCAGTGGAGGAAGTCTCCCATCTGAACGAATATAGCCTGTTCGGAGTCGGGAGTACCGTCAATCATATCAGTGAAGGCTTTTTGTAAAGTGTCTTCAGCTATCTTAATATCCCAATCCTCACCAGTCTCCTCGCTCCAGGAATAGGCTCCGATATGATAGTCAGTGATTGTATAGACTGAGCATAGTTCTTTACTTGTTTTCTTAGGAGCTTTAACAAGGGGCCAAGGCTTTATACCTTGAGTGAGAGATTCAGTGACCTCTCGCATTATCTGTTCTTGTCTCTCGTTATCCGCTTCAGTCTTTACCCACTCAATCTTAGTGTTACCGTCTGAGTCAAAGAGAGTAGACCTACCCTTTAACTTGTACCCATCTGGTATTTCTTTTGGAGTCTTCTGCCAGCCCTTCTCAGCAGCCTTCAGTTCTACTCTTTGTTTAGCAGCCCTGACGGTACGGTCAGCAATACCAAGCTCTTTTGCTGCCGCCGCAGAAGTACCTAACTCTATCCAAGCGGATAAGAGTTCTAGCTCCCTTTCAGTTGTACAGTATTGTAGTAAATCAAGGGGTGGAGCGTTTCTCGTAGAATGACACTCAAGTTTAGACATATAAACCTCATAATCTTCTGCTTAACCACTCTCTATTAAATAAAACTAAATCTCTGTACTTATCGTCATCTGTCAGGGTGTATCTCTTGCGACCACTCTGTTTGTATTCCATTGTCGCCTTGTATGCTTTATTTCTATTAGAACATCTATCTGAACAGAACTTAGCGTTTGCTCTCCCCCTGTCCACTATCCTGTTGCATTTTAAATATGCGCAAATCTTCTCTGACATCCTCCAATACCTCCCTCAGTTCCTTTATTAAAATTATTACTTCTTCAGCTTCCTGCCCATCCAATTCTAAATTCAATCGCATCCCAAGGTTCTCCTGTTTCCAATGCTCTGATAGTTTTGGTAGCCCGTATCATGTCTTCCTTTTTCATCTTCCCGTACTTAGCTTTTAATAAAGCGATACTGAAGGCTTTACCTCTACCAGGCATACTTCTCTGTGTGTCTAGCATTTCCTTACTTTCAATGTATAAGGTTTCTACTTCTGCGGCCATGGAATGTGTACTCCTTTATTAGACAAGGCTCTATTAACATTCTCATAAGTAGATTGAATCTCTAACGTAGTCAAGTCTGCGGTAGAGTCCTTGTCTGTTATTGCTTTCTGTATCGGCTTCCAAATATGTTCCTTTACTATTTCTGGCGAAAAAGGAATCTCCACACCTTCTTTGAAAAAGACTCAACGCTAAATCCATTCTTATTTAATTCTTCTGCCACCAATCTACAGAAGACATGAAGCGCGTTGTTCTGTTTGCCCGTTCTGGGTTTACCAAAGTCTACATCCCAGACAACGTAGGGCCTCTCCTCCATCAGTTCCTTAGCCTGACGGAGGAAAGTTTCCCTAGTGTGAGACGAGTTACAAATCCAAAACTGTCCCATCTAAGTCTCCCAATTTAACATCAAGTTCCTTGCAGATTTTGTGGAAGGTAGACAACATCATGTCCTCCCTTTCCAAAAGTTTAGAGTAGTTAGACCTGTCCATATTGATGGCCTTTGCTACGCTATTCTTGCTCCGTTTGGACTCTTCATGCAGACGTTTTAAGAAATGTCCGTAGTGCATCTTAGAATGGAATGTCATCAGAGAAGTCATCATTCAACACTGGTTGAGGAGCGGCCTGAGATTGTGCCTGCTCTTGGAAGTCACTGACCTGAAGGGACATGAACTTCCCCTTCTGTCCGTCCTTCAACCAAGCAGCTAATCGCTTCTCCTTCCCGCCCAAGGTAATCTTCCCAGTGTAGTCAGGTTGGGTTTCCTTTTCCTTTCTATCATTCTTAAATAAAACGCCTTTGTTTTCGTAATCACTCATCTGAGCCTCCAAAATGTGCTATGCGAAATTCGGAAGACTTAATCACCTCCCTCTCTCGCGTTGTAAAAACTCCACCCTTTGACGGAGCTATCCATAGGGATGCTTTAATCTCATCCTCTAAAGTAAACCACTCCTCCGCAGCCTCAGAGAGGTTATCTAAGGCGATACCCTCTTTAATTGCTACGATACTGGAGTGATTAGAAAGAACCGCAGATACAAGCCCTCTGAGCTTCCCTGTGGCCTCTTCTACCTTCTGGTTAATGATAGCGTCAGATACTTCATTGGCTGATGCGTACTCTGTCCCCGCCTTACCAATGTTAGCCAACGCCCTACCAATTGCTGATGTTTCACAGTTCTCAACGTGAGAAGTCTTATTGATATTAGTTGAACCCTGAACTTCATGTGCGAGTCCAGTACCAACTATCTTCCCAGTTGAGTCCTTGATAGTCGCCTTGATGATACAGTTCTCAATATCAGTAGATATTATGTCAGTCTCAATTGACCACCCCTCAAACCTCTCATCATTCCTAAAGTCGTTAATCCTTTCTACGACCGTAGTGTATTCCTTACCATGAATTTTGACTGGCATTAGTGAACCTCCCTCATTTCAATCATTCCGTCCCAGCTTTCCTTCATTAGCTTTAAGAAGGTTTCTTCGGTATCGCCCATTCTTTTACAACCAAGTACAAGGTGCTTGGCTAATACGGCACATACCATAGGAAGCGAATCCTCCCAACCTCGTTTAACAACTTAACCTTCTTATCTACAACCTCAAAGCGTCCATAAACTCTTCGTACTCTCTTTCCTTCTGCAATTCATTCTCATGACAGCTCATTGATATTGTCCTCCTCTTCATCAAAAAGAATAGCCAAGCAACGAATTTTTTCCATCTCTCGACTCAGGAAATACAAGACGTTGTAGATAGTTCTACATCACGTTCTTCAAGGTCTGCTTGTATGTCGCAGAGTGCAGACACCCAGTTAGCCTTTTTAGGATTGCGACTGAATCGTCATCATGGCTTTGGCTCTGTATTTTCCCCTTTGTGTACATATATTCGTGGATTAGAACGCATTACAGTTCCTCCATCATCCGTTCTTCAATCTGAGCATCTATGGCGGCACTGCTTGGGCGTACTCATCAGCGTACTCATCCTGCCACTTCTGAAGCGTCTCCTCGCATCCCAAGTCATCCATGTTGGTAATCAAAGTAAGATTTAAATCCCCTTTTCAAGACACCCAGTAGTCTGATGTTGGCCTGCCAATCACCATACATAGCTTTGGCTATGTCAATTTGCAGCTTCCCAATGTCATCAACATGATGCGTTAAGACTTCATCCAGGAGGTTCTCATCCTCCCTAGACATAATCTCTATCTCATCCTGCGGGTCATAATTTTTTGAACTTGGGGTATCCAATCGGACACAGTTCATACTGGTTTATATTTTCCTTGATGTATCTTTCTAGCTCTGACGTGGTGTTTTTGGTTCCTCCCATTGTTGAGTGGTCATTCTACACCTCTTTTGAGGTCGTTGACAACTACATACCAAGTAATTTTTTGATTTCTTTTATGTGTTTTTGTGCGGTCTCTTTATCTGCGGGCTTATGGGGCAGGGACTCAAACTCTTTATATGCACCCCAGTCGCCTCTCTGAGCCGCTACAGCCTCTCTTAAATGCCCAAGGGTCAAAAAGCCCTTATGATTATTAGTGAGCCATACAGCGCCTCTGAGAAGCCTGTCAGGATGGTAGTCAATCAGTTGGCTCATCCAGTATGTTGAGGTAGTGGACGTTACTGGCTCGCTCACCAACCTGCTCGCCTCCAGCATGGCCCAGACTTTGGCCCAAGTCTGCTTCTGCTCCGCCGAAAAACTCAGCGTATTGTCTTCTTCTTTCTTCGTCTTTTGTCCTGCCTGTATCAAGTCGCTCGCTGATTTCACAATCAAACTCCTCCCTTTTAGGTATCTGCAAACGTGCTTCAACGGAGCAGACCATCCACCTCGCTCTATTACTTCTTTCTTTGCGTTCACTGCTTCATTGTATCTACTTGCTATAAACTCCGCATCCTCTTGATTACATTCAAGTTTCTGGAACTCCCGATAGGCTTCCACTTTGAACCTTTAGGAAAGTAGTTCTCCAGGCTTTTCCAGAATGTCTCAAAAGTCTGTGAATATGCTTTTCGTTTCATTCATCCTCCTAAAAAATCCCAACTGGGAAAATAAAAATCCCAACTGGGAAAATAAAACAACACGCAGACCAACACACAGGCCCAAAAAACAACACACTCAGTCTCAAAAACACACACTATTCAAAGTTTCGGACAAAAAAATGAAAAATGTGTCCTTAACATTGTGTGCAAAGTATGCTAACCAAACAGGTTTTTCAGGCACACCTTCCCCTTTTTCCCCATGAAGCTAATCCAAAGCCCATGCCTGCTTAACAGAGTGTTTAATAACTACTTACCAAACACTGGTACTAAATATTCCCCGCCCTTACGGGCCACTCCATCCGTTGAGTGAATCGCTCACCCCAATTGGGGTGCTTCATGGGCCAAGTTGACAAGGGTGAGTCAGAGCTTGGATTTTTTGTTTAACGTCCTGAGACTGACGATTGAGTAGGTCAACGCCAATAAACACCGCATGAGACGGGAGACTTGTTGAGAAGGGAGAGACTTGGTAGGATACAGGCGAGTCGGTCGCGCTGATTCTTTAGCAAGTCTCATCGGCTGCTCAGGGACTGTCAATCCCGCCGACTCATTAGATTAGACCTAAACTTAACAGGTCTTTACTGCAAGCACAACTGTAAACGAACAACACTCCCTTGTTGTTTTGCCCCCGTAATAGGGGCTTTTTTTATCTCCTGTCATTGCAAGTCTGACAGAATACAAACTCGCCTCGCGTCACATCCTCGTCCAGTGGTATCTCATCACCGCACCAGTCACACTCCCTGCCGCAGCAATCAGGGCAGCAGTCCCCAAGGGTATTCTGTTCGCCACAGTTCACACACTCAAACATATTCACCCCCCTAAGTTGAAGAAATCAACGGTGACTAACGCGATGAGAAATGCCATCAGCAAGGTGCTGAAAATCATCTCCCAAATGAACCTCAGGTTGGCTCTAAGTTTTTGTTTTAGCTTATAATTCATGGTATTATCCTCTTGTACTTTGTTACTTAGGTTCCGATAGTACAGGGGGTAGAGCGGTTTTTCTGTTGTGGGTTTGCCCGCCCTGTAGTACCCCACTGCTCATTAACAATTTATCCCTTTATCACTAGGATAAGTTCGCCAGACTCTCGTCTAGCCCAAGTCAGGTTTAAGGTGTCACCCTCTGAAGCGATTTTCTTAATCTTCTGTATGGAGATTCGTCTGTCGCCTCTCGCTGTCTTGTAGAATGTAACGGTAGCTTCCGTTTTATCTTCAAGAATTGACGGGACTTGTACCCTCTCACCTGCTTGGAGTTCGTCATAATCCACACCAAAGAGTCTGGCAAGCTGTCTGACACTAGCGTTCGCGTCAATGATTGCCTTGTCCAGCATGGTTTTAGTCAGGCTCAGAGTCCCGACTGTGGATGGGTTCATTTCAAGCAGTTCAAACTCTGCAATGGTCTGTTTCTCACGATAAATACTCGCGCTTGTGCGTATTGCCTTCATGGTTTCCTCCGTTAGATTTTCTGGGTTACTACTTCCGAACTCAATGCCTAGCTTCTTGGCAAGGCTGATGGTTTGCCGACTGAGACAGGTCGCCCCTGTCATCATTGTTAACACTCTGGCAGTGTCGTTCTCTGGATAGATTCTCTCAGTCCCGTAGACTGTCTTTATTGATACTTCTGCTTTCATGGGTTCCTCCTTAGTAGTTTGAAATGTAGTGGAATTCGTTGATGGCGATATATTTCCACCATCCGCTCATTTCCCCTGCGTTGGGCATATCATAAGTAAGTCTCAGGCGTGTCGGGGTAGTTTCTTCTATCCAACACCACCGTTTTGCTTGGTTAATCAGTAGGTCGCACTGGTCATGCTTGAGCTTGACCCTCTGGCCGTACAGGAAAGTCTTGATGGCTCGCTCTGCCTGTTTAACAGTTAGATTGCGCTTGGTGTTACTGGAACTCAAAGTCAACCTGCTCATCTGAAAATGTCAGGTTGACTCGGCCAGTTGGATTGGCTCTCTCGCATTCTCGTCTGATAGCTACAGTTCTGCGATTGTCGTGGATATGGTCAACGTATCCATTCTTCAGGACGGATTCTATAGTGTCTTTTATGCTCATGGGTTCCTCCTATTGGTTTCCACAGACCCCTTGCGGGGTTTCGCCTAGTCACCATCTAGGCTCGTCAGTGTGGTTAGTAGCATGGCAGTTCGTGACATTGAATTTTTGTGACAACAAACTGATATGCTTTCATGTAGTCATTGAACCAACTTGTCTCACCATCCCCTTCAGGATTCACTGAACAGTCTTGAAAGATGACCTCAAACGGTTCTTCTAAGTAGTTATTAAAGATTATTCGAGCGAACAAGCTATGGTCATCGCTTTCAAATTCTTTTAGAATCCTGGGCTTCACTCTATGTTCAAATTCTTTCATGTGGGTTTCCTCCTTTGGTTTCCACAGACTCGCACAAGGAGTTTCGACTAGTACCAGTAGGCTCATCAGTGTAGTTTTTAGGCCCACTCGTGAATTAGGGCAAGCCCCTCTTCCCTTCGGTGCTTCCAACGCTCGACTATCTCCTCGCGAAGGATGTAAACGTAGATATTCACAACCTTTTCAGGGTCAGAGAAGTCGGTATAAACCTCTCCGAAATTACCTTCCTCGTATTCCTTGATGAACTGAATCACGTTGAAACTGACCAAGCCAGTCTTTAGCCCTAGCAGAGCCGATTTGTAGTAATCTACTCGCAGCGTGATGATGCAAATCTTCCCAGTTATAGCACCCACTCATCAGACTGTTCAGCGCAAAGAACTTTCGATTTCTGTTGAAGACATGGTTCCTCCAGTTTGTTAGCCTGTCTCATCAGTTCCTGCTGAGACCGCCTAAGCGGTTTCGACTAGATTGCACTCTCTTTCAGGTATGTGTAGTAACCGCCACGCCAAACAGCGTAGACAATGCGGTTATAATCAGGGCGCCGATTATTTCTACCAAGTGAATATCAGTTCTGCGTTTAACGTCAGCGACCTCAATCTGTCAAGGTAAGTATTTTTCATGATTTCCTCCGTTAGTTGGTCTGTCTCATCAGTGTTGGGAGACCATCTCCAACAGACCGCCATCTCAGGCGGTTTCGACTTTGTAAGCCTCATATACTCGTTTTTTGCTGTTTGTTGACCAATCCATCAGGCGGCCATCTTTGACACAGGCAATATGACCTCTCGACTCTCAGCCAGTATGTGCCAGTTTTCGGAAGCTGCTTTTCTGCCATCATCAGCGTCTTGCATGGCCGAATAGGCATTCGCTCTACTTTGTAACCTAGCTTTTTCATCGCGCCGATAGATATGCACATTGGAGTACCTTTCCTATCTTTGCGGCCAAGTTTTTTGCAGATGTTGTATGCCTTGCCGAATGAACAGCCAGAAGCGACTGTCACCGCAATAACTGCACAGAAGCTATCATCGTTGTAATACTTGAGTCCGATTTCTCTGATTTGTTCAAAAGTTTTATATCTACACATAATTTCCTCCCTATATGCTTTATTTTGTGGCCTAGCCCGAACCTAGGCATTCGCACCATACACACCAAGCCACAAAGGTAAAACACACAGAGTTAACATGAGATAAACTGATAGTACTCAGGCAATGGCTAATCAATGGTGAGTCCTTGGCCTCATGGTTCCAAAGGGTCGCCGCCCTTTCTTCCACTCTCTCTGCTTCTGGCTGGATTCCTCTATCTGGCAGCGCCAAGGCACTGTAAGGAATCTACCTGTTTCTCATGCCAGTCACATACTGAGCTTCGAGTCACACAGTCTCATGGCTAACTTGTACTGTGTAGGGGTAATACATACAACAAGTGTGCCAATGTGGTGAAAAACTACCACACACCACAGAATACGTGGGCTAAAAATATACTATGGGGTATTCTTTTACCACAGACCCCAAGTCTTTACCTGTTAGATGTTACGGTAGGACTTGGGTTTGATGGGTGGTTGAATGGTCATATGGGTGCTTCTCAATCCCTCACACTCCATCATGGCATTCTGGCCACCATTACGGCAATCTGGCTATAGAGCGAGCGTTCGTTCGATATTGGGGGCCTCAATAATGGGGTCGGGGAGGGGTCGCTGTCTGCTTTGTTTGTATAGTAG
>JAYQIQ010000002.1:0-13807 GCA_038141705.1 Candidatus Eutrophomonas brisbanensis
TCGGATGATCCAAATGAAGACCAAGTCACTGAGAAAATTCGCGATGTGATCGGAAAGGTGGAGGCGAAGCTATCCGTGTGCAATTACCGAGGAGACCGGAACTACGGTTGATATCGTCTAAAGACGGTAAACCAATTAAAAATGGCGTGTATTTCATCGAGCCGGCGGAGAAGCTGCAAAGAAACGGATCGAAGAGCTCACGGCTGAGGTTGAAGTTGGTCAGATCTACAATGGTGAGGTTCTTAAGCTTCTAGACTTTGGGGCTATTGGGGAGGTGTTGCCATGGGAAAGATGGTTTACTTCACATTTCTCAGATAGCAGAGGGAGGGTTAATGGTGGCCGACTATTTGAAGGAAGGTCAGCAAGTTCGAGTGAAGGTACTCGGAGGCAGAATAAAGGTCGATTAAACTAGCATGAAAGCTGTTCTAGCTGATGAAGAATAGGTAAACCTCTGACGAGGCCTAATCCTAAAGCCCGCGAAAGCGGGCTTTTATTTCTGTTAGGGCTCTACGTATGACAAAAGATAGAAGCTATGAGAAGTGGTGAGATACTGGTTGATCAGCTCTGTACATGGGGTTGATAGTTTTGCGTGCCCGAGATGCTATCTGGATGTGCTGAATGCACTTTCTCTAAAAAAAAATCAGATTAAGCTTATTGTCAGCTCGCGGTGACGGTGGTGCGTCTTTTATGGCTGAGGCTTATGGAAAAGCAACAGGTCCGAACGGCATTTGTTTTGTGACGCGAGGACCAGGTGCAACCAACGCTAGCATTGGCGTCCACACAGCTTTTCAAGATTCAAGCCCGATGGTGTTATTTGTCGGGCAAGTTGGTGGTGACATGGTGGAGAGGGAGGCCTTTCAGGAGGTCGATTATCGACGAATGTTTGGTCAAATGACGAAATGGGTCGCGCAAATTGATCGTGCAGATCGCATACCGGAGTACGTTGCAAGAGCATTTCAGGTAGCTACCTCAGGGCGGCTGGTCCAGTGGTGCTGGCACCTGCCAGAGGATATGTTGGTCACCAAAGAGGCTGTAGCAGACGCTAAACCGATTCAAAGCATTCGATACGCTGCTGATAATGATTCTCTCGCCGAAATCCGAAAACTTTTGTTGGAAAGCAAAAAGCCACTTTTGCTACTCGGTGGTTCTGGGTGGACTGAGAAGGCCTGTGAAAACATAAAGATGTTCAGCGAAAGAAATAATCTCCCCGTAGCATGTACATTCAGACGGCAAGGATCTTATAGACAATCGCCACTCCAATTATGTTGGAGACGTTGGCATCGGAATTAATCCAAAACTTGCTGGCGTTGTTCGTGACAGTGATCTGTTGCTAGTGGTGGGAGCACGGTTGGGAGAGATGACCACTGGAGAGTATTCTCTTTTGGAGGCCCCCGGTGCTGGACAAACGGCTTGTGCATATTCATCCGGGTGTGGAAGAGCTCGGGCGCGTTTTCCAAGCAGAGGTTATGGTTAATGCGGATCTCGAATCTATATCCAGTCAGTTGTCGAATATGGATCCCGTCGAATGTAACTGGGGCGACTGGAGACTAAACGCAAGAAAAGCGTATGAGGAAAATGTCACTCCGGTATCGATGGGCGGTGATGTTGATCTTGCTGAAGTAATGCAAATCATGGAGCGTAAGCTTCCTCGAGACACTGTCATGGTAAATGGTGCAGGAAATTTTTCTGGTTGGATTCATCGCTACTGGAAGTACTCCGGTTATCGGTCACAATTAGCACCAACGAATGGTGCGATGGGGTATGGCGTCCCAGCTGGAATAGCTGCAAAGATTGCGTTTCCTAATAGAACTGTCGTTAGCGTTTCTGGTGATGGTTGTTTCCTGATGAATGGGCAGGAGCTCGCGACAGCAGCTCAGTACGACCTCAAGGTGTTATTCCTTGTATTCAACAACGGGATGTACGGAACGATTAGGGATGCATCAGGAGAGGGAATATCCGAATCATGTTTATGGAACGTCGTTAAAGAATCCTGATTTTGCTGCGTTGGCTAGAGCCTATGGATTGCACGGTGCGACAGTTGAAAGTACAAGCCAGTTTGAGGAGCAGACTCACATAGCGCTTAGTGCGGATACAGCGGCATTAATAGAGATCAAAGCCGACCCTGAAATTATTACAACCCGCACGACATTATCTGCTATTCGAGATCGCGGCAGATAAACTAGAAATTTGTTATTGACTTGGCTAACCCATCTCGTCTGGGTTCGGATCCACCGATGAAGCCGTTTTGGGTTTTAGAAATAACTTGCGAGGCTCCAAAGTCAAAAGAGCCATAGGGAATTGGATTGATGGTATGCCCTTTAGCTTGCAGGGAATGAAGTATTTCGGGCTGATAGGAGTCTTCAACAACGAGATTCCCTTCTTTGTTAAGTTTCCACCTTGAGTGATTAATTGCTTGTTGTGGGTCCTGTTTGTCTCTGCCATCGCGCGAGACATATTTGAAGGTGACCTTGTGCCTGCATATCGCCCCCCATTACCCCGAAGTTGGTGGAGGCATCTCTCTGGTGATGAATCCTGGGATGATCGTATGAAATGGTTTTTTACCGCCCTTCACAGTTTGGGTGTTTCGGGTCTACAGCAAGCCAGCGGCACGATTCTGTAAGCTAATACCGGTTCCGGGTATAACAATTCCAGAGCCAACCCCATGTAATTCGACTGGATAAATGAAACCATCATTCCATTGGAGTCGGCTGTTGATAGATAGACCGTATCGGAGCTTTCACCAGAGAGCTGGCAAGGGTTTTGCAAGTCTCGTTAAGTTTTATTTGCTTCGCGAGTTGTTTTAATCGAGACGCATCGAGCAGTTGGTCGATCGATATTTCCATAAAATCAGGGTCTGGCAGATATGCTGATACGCGTCATTGAATGCCAATCGCATTGCTTCAATCTCCAGATGAATACGATCGGCTTCAGTCAAGTCGAAGATTTTGTCTTCAAACTCGTCAAGAATAGTTAATGCCATAAGAGTGGCAATTCCTTGACCATCGGAATTCAACCGGTGATATCGCGATAATTTGCTTGTATGGGCTTCACCCACTCGGCTTTATGTGATTGCAGATCTCGAGTGTTAGTTTTTTCCGCCGTTTTGATTTGAATGATTAATTAATTCAGAAGCGTTTTCCCTCGCAAAAATCCCGACCACATGATTTGGCTATTAAATGTAAGGTACGCGCCTGTGTTGGATTAAGGAAAATCTCGCTCGCGACAGGGGCTTTTCCATTGGGAAGGAAGGCTTCGGAAAAACCGGAAATATCTTTAGACGAGGAGCTTGTTCAAACCATTATCTTTGCGATGATTGGAGTAACTGCGAAACCTGGAGGTCGCGTACTCAACAGCAGGCTCGAAAAAGCTTTTTCAAAAGTTTAGTTTTCAAAATTTTGTGAAAGCGCCGCCCACGCGCTGATACCGCACCAGGTACAGTAACACTAGCCCAGCCTTCCTTCGGCATTTCAGGTTGGGTAATGAAATCATCCGTTTTCCATTCTTCTGGGAATCGTCCAGACATTCAGGCTATGCAGTTTGCTTCCATCCCAAACGATACAAAATGCATCAGAGCCGATGCCATTCATGGTTGGTTCTACAACAGTTAGGTGATTGCGGTTGCAATAGCGGCGTCGACAGCATTTCCGCCCAATTTAATCATTTGGAGCCCGGCGTCGACTGCTAACGGTTGTGTCGTTGCAACGATATTTTCACCGGTTATAGATTTTCTGGTGCTCTGCATGGATCGATAACTTGAATTCAAAGTCATGGGGAACAGCTATAATCTATAGATCTGTTGTCACTGCTAGCTGATAGTAACTTAGATTTCATGAAATTGGTTGTTCAGTCTGTAATAGAAGCGTCTCTAAGGCCACCGATTAGATTGCGCTTATGGATATCGCTGGTTTTATTCAAATACTGAGTTTGTACGCTCTTCCGGCAATTTTGGCCATCACACTTCATGAGGCTGCTCATGGGTACTGCCAAGAGGCTAGGGGATTTGACTGCTTACCAAGAGGGAAGAATATCGTTAAATCCCCTAAAACACATCGATCCAATCGGAACTTTAGTTGTGCCAGCGGTGCTTCTCATCGCGAGCGGTGGAAAGTTGGCGTTTGGTTGGGCAAAACCAGTTCCAGTGAATTTTTCCCGATTGCGTAACCCCAAAAAGGATATGTTTTGGGTGGCTGCGGCTGGACCTGCGGTAAATTTACTTATGGCGATCGGGTGGGCGATTGTTTTTAAATTAGTTGTAACGTCCCCGGTAAATTACTTCACGGATCCTGCGCTTGCTATGGCTCAAGGTGGAATCGTTATCAATTTGGTTCTGATGGTGCTTAATCTCTTACCCATCCCACCTTTGGATGGAGGACGAATTGCTGTGAGTTTACTTCCAAATTCTATGGCTTACTCACTAGCAAGACTTGAGCCATATGGATTGCTAATAATCATGTTGTTGATGGTGACTGATATCCTTGGGTCGATTATGTACCCTATCATTGGCGGTTTTTTATATTCGATTAAATTGATTTTCGGGGTTTAAGAGGGGAGTGTTCATTTTTGATGTTTGATGATCGAGTTTTATCTGGAATGCGACCGACTGGCGCACTGCATCTGGGGCATTACAACGGTGTACTAGAAAATTGGTTGAAACTGCAGAATGAATACCAGTGCTTATTCTTTGTCGCAGATTGGCACGCGCTCACTCACTCATTACGATTCCCCGGAGATAATCGAGGAAAATGTATGGGAGATGTTGATTGATTGGTTGGCGGCTGGAATAGATCCGTCCCAAGCTACTTTATTTATCCAGTCAAAAGTACCTGAGCATGCAGAGTTGCACTTGTTAATGTCGATGATTACCCTTTGGGTTGGCTAGAGCGGGTTCCCACTTACAAGGATCAGCAAGAAAAATTGTCTGAGAAGGATCTTTCAACTTATGGATTCCTAGGTTATCCATTGCTCCAGTCGGCTGACATTCTAATTTATCGTGCAAATTTAGTTCCGGTAGGCGAGGATCAAGTACCTCATATCGAATTTACGAGAGAAATCGCTAGGCGGTTTAATCATATATACGGTAAAGAGGTTGGTTTTGAGCAAAAGGCAGAGGAAGCAATAAAGACTCTGGGAAGCAAACGAGCAAAGCTTTACCGTGAACTTAGAAACAAATATCAAGAGCAGGGTGATATCGCTGCGCTCGATTCTGGCAGGGCATTACTTGAGGAGTCTGCCAATTTGTCATTAGGAGACCGTGAGCGCTTATTTGGGTATTTAGAAGGCGGCGGAAAGATGATTCTTTCTGAGCCGCAATCACTTTTGACGGCTGCGTCGAAAATGCCGGGTCTTGATGGACAAAAAATGTCCAAGTCCTATAACAATACGATCTCACTTCGTGAAGACGACGAATCTATTAGTAAAAAGGTGAGAAAAATGCCTACGGATCCTGCGCGGATTCGTAGAGATGACCCAGGCGACCCTGCAAAGTGTCCAGTTTGGCAACTGCATGAAATTTACTCAGATGAAAAACGAAAGACTGGGTGGTTAGTGGGTGCAAAATGCTGGGATCGGATGTATCGAGTGCAAGGAGCCAGTCGTGGCTTCTATACAAAAATCGTTACGACCAATCGGGAGCGCGCTCAAAAGTTTATTGATGACCCAGCCTTGGTGCGAAATATCATCGCTGATGGAAATGATAAGGCAAGGAAGATTGCCCAAGAGACAATGAGAGACGTGCGAGAAGTTATGGGGTTAGATTACGGCTGATACGCGATCAGCGTTTTTGTCTTAACAAGCGCTGTTGTTCCCGTTGCCAATCCTTTTCCTTGGTCGCGGCTCTTTTGTCATGTTGTTTCTTACCTTTTGCGAGACCACCTCGAGTTTTATTCGTCCCTTCGAGTAATGAAAATTTAGAGAGGTGTGAGTGTGTAGCCAGCGCGTTCGACTTTTCCAATTAATTTGGATATTTGTTCTGCATGTAGAAGAAGCTTCCGCGTGCGGATTGGATCTGCTTTTTCGTGCGTCGATGTTGATTCCAAGGGGCTTATATGTGAACCAATTAAAAATAATTCTTCGTTTTTTATAACGACATATGCTTCCTTCAATTGGGCGCGCCCAGCACGAATCGATTTTACCTCCCAGCCTAAAAGCGATAAGCCGCCTCATAGCGTTCTTCGATAAAATAATCGTGGAAAGCTTTTTTGTTTTGAACAATGCTCATCAATACGTAGGCGCTAAAAACAATGCAAATTAAGATCGCTAAAGTGTCAATTGTAGGCTAAATCTAGTGCTATGACCCATATAGAAAAAATTGTTCTTGTGCCTCACAAAGCTAAATCGATGTACGACCTTGTTAATGATATCGAGAGTTATCCTGATTTTCTGCCGTGGTGCGGTGGGGCTCGAGTACTTCAACGTGAGGTGAACGAAATGGTGGCGGAAATCGATATCAAATTTAAGGGGTTTCTCAATCGTTCTCCACGAGAAATCGGATTCGGAACCAACCCAAGATGCAGTCGGTGAGATAAGTATGGAGCTCGTTTCGGGCCCTTTTAAAAATCTTTCTGGACGGTGGAGCTTTAAGGGTATCGATGATCTTGGTTGTAGGGTTATGTTCTCCTTGAGCTATGAGTTTTCTAATGCGCTTTTAGAGAAAATCTTAGGTCCAATCTTCAATTCGATTACCAGTACATTGTAGATTCATTCGTGACTCGAGCTCAGAAGGTATGTAATGAGTAACGCCGATAGCAGAGTGGAGATCATTTATGCATCTACTTTTCGCGATTTTTTTCAAGTTTCGGTTCTTCCTCGTGGTGAATATCGTATTTCTGATTTGTTTGATGATTCTCTAGTTTGCAATTGGTTACAGGAGAATGCAATCAAGGTCTCGAGTGTAGGGTGTGGGGTAAAAGGTTTTCAGCGATTATGTTCTCAAGGGCGGAGATCGTGTTGAGATTTATCGCCCCCTTATCGCAGACCCTAAGGATTTGAGAAGGAGAGGGTTGCTCGGCAGAAAAAACTCTGACAGTTAACGGTGCTCGTATGGCGGCGAGCTCGCTTGCTCGATTCCAAGTTTGGCGAATGCGCTGGCGTCACTAGAAAACTCTAAAGTCTCCACGTAGTTTTCATTGGCAAATGATTTTTCTGCTTTTTCGAGATTTTCTTTTTGCGAGAATCCACAGAGATCCGAGCTCAGAAGCTTTTGTTACGAGCAATCGGGCTTCCTCTAGTGCGCTGAATGCCGTCGAACGCGTATCTGACTCGGCTGCGGAGAGCGAGCTTTGAATGGTCAAACTTAACAGTACCAAGAATATTGATCTAACTTTAGTTGAACTCACGTGACACCGCTACTAATCGCTAATTTTGAGTAGGCATGGATATATCGTATAATAACGTCTTTGGGTGACTAAAAACATGAGAATTAACCAAAAGGCGCTGACTTTTGACGACGTGCTCCTAGTCCCTGCACATTCTTCTGTGCTCCCGCGAGACGTCTCGTTAGCTTCTAAATTATCAAAAAACATTTCGCTGAACATCCCGGTTGTTTCCGCGGCCATGGATACTGTGACCGAGTCTCGGTTGGCTATTGCAATTGCCCTTGAAGGTGGGATTGGGATTATTCACAAGAATATGACGCCTGAGATTCAAGCGCGGGAAGTGTCTAGGGTCAAACGCTTTGAAAATGGAGTAGTGAAGGATCCTGTGACGATTACGTCTGAGATGAGCGTCAAGGATGTTTTTGCGCTAACGAAGCAACATAAGATTTCTGGGCTTCCTGTGGTTGACGCTGGCAGAGTTGTAGGCCTTGTTACCAATCGTGATATGCGCTTTGAAACAAACCTTAACCAGTCAGTCGCTAAAATTATGACGCCTGCGGAGAAATTGGTCACGGTTGCGGAAGGTGCGAGTAATGAGGAAGCAATGCGGCTGATGCATAAACACCGTATTGAGCGGGTTCTCGTCGTAGATAAAAATTTTCACCTCAAGGGTCTCATTACAGTGAAAGATATTTTGATGTCTTCGGAGTACCCCAAAGCCGCTAAAGATAAGCAAGGTAGTCTGCTGGTGGGGGCTGCAGTTGGGGTTGGCGAAGGAACGGATGAGCGTATTGAAAAATTGGTGAATGCTGGGGTGGATGTAATTGTCGTTGACACGGCACATGGGCATTCTCAAGGGGTGATCGACAGAGTATCTTGGGTCAAACGTAACTTCAGTTCAGTCGAAGTGATTGGTGGAAATATTGCTACAGCTGATGCAGCCAAGGCGTTGGTCCAGGCTGGCGCAGATGGGGTGAAAGTAGGAATAGGCCCTGGATCAATTTGCACCACTCGAGTAGTTGCAGGTGTCGGTGTTCCGCAAATCACGGCGATCGATAATGTCGCCAGCGCAATTTTAAAAGATGGAATACCACTCATAGCCGACGGAGGAATTCGTTACTCTGGGGATATCGCGAAGGCGATTGCAGCAGGAGCATCAACGGTTATGCTCGGAGGTCTACTCGCTGGTACAGAAGAAGCTCCTGGAGAAATAGAGCTGTACCAAGGGAGATCTTATAAATCTTACCGTGGTATGGGCTCAATCTCGGCGATGCAAAGGGGTCAAGCGACCGATACTTTCAGGACGGGCAAGAGGCCGAGGCGGAAAAATTAGTCCCAGAGGGAGTGGAAGGTAGAGTTCCATATAAGGGCTCTGCGGTGGCTGTTTTGCATCAACTGGTAGGTGGGCTACGCTCCTCGATGGGGTATCTTGGATGTGCGACGATAAACGAGGCGCATGAGCGCGCGGAGTTCGTCGAAATATCCGCGTCGGGAATTAAAGAATCCCATGTGCATGATGTGCAAATAGTAAAAGAAGCTCCAAATTACCGGGTGGAATAACTTTTTTCGTTAATTTTTCTTTGGCTAGCTGCTAGCCACGTAGTTCGTCATGCAAGCAAACAAAATCCTCATCTTAGACTTTGGATCTCAGTACACGCAGTTAATCGCGCGGCGTATCCGTGAAATGGGTGTTTACTGTGAGTTGCATCCCTATGATTATCCGTTTGAGGATATACAGTCTTTTGATCCAAGCGGAATAATTTTGTCTGGGGGCCTGCTTCGGTGTATGACTCAATGAGAGCCCGAAAGCGCATCAAGAGATCTTCGCAATGGGTAAGCCCGTGCTCGGTATTTGCTATGGGATGCAGACTATGGCTGAACAACTAGGCGGAAGAGTTGAAAATGCCGAGAAGCGGGAATTCGGTTTTGCAGAGGTCAGAGCGCGTGGGCATTCAGACCTTCTAAGAGATATTCAAGACCGCTCGAATTCCGAGGGACATGGTTTTTTGGAAGTCTGGATGAGTCATGGCGATAAGGTAGTTGAAATCCCAGATGGCTTCAAAATCATAGCCTCTAATGAATCCACTCCCATAGCTGGGATAGGGGATGATTCTCGCAAAATGTATGGTTTGCAGTTTCATCCAGAGGTCACGCATACAAAATTAGGTCGCGAGATTATTTCAAGGTTCGTTTTAGATATATGCGATCTAACACCTGATTGGACAATGCCCAACTATGTTGCGGAGTCTGTTAAGACTATCCGTGAACAAGTGGGTAAGGAGCACGTCATTCTAGGCTTATCTGGCGGGGTGGATTCGTCTGTAGCGGCAGCTCTGATACACAAAGCGATTGGTGATCAATTAACTTGCGTTTTTGTCGACACTGGACTGCTTAGATTGAATGAGGCGGATCAGGTAATGAAGACCTTTCGCGAAAATTTAGGCGTTAAGGTCATTCATGTGGATGCAGAAAATAGATTCCTGGAAAAACTCTCAGGTGTTGTAGATCCCGAACAGAAGAGAAAAATAATAGGTAAAGAGTTCGTTGAGATTTTTCAGGAAGAGGCCGAAAAAATTAAAGATGCAAAGTGGCTTGCGCAAGGAACGATCTATCCTGATGTGATTGAGTCAGCTGGAGCCAAAACAAAAAAAGCAAAAACGATAAAGTCACACCATAACGTTGGAGGGCTGCCCGATACATTAAACCTAAAACTACTCGAGCCACTTCGAGATCTATTTAAAGACGAAGTGAGGAAGTTGGGCGAAGAATTAGGTTTACCACATGCGATGGTGTACCGACATCCATTTCCTGGCCCGGGTCTCGGGGTCAGAATTCTGGGAGCAGTTAGTAAAGAATATGCGGACATGCTTCGATTTGCTGATGCTATATTCATCGAGGAGCTCTACTCATCTGGCTGGTATGAAAAAACTGCGCAAGCTTTTTGTGTGTTTTTACCAGTTAAATCTGTTGGTGTTATGGGGGATGGCAGAACATACGAGTATGTTGTAGCTATTAGGGCAGTCGAGACTTCAGACTTTATGACGGCGAATTGGGTGGAGCTGCCTTACTCGTTGCTTTCGAAAATATCCAATCGAATAATTAATGAGGTGCGTGGAATCAATCGCGTTGTATACGATATTTGTTATATGATTGAGTGGAATAGTGAATAAAATCAATAACGCGGGATTTTAACCGTGCCTGCTACGATTGAGTGGGAATAAATTTCGACGCCGAAGAGCGAGAGTTCCTGATTCCGGGATACAACGAGAAGGTGGTTCGAAGTTGAACTAGGAAGGTCTATCTCATGCTAGCAATGTGGTTGCTCTTGATTTATACCATTGGTTATGTGACAAGCGCTGACGTAGTCGAAGAACTTCACGATAGCGTACATTCTCCAGAGCTAGTGGTAATTCCAAGCGGCCAATTCGACATGCGTTTTCCGCCCAGCACATCGGGACGCGGTCACAATGTGGGCCTCTATCATACCGTGGGCTTTGATTATCGCTTCGCTATCGGTAAATTCGAGGTGACAAAGGGGCAGTGGTCAGCCTGTGTCCAGGACGGCGGATGCCCCGACATTACTGATGCGGTAGAAACGCCAAGCGCTCCAATTGTAAATGTTACATGGGGTGAGGCGAAAAAATACACGCGATGGTTATCTAAAAAAACTGGGTATACCTATCGTTTACCCTCTTACTCTGAGTGGGAATACGCTGCGCGATCGGGAAGGGGAATGAATAGATATTTCAATGTGCCGCTTTCTGAAATATGTCTATACGGCAACACTTACGATCAATCAGCCGATAGGGCTCTAGACCTTGGGCTAGCAACCTCTCCTTGCGACGATGGCTCAGAGGCGATCTCTGTCGTGGGTCGCTATGAGCCAAATAGATTTGGTTTATACGATGTGATTGGCAATGTCTCGGAATGGATTGAGGATTGTGCTGGGCCCATAGTTCGGGCAGCCTACCCAATCGACGGGCAACCATGGTTGGGGGGGGATTGTGAGTTACGAGGGTTTCGGGGAAGTTCGTGGTTAAATAATGAAAACACTTTTGTCTTTGAGTCTTCTGTTTTTAGATCACATGGGTCACGAGCGGATGATTTGGGGTTCCGAGTAGCGCGAGAGATGCCTTAATACGGGAGTTGAAGGTCATATGTCCAACGACAATATATTGTTGCCATCAAACAGGAAATTTGGGATCGTGACGGGATTTGTTGCCATATCTATTGGCGGATTTTTTGGTTTTCACCAACCCCAGCTAATAGGATATGTATTGCTGTTAGTCGGCTTTTTATTAATTTTGGGTGCGCTTAAAAATTCTGAATGGTTGTCCCCGCTAAACCGTGCTTGGATGAGATTTGGTGAGTTGCTCGGAAAGGTGGTGAGCCCAATCATACTCAGCCTTATATTTTTCTCTATTTTTGTTCCTATGAGTTTATTTTTTAAGCTTATTGGTAGAGATGAACTCAAGCTGCGTCGAGTGCCATCGACGAGTTATTGGGTTGAGAAAAAAAAGAGGGCACATGCGGCGAAATCTTTTACGCGCCAATTTTAATTGGAGATTGTTAAGTTGGATTTAATAAAAGAGCTATGGGAATTTCTGCGTGAGCGGAAGAAATTATGGTTAGCGCCAATAGTCATTATTCTGGTCGTCTTCGGTGGACTATTGATACTAGCGCAGGGTTCAGTGATAGCGCCCTTCATTTACACAATATTTTAGAAACCCAAAGTCAGCATGTATCTACTTGGAATTTCTGCTTTCTATCACGATAGTGCTGCCTGTTTGCTCAAAGATGGCAAAATCATTGCGGCAGCTCAGGAGGAGAGATTCACGCGAAAAAAGCATGATTCTGCTTTCCCCTCAGAGGCGATCAAATATTGCTTAACCGAAGCCAACATTGGCCCGGAAGAATTAACAAACGTTATCTTTTATGAAAAACCGTTTGTGAAGTTTGAGAGACTCCTTGAGACATATTTTGCATTCGCACCCCGCGGTTTAAAGAGTTTTTGTAAGGCGATTCCTGTTTGGGTAAAGGACAAACTTTTTCAGAAAACGCTTTTGGTTAAGAGCTTAAATGAGGTTCTTGGAGTTGATGTTGATTGGAAAGGTAAATTACTTTTTTCCGAGCATCACCTGTCGCATGCGGCGAGCGCGTTCTATCCATCTCCATTCCGTCGCGCTGCGATTTTGACTTTGGATGGGGTGGGCGAGTGGACTACGGCATCTATCGCGGTTGGAACGAACAGTTCTCTTGAAATTATCAAAGAAATTCATTTTCCCCATTCGATTGGGTTGTTGTATTCAGCGTTTACCTATTATCTAGGGTTTAAGGTTAATTCTGGCGAGTACAAGGTCATGGGGCTTGCTCCGTACGGAAAACCGATTTATGCGAAGTTAATACGAGATCATCTTATCGATGTTGCGGATGACGGTAGTTTTCATCTTGACATGCGTTACTTTGAGTTCGCTACTGGCCTAACGATGACGAGTAAGAAATTTAATGACTTGTTCGGGGCGTCTCCAAGGAAACCAGAAAGTCAACTCACGCAGCGTGATATGGATATTGCGGCATCTATTCAGTCAGTGACCGAGGAGGTAGTGGTTAGACTTGGAAAAAATATCCGAGAAATAACGGGCGAAAAATATTTATGTCTCGCGGGTGGTGTGGCGCTCAATTGTGTTGCAAACGGGGTGCTCAGAAGAGAAAAGATATTTGATGATATTTGGGTTCAACCCGCTGCCGGTGACTCAGGCGGAGCGCTCGGCTCTGCGCTTGTCGCTTGGCACTTGTATTGTGGCTTCGATCGGAGCATTACTACTGATGGCGATGGGATGTCTGGGTCCTTTCTCGGACCGAAGTACTCTAATGAGCAAATTGAGCAGCAATTTCTGGCATGTGGAGCCAAGTTTGAAAAATTTGACGATCGTGAACTAATTGAGCGTACTGTCGAAGCGCTTGTCAATGAGAAGGCTATTGGCTGGATGCAGGGGCGGATGGAGTTTGGTCCGAGGGCTCTAGGTTCGCGAAGCATCATCGCTGATCCTCGATCACCGCGTATGCAAAAACAATTGAACCTTAAGGTGAAATTTCGAGAAAGTTTTCGGCCCTTCGCGCCCAGTGTTTTAGCGGAGGATGCGGGCGACTGGTTTGAAGAAGGTGATGCAAGCCCTTATATGTTGTTTGTTTCGAATGTTAAGCAAGATAAAAGATTGGAAACTGATGCTGAAACAGATCTTTCGGTATCGATAGGCTCAACGTCACGCGTTCGTTGGTTCCTGCGATTACGCACGTCGATTACTCTGCTCGTTTGCAAACTATCCACAAAGAGACAAATCCAGTTTTCCATGCGCTTGTCTCGCGTTTTAAGGAGAAGACGGGTTGCCCGATGGTTGTTAATACCTCATTTAATGTGCGTGGCGAGCCAATAGTATGCAATCCCACCGATGCGTTCAGGTGCTTTATGGTACAGACCTAGACGTGTTGGTCGT
>JAYQIQ010000003.1:0-7098 GCA_038141705.1 Candidatus Eutrophomonas brisbanensis
GAGGAGATGTAATTGATGTTTTTCCGTCCGAGAATTCTGAACATGCCATTCGTATCGCGTTATTTGATGATGAAATCGAGTCTCTATCGATTTTTGACCCGTTAACGGGTCACATCATCAATAAGGTCAAGCGATATACTGTTTACCCATCAAGTCATTACGTCACCCCTCGAGCTACCGTGCTAAGAGCTATTGAGGCCATCAAACTCGAACTGCGTGAGCGAATCGCTCAATATCAAAAAAATAGCCTGCTTGTTGAATGCCAGCGCATTGAGCAACGTACTCGATTCGATCTAGAGATGCTCTCTGAAATGGGTTTTTGTAAAGGAATCGAGAATTACTCCAGACATTTATCGGGCCGAAATGAAGGTGATCCACCACCAACATTAATCGACTACTTACCCAAAAACGCAATTATGTTCATTGATGAATCTCATGTGACCGCACCACAAATTGGTGGAATGTACAAAGGGGATAGAGCGCGCAAAGAAAATCTCGTTAATTATGGATTTAGACTACCTTCAGCATTGGATAACAGGCCACTGCGATTTGATGAATTCGAGAAGTTGATGCCACAAACCGTTTTTGTCTCTGCAACACCCTCAAATTATGAGCTAGAGAAACAAGAACGCGTTGTTGAGCAAGTCGTTCGGCCTACAGGGCTTGTCGATCCGGACTTGGAAGTCCGCCCAGCCAGCACCCAAGTCGATGACCTTTTGTCCGAAATCAATTTACGGGCAAAGCTTCATGAACGAGTCTTGGTTACTACGCTGACTAAAAGAATGGCAGAGGACTTGACTGACTTTTTGGCAGAGAACGGTGTCTCCGTGCGCTACTTACATTCCGACATCGATACCGTCGAACGTGTTGAGATTATTCGTGATTTAAGACTTGGCGAGTTTGATGTGCTGGTTGGAATTAACCTATTGAGAGAAGGACTAGATATTCCAGAGGTTTCTTTAGTGGCAATTTTAGATGCCGATAAAGAAGGCTTTTTTAAGGTCCGAACGATCTCTCATACAAACTATTGGTCGTGCGGCAAGGCATATTAACGGTCGAGCTATTATGTATGGAGACAAGATCACAAATTCGATGCAACGCGCAATCGACGAGACAAACCGCCGTCGTCAAAAGCAAATCAACTTCAATTTAGAAAATAATATAACGCCAACCGGTATTGATAAGCGCGTGCGTGATCTCATAGAAGGCGTTTTCTCCGAGCGAGATGCAACCAAGGACAGGATTGACGACATAGAAACCAAAAAAGAAATTAAATCAGAATCAGATTTACTGGTGGAAATGAAGCGGGTCGAGAAACAAATGCGAGAAGCTGCCAAGAATTTAGAATTTGAAAAAGCTGCGAAATATCGAGATGCTTTAAATAGCTTAAAAGATAAATTCTTATCAGGATCCTTCAACTAAGATAAAAATGAATTTAGAGAAAAAACTGAAAGTTTGCGTGGTTTGCACGGGAAACATCTGTCGCTCACCAACTGGAGAAGCCGTATTGAAGAAAAAAGCGGCGGAAAGAGGGTTGCAAATGTTATTTTCTTGCACCTCTGCTGGCACTCATGCCTATCACGAAGGGGAAACGCCTGACCATCGAAGTATGGATGCCGCCAGAAAAAGAGGGTACGACATGAGCAGTATTCGCGCTCAGAAGATATCAAAAGCTGACTTTGAAAAAGTTGATATATTTTTGGCGATGGATGTCGAACATCTCGAAATACTGACAAAAATAAAACCAGCGTCCAGTGACGCTGAAATCATGCTCTTCCTAGAATGCAGCCAAAGCTTCTCAGGTCAAGGGGTGCCTGACCCTTATTACGGCAAAGAAGACGGGTTTAGTTTTGTACTTGATATGATCGAGGAGGGTGCAGATACATTCTTAAATAAAATGTACCCGCAACAATCCTCAATTTAATGACCCAGCGGCGATTCCAAGAAAATTAATTAGAGTCGTCTTGGGTTTCTACTTGCTGTAATGGCTCACTTTGAGACTCTAGAGTTGATGCCTTAGCTTGTCTTCGACGCCTTCGTTCCTCACGTGCTTTTTCCAATTCTGCGTCATTTGATGACGAAGCAAGGTTAGCCTGATCTGCGGACGATGAGGTCTCAATCATCGTCATTCCAGCAGGCAGCACGACTGGTTCCTCTTTTTTAGGTGCCGGTCGTGGAGGAGCCTGCTTGATGGGAGTAGATAGGTTTTCTGGTTCTATCGACTTAACCGCTTCAACATGTTCATCAGTTTTTTCTGCACTCTGTTCTTTTGCCATTTGTTGATTCGTCTCGACCATACCATTGGACGCCGTTGAGATTGGATCCGATGAAGGCTCTACTATGGCCGTATCTCGCTGAACAGAGGGCTCATTTAGTGAAACCTTTTTAGGGCTATTAGCTGCATCATCCTGAGGCAAACCGACTGTTTGACTCTGACTGGTATTACCCTGCGCCTCAATCGTTGAATCCTGATTACTGGTTACCTCTTTACTTTGGTCAGAATTTCGATCGCCCCGTCGGTTCCGATTCCTTCGGTCGTTATTTCTACGTCGACGTCGACCATTCTGACCCTCTCGTTTTTCAGTATTAGGGCCCTCAGTAGTTGAAACAGGCGCACCGCCGTTATTATTAGATGTTGTATCTATCGGCTCCTGACCAGTCTCTTGCCGCCGCGACGTACTTCGAGAATTAGAATCATCAGAGCGATTTTCTTCATCTCTTCCACGGCCACGTCTAGGGCGTCTTCGGTTGTTAGAGTCGTTACGGTTACGTCTCCGATCATTACGCTCATCGTCTCTTCCACCTCGTCTACGGTCAGACCGTTGATTTCTACGTCTGTTGTTCGAAACTGGTTTTTCTATCGGCTCACTAGAACCGAACAAAACTGTCATCAAACGCTTAAAGAAGCCAGGCTTCTTAGTTTCTGCTGGAGGAGGTGCTGTGGGCGTGATCCCCTTGACTGCCGCAGAAGGTTTCTTAATCTCTTGTTTCTTATCTTTCTGTGTTTCATCCTCAACGACCGCATCCGCCAGATCATAGCTGGCGACGTTTGTATCAATTTGATCAAGCTCATCATGACGAAGTCGTTTAACCGAATAATGTGGCGTCTCTAACTGGTTATTGGGAATCAACACACAACTGACTTTTACGCGATCTTCTATCGCATAAAGTTCGGCGCGTTTCTCGTTTAGTAGATAAGAAGCCACTGCAACCGGCACTTGAGCGTGGACAGCTGCTGTACTGTCTTTCATTGCCTCTTCCTGAACGATTCGCAACACGTGTAACGCCGTTGACTCAACAGAGCGGATATTGCCTGTGCCACTGCATCTTGGGCATGTAATGTGACTCGTTTCCCCCAGCGATGTTTGAAGGCGTTGCCGAGACAATTCCAGCAGTCCAAATCTAGAAATCTTTCCCACTTGGACGCGCGCACGGTCATACCGAAGCGCCTCCCTTAACGTGTTTTCCACCTCTCTTTGACTCTTAGTATCTTCCATATCGATGAAATCGATAACAACAAGGCCTCCCAAATCGCGAAGACGTAATTGACGGGCAACTTCGTCAGCAGCCTCGATATTGGTTTTACGGGCAGTTTCCTCGATATCACTGCCACGTGTTGATCGAGCGGAGTTCACATCAATCGCAACCATAGCTTCAGTGTGGTCAATAACAATCGATCCGCCAGAAGGCAGCAACACTTGTCGGGAATAAGCTGATTCAGTCTGATGCTCAATTTGGAAACGTGAAAATAGGGGGGTTTCTTCCTGGTACCACTTAACTCTATTCACATTGTGAGGCATCACGTGCCCCATGAACTGCTGTGCTTGTTCGTAGATCGACTGGGTGTCAATAAGTATCTCACCAATATCTTGGCGGAAATAGTCGCGAATAGCTCTAATGACCAGGCTTGCGTCCTGATAGATCAAGAAGGGCGCTGTTTGACTTTCTGCGGCCCCATCAACTGCTTTCCATAACTGAGTTAGATAATTTAAATCCCACTCTAACTCTTCTGCGCTGCGTCCAATGCCTGCTGTTCTTGCAATGACACTCATACCTTTCGGCAGATTTAACTGGTCCATCGCATCACGCAATTGGGCACGCTCTTCACCCTCAATGCGTCTTGACACCCCACCACCTCGTGGATTGTTCGGCATCAATACCAAGTAACGACCCGCGAGACTTATGAACGTGGTTAGTGCAGCACCCTTATTTCCTCTTTCATCCTTCTCAACCTGAACAACAAGCTCAGTTCCTTCAGAAATCACATCCTGTATACGAACGCGTGTTGGATTTGCCTTGGGGTCCTTGAAATAGGATCGGCTTATTTCTTTAAAGGGAAGAAATCCATGCCTTTCAGCACCATAATTGACAAAGGCGGCTTCGAGACTGGGCTCGACCCGAGTGATGACCCCCTTGTATATATTACTTTTCTTCTGTTCCTTACCTGTTGTCTCTACATCTAGGTCGAGGAGTGTTTGTCCGTCGACGATCGCAACTCTGAGCTCTTCAGAGTGAGTTGCGTTGAATAGCATTCGCTTCATTTATATTCCCCCGCGCGATTATCGCGTGTGGGAGATCAAACCGGCGCTAGTTTTTGATAGCTTCGTTCAACTATTTCAATAAATTAAATAAATAAATATCTTTCGTTGTCTCGAGTAATCGTTTTCTAAATTAATATCTTTCCGGTTTTACTGAGCCCCCGCAAACTACCGGCGTTGGCCTTTTAAATCTCCCGCACTGTCGTGTGCGCGTAAATCATTTACTATATCGCTACTTTCATTTTTCTTTAATTTAGGTGAGCGAAATTAACCTTTGGACGAGCCTTTAATGTATTCGTTGAGAACCGACCGGCTAACTAACAACGGGTATTTGTACCCGGAGGCCGAACGCTCTTTATGAGACCGTGGCATTCTCGTCGTCAAACGACTCGTACCCGAATTATAATTGAAAATGAATAACTTATGTAAAGATCGTGTGAATCATGTCGAGATAGGCCTCGACGGTGAGGACCAGCGCATCGACAATTATCTATTGAAGCTACTCAAAGGCGTGCCAAAGAGCCATGTATATCGAATTCTCAGTAGCGGGGAAGTGCGCGTGAATGGTGGTAGAGCCAAGCCCAACCGAAGACTCATAGTGGGTGATAAGATTCGAATTCCTCCGATAAGAGTTGCGCAAAGAAACCAAGATTCAGCGCCCCAATACCTGAAACGATTCGAGATTTTGTATGAAGACGAGGACATTATAGCGATCGACAAACCTGCAGGAATCGCAGTTCATGGAGGTAGCGGTGTTTCCTCAGGAATTATTGAGCATTTAAGATCGTCGAGATCAAATCAACCTTTTTTGGAGCTTGTTCATCGCTTGGATAAAGAGACATCAGGGGTGCTTTTGTTGGCCAAGAAAAGGTCAGCTCTTACAAATATACATCGACAAATTAGAGACAACCAAAACAAAAAAAATATACCTTGCTTTAGTTTCTGGTCGTTGGGAACGAAAAATTTCTAAAGTCGATCTCCCGCTACGAAAGTACGTCTCAAAAGCAGGCGAGCGACGTGTTGTGATAGACGGCGCCAATGGTAAACCATCGTTAACTTTATTCAAGGCACTTGAGACCAATGAGCATTCGAGTCTAATCGAAGCAAATCTAAAAACAGGCAGAACACATCAAATTCGGGTTCACCTAGCCCATGTAAACTATCCAATTCTTGGTGACGACAAATATGGAGATTTTCGGCGTAATAAGCTTTTTCAACAATTTGGTTTGAAACGCATGTTTCTTCACGCACATAAATTTTCATGCATACACCCAAAAAGTGGCAAAAAAATCACAATCGAATCGCCACTTCCCGCGGAACTTCATCAAGTGACACGGTCTATCGATGAGTCTTACAAAAAACCGCAAGCAAAATAAAGACAGCTAGATGAACAATTTTGATTTAATCGTATTTGATTGGGATGGAACACTTGTCGATTCCACTGCGCATATTGCAAACAGCATACAAAAAGCCTACGCCGACAACAATCTACCAGTTCCTAATGAAGCCGCAGCAAAACACGTCATAGGACTCGGACTCGTCGACACGTTCAATTATTTATCTCCCAACCTAACAAAGGAACAACATCTGGGTATTGTTGATAGATACCGACACCATTTTTTAGATGCTGATAAAACGATTCATTCCTTTGAACATGTCACGGAAGGACTTCAAAATTTAACTGACAATGCCTGTCTCTTGGCAGTCGCCACGGGGAAAAAGCCGAGAGGGTCTTGACCGAGCTTTGAAAAAAGTTGATTTCGGCCATCTTTTCGCAGTCACTCGTTGCGGTGATGAAGGTTTCCCCAAACCGAACCCTGACATGCTTAACTTTATTATGGATGATCTTGGGGTGCTCCCTGATCGTACGCTAATGATTGGTGATACGACACATGATCTACTGCTCGCTCAAAATGCAAAAACAAAAAGTATCGGTGTGACCTACGGCGCGCATGAGAGGGATAAACTTGCTGCGCTAAACCCATTAGCGTGTGTAGATACTTTTAAGGATTTGATGACGTGGCTTCTGGAAAACGGTTGATATGTCAGTCATCGGATGTGCTTGATGGCGGTGATGGGGTCCGTTTCACGACTCTTGACGCTGATGGAGCAGAAGCACCCGCATTTGTTATTCGTCATAGTGGCATGGTATCTGGCTATTTAAATCGATGCGCTCATATTCAAGTAGAACTCGACTGGCAACACGGAAGGTTTTTTGATGACGAATCACAACTACTTGTTTGTGCCACACATGGTGCTTTGTATCTTCCAAGCAGCGGGGAGTGCGTAGGTGGCCCCTGTAAGGGTGATTTTTTGACCAAAATAGAAGTCAGAGAAGAAGATGGCATGGTTTACCTGATAAACCATACAGACTCATCATTAGATGAATGAAAATGCCATATAGAATAAGATTTGAGTACGACAAGATTTATGACATTGGAGACATTAATGTTTATTAAGCCGTTAATTAAATTAATAACGATTATTACTGCAACCTCTTTATTCGTAGGATGCAAAGCGGATTCGCTTGAAATTAAGTTAAGTGACAAGGATGTTCAAT